>CBIHNR010000092.1:0-21548 GCA_966211215.1 uncultured Pedobacter sp.
GAGGGAAGGGTTGCCATTCGGCTCATTCTACCTTGGAAAGTGGGCGGGTGTTGACCCAAAAGAGGGAAAGCCACAATATTATAAACTTGATGGTACTATTAGCAATGATTACGACCTTACCAGTCAAGGAGTAACTGGGCTTGGCACGTTTCAGCCTCCATTTCAGGGAGGATTTTATTCGAGTTTGAAATTCAGGCAATTCTATGCCGACGCTTTTTTTACTTATGCAGAGGGCTTTTATAAATTAAATAATGAAGAGTTCTTTAATGAGAGTTCTGCATTTGCAGCATCGAATCAATCTACCATTGTATTAAACCGATGGAGAAAAGAGGGGGATATAGCGAATGTTCAAAGGTTTGGAACGAAGCGGTCAATTTCATCAAAGGACGTTCAGGATGCCTCATATATAAGATTCAGAAATCTAAAAATTGGATATTCTTTATCGAAGAACGTTTTGTCAAGAATAAAGGTAATTCAGAAGGCAAGTATTTTTGTTCAGGCTCAAAATCTACATACATGGACTAAATGGACCGGTTTTGATCCGGAGGACAATAACACTACCGCGTTTTTTGAATACCCCCACCCAAAGACGTATACCTTAGGCTTTAACGTAAACTTTTAAAAAAGAGATGCACAGGAGATATAAAAAGGCTTTATTAGTTTTTACTCTAAGTTTATCAGCACTTTCGTCATGTAATGACATCCTGGATCAGAAGCCCACAGATGTTATCAATGCGGAGAATGCGATTACTTCTATGTCGGATTTATCTAAGGCGGTAATTGGTGTTTATGCGATTATGGGAAATACAAGTGTTGAGTTTCGCACTGCAGGAAACGCTGATATAATTATTAGTTCTCTTTTGTCTGATGAAAATTACCTCCCCCTGGAAAACAATACTGGAAGAAGTGTTTCTACTTACAATTGGGCTATTACAGCCGAAGATGCGAATACTCTAGGCAATTGGGGGAACAGTGCGGTTTCAAGTACCGTTGCTAATACACAGTCTAACTATGCAGTTATTGACAGGGCAAACAGGGTATTAAGAGTAATTGACAAAATTCCTTCGACCCCGGCCGAGGAAACTTTAAAACGTCAGCTTAAAGCAGAGCTGCTAGCAATAAGAGGATTTAGCCATTTCAAAGTTTTGAGAAGCTATGCCGAAAATTATGAAGGGGGCTCATTAGGAGTTCCTTATATGGAGAGCATTAATGATAACCCTGCCGATGTAAAGCCATTGCGTTTAACTGTTGCGCAAACATTTGCCAATATTGAAGCTGACCTTGCGGCTGCCAAAGCATTAATGCCGGCAACGTTTGTTGATGTTACCCGCGTAACGGCTAAAGCAATTCCTGCCATGCAGTCTCGCGTTTTCCTGTATGAGAAGAAATGGGATGCGGCTATTGCCTCCACCACTGAAGTGATAAGTTCTTCATCGTTGGCTAACAGGGATCAATTCCCAGGAATATGGACGGATGCTAATGTTTCTGAAGTGATTTGGAAGTTAAAGCGAGAAAGTGGCAACGACCGTATAGGGGTTTTTTACAACGCTTCCACAAGTTCCGGAGTTGTACAGACCGTAGATTTTGGTGCTTCATTGAAGCTTATTAAATCCATTGATAAGGTTAATGATGTGAGGTTTGCATCGTATTTTTTAGATACAAACATTGTAAGGCCCTCGGGTAAAACCAGGTATATTGTTGCGAAGTATTTAGGAGGAAACGTCACCTCCACGCCTGGGCTGGCCGACATTAAGCTATTAAGGGTAGCAGAAATGTACTTAATTCGTGCTGAAGCTTATCTCGAGAGTCAAAGTGTTGCCGATAATATTCAAAAAGCTGCTGATGATTTAAATACTTTGCGTAGAGAACGTATTAAAAATTATGTAAATGTTGCCTATAACAATAAGACTGACCTGTTAAATGAGATATACCTCGAGCGTTTTAGGGAGCTCGCTTTTGAAGGGCATCGCTATTTTGATCTCAGAAGGCGAAATATCGAAATAGATAGGCAGCCATTTGCACCGGATGACGGCAGCGAGAAAAAGAAAGTGTTAAAGTCAACAGACAAAGCTTATTACCTTCCAATTCCTGGGTTTGAAATGCGTGCAAATCCAAACATGATTCAAAATCCAACATACAGGTAGAGAGAGAATAAAATATAAATGCAGTACGAAAGGGTGGCCCATGTGGTTGCCCTTTCCTGTTTTTTGATACTTTCAATAAAACTGATACTTCCCAAAGGCCATATCTATTTTTACCAAATCGGTTTATCTCTACAAATAAGAAACTAAAACATTTCATTTTAATAGGGTGTTATCATTTTAATTATTTACGATGATTTCGTAGTTAATTTCATCTGCCTTAAGCTGGTTCTCAATTACCATGGGGTGTTTTAATTGCCCCCGTTCGTTCGAAACTATTTGCATGAGCAGTAACTGAATGTTACTGCAGCTATATAGCTTTTTTTATTAATCATTAATTAAGAGAGAAGTATGAGAAAACTTTTTACAAGATTGTTTTTCTTGTTGCTGTTGTTGTGCTCGTATGCAATGGCTCAGGATATAACTGTCACTGGAACAGTTACGTCACAGGCGGATGGCTTGCCTCTTCCTGGCGTAAGTATTAGAGTAAAAGGGGCTGCAACTGGTACCCAAACAACTGCTAATGGGAAGTATCTGATACGAGTACCCTCGGAAAATTCCATTTTGGTTTTCGTTTATATAGGCTATGCTAGCCAGGAAATTACGGTGGGCTCGAGGACTGTAATCGATGTAATAATGACGGAAGATACCCGGCAATTAGGCGAGGTTGTTGTTACTGCGTTGGGTATTAGAAAGGAAAAAAGGGCATTAACTTATGCTACGCAACAGGTTAACGCCCAAGACCTGGCAACATCCAGAGAAACCAACATAGTAAATGCTTTGGCTGGAAAAGTTGCAGGAGTTCAGATTAACAACTCGGGAGGACAGGCTGGCGCCGCTGCCAGGATTGTTATACGTGGAACAACGTCGTTAACAGCAGGAGACAATCAACCATTATTTGTAATAGACGGTATTCCTGTCGATAATTCGAGTAACAGGGCAGTTGGCGCGGATGTGGAAGACCCTTTGTTTAATGGATACTGGGGAAATAGAGCTATAGATATAGACCCTAATATTATTGAAGACATACAAATTTTGAAAGGCGCCGGTGCAACGGCATTATACGGATCTCGCGGAGCATTTGGAGCTATAATTATTACTACCAAAAGAGGTAAAATATCAGACAAAAAGTATCCGGATATATCTTTCGCTTCGAGCGCATCGTTCGACGACCCGTACACCGACGGTTATCAGCATACCTACCTGCAAGGGCTTGATGGATTTTACCGAAATGGTTTGCCGCCAGAACTCGGCGGCTATGCGGAAACAGGTACAGCTACCCAAACATCCGGTAGTTGGGGGCCTAATAAAAATGCGGTAAGCCAGAAAGTTCTTAACGATATTGGTATGCCGGCCGTAATCGATCCAAGAAAGCAGTTCTATCGTACAGGAAAGTCCTGGAACAATTCAATCTCAATAAGTGGCGGGCAAAATAAATCTACCTATTTGCTTTCATATTCAAATCTCGATCAGGATGGCATTGCAATAAATAACCGTTTTGCAAGGAATAGCGTCCTTGCGAATTTTACAACTCAGCTAAGCCAAAAGGTAACTTCTTCGACTTCTGTAAACTACATAGCATCGAAAAATAATCGGCTTTCTGAAGGTAACGGTGCTCGCTCTTACTTGTATGCTTTGAACTTTCAGCCAATAAGTTTTGATGCAAAAGCAGCTTATGCAAAGTATGGAAATGTAGCCTGGACTGCGTCAAACAACTTTACAACGGGCTTTAATAACCCGTATTGGCTTGTCAATAATAATAGTTTGCCAAGCCTTGTAAACAGGGTAATTGCTTCCAACGAAACAAATTTACAAGTGCTGCCCTGGTTGAAAATTACCAACAGAATCGGGATTGATACTTATACCGACGAGCAGAAAGAACGTGTAAATATTCAAACTATTAGTGTACCCCAAGGCCGGATGTTTGAATCAGTAACCAAGCGCACACAAATTAACAATGACCTCATTTTATCAGGTAATAAAGATTTTGGAGACTGGAATTTAACCGGTTTATTGGGCGGTAATATTAATGACAGAAAATATCTTGCCAGAACACTTAGAGGTGAAGATTTAAGTGTCCCTGGATTTTATGATATAAGAGGTGCACTTTCCACTACTCCGTACCAATACGATACGCGGAGGAGGATTGTTGGTATTTACGGTAGCGCTAGTTTAGATTATAAAAACTATTTGTTCTTTAATGCTACGGCACGTAACGATTGGTCATCTACGTTACCTAAAGATAATAATTCGTTTTTCTACCCTTCGCTTTCTGTTGGTTTCGTTTTTACTGATCTGCTGGATATTGCGGATAATAAATACCTCTCCTACGGTAAACTTCGCCTTTCATGGGCGCAGGCTGGCAATGATGCTACAGAATATTTAACCACTCCTACATTTATTCAATCAAACCCGAGTGATGGGCAAAGGGGAAATCTAAATTTCCCGTTTAGGGGAGTAAATGGATTCCAGGCAAATACACTGGCTGCCAATGATGAAATCAAAAACGAGTTAGTTACAGAAACCGAGATCGGTGCAGACTTGAGGTTCTTTCGAAACCGCTTAAATCTTGACGTGTCTTTTTATAACAAAAAGAGTAAAGACCAGATAATTAACCAAGAGATATCATCTGCAAGTGGATTTGTGGAACGTGTTATAAACGCTGGATCTTTATCCAATCGCGGTATTGAATTGATTGTTTCAGGAAGCCCGGTTAAAACGAAAGACTTCGATTGGAATATGCAGCTAAATTATGGAAAGAACACTTTTAAACTGAAATCATTAGCCGAAGGTGTAGACAATATATTCCTCGCCGGATTTGAAAATCCTCAAATAAGGATTGATAGAAACTATGGTTACGGAGTTATTTGGGGGTTGGGTTTTAAACGCAATGATGCAGGCCAGTTATTGATCGCCGACGATGGCTATCCGGAAATTGCCGATGATTTAGGCCCTATCGGAAATGCAACTCCAAGATGGACTGGCGGCTTAAGAAACACGTTGAGCTATAAAGGGCTTTCTTTATCAGCCCTGGTTGACGTTCGGCAAGGTGGCGACATTTTAAATATGGACCTGTTCTACACCACTTTCTACGGCACGGCTAAAGTGACTGAACTAAGAGGTACAGAAATTGTCTATGATGGGGTTAAAGCGGATGGAACAAAAAATACAACCCCGGTATTACGCGATCAAAATTACTGGAGAAACTTTTATTCATCCTATGACGAGAACTTCATAGAAGACGGCAGCTTTGTAAAACTCCGCGAGATAACCCTCAGCTATACGTTGCCAAAATCGTTGTTAAAGAAAACACCTTTTCAAAGCTTGATATTTTCTGCAACCGGCCGAAACCTCTGGATAGATTCAGATTTTAGTTACAAAGACCCGGAAGGAAACTTGTTGGGTAACACCAATGCCCAAGGCTTCTATCACGCAGTAACTCCAGGTACAAGAGGTATCACTTTTGGACTAAATGCTAAATTCTAATTTGAATGATGTTATGAAAAAACTATATATAATACTTTGGGTGACACTTTTGCCGCTTGCAAGTTCATTTTACGGGTGTAAGAAGTATCTCGATATTAACGAAGATCCTAATTCGCCCGCTGCTGTAAATGAACAACTATTGCTTCCGGGAATACTAGCTACTTTTTCTTTTGAGGTTGCTGGCGGATCTCCTGTGCGCGTATCGAGCTTTTGGACCAAACACCTTGCCTACGCGGTTGCAGGCCCCCATGAAGGTAACTATCGGTTTACAGGTAACGATGCCGACAATTTTTGGCGTTACTCTTCCTATACGGATGTAATTAAGAACTGTAGAAATCTTATCGCTTTGGCCAATACCAATGGAAAGCCAGGTTATAGTGCAATAGCAAAAATTATGTTAGCCTGGAACATGTCATATATTACCGATGCCTTTGGTGATGCGCCTTTCTCGCAAGCATCGCTAGGGGAAAGTGACGTATTCAAGCCTGTCTATGACAAGCAGGAGGATATCTATAAAGGAATTCAGATTTTGCTTGATGAAGCTATCGCTGAAGCTGGCCAAAATACTGGAACACCCGGTGCGGATGACCTAATATATAACGGAAACATGTCTAAATGGCAAAAACTGGCTAGAACCTTAAAAGCCCGGTTTTATCTTCGATTGTCTAACGCCCCGGGATATAGTGCAGTAACGCAGGCCAATTTGGCAATCCAAGCCTTGGACGCCGGTGCAATTACAGCCACAGACATGCCGATAATGGCTTACACTGCCGATCCTAATACTGAAAATCCCTGGTATCAGTTTGCTATTGACGGAAAATGGAGCACTGCACCGAAGCCCTCAATTTATTATATCAATTTGTTAGAGTCTAGATTCGATCCGAGATTGGAGATTCAGGTTTCGCGTGCTGTTGCTGGTCCAGATTCCGGGTTATTTGTTGGTGTTACTAATGATGCTGCCCCTACTCCATTGAATAATTATTCTTCTATCGGTCCGTTTTATAGTGCTGCAGACGCACCTCAATACTTAGTTAAATATGCGGAAGTGCCCTTTATTAGGGCTGAAGCAGAATTTTTGAGGGCTAATAGGGTAGTTACTCCGGCGGTTATTACTGCTTATAATCAAGGGATTACGGCTTCAATGAATATGTATGGAATTACCGGAGCACCTGTAACAACATATTTGGCAAATAATGTGCTAAGCCTAATTCCTAATACAGCTTATGATCAAATCATGACACAGAAATACATCGCAAATTACCTGCAATTCGAAGCCTACAATGATTTTAGGCGAACCGGTTTTCCTAATCTGCCTTTAAATAATGAAGTTTATCCGGGAGAACCTCTTGAAGTTGCACCCGAAATCGATATCATTCCGGTGAGGTTTCCATATCCTTCCTCAGAAAGGTCATATAATGCAGAAAATATCCCGAACGACGTTCCAGCAGCGTTCCGAGAAGCGATGAAAGTTCCGGTTTGGTGGGATAAATAATAAGAAATAAAACCTGCATGAGCAAAAGCTCACAAACGGCGATGAAAATAGTAAGCAGGTTCTTTGTGTCCTTTTAAAAACAAATTAAACTTTCACAAAAAAAAAGCGGGCTATTGCCCCGCTTTTTTTACTGTTTCTTCTTCTGTCCGTAAGCTTAGTTCTATTTCAACCCTTAAATTTTTCATGGCCTCAAATGGATCCTTGCTGGTTACAATAGGCGCTTTTCCGCCCATGCCCATACACGAAATTCTATCTTCAATTATACCGCTGGCAAGTAGTTTTTTCTTTACAGCCATTGCCCTGTTAAAAGATAGCCGTTGAAGATAACGTGAGTCTGCAAAAGGATTGTTATTTGTATGGCCGATAATCCGGGCATCATAATCGGGGTATTCTTTTAAAAAGTTAATGAGACGTGTAATTTCTGGTTCTGCGCTAAACAATATAATATCTTTATCAGGAGCGAAATGAATGTTAAACAGAATTAGTTTTTTTCCATCATCAACTGGTTCTAAATAGAAGTTAACGCTATCAGCCGCCTTATTCAATATAACATCGGCAGACTTAAAAATGAAGTTTTTATATTTTGCGGTAAGGTTTAATGAGCGCCCCGTCGGAACTTTTATAGCATAGGCGCCGGTTCCATTTGCAATAGCCTGCGAAATTAATGTTCCGGTAGAATCATCTTCGCATATTAACTGAGCGGGTAAAGGCATTTTATCGGCATTGCTAAAAACACGGCCCTTAATTATCGCCGTAAGCGGAAATCCCAATACTAGTTTGCTGTTAAAAGTGAAGCCGCTCCCAGTTTTATAAATATTGTCAATAATCAAAGCCAGAGTATCGCCCTTATTAACTTCTATGGTTTTCGAGAAACTTTTTCCGGGTCCGGCAACAGCGAACATGTTTTGAAATCCGTCTTTTAATCCGGTTTTACCGGCAACACTGTGGTCGTTTCTGGATATATTGGAACGCAGGGGCTGGGCAATATTTCGCGCAATGTCTGAGCCAAGCTTTTTATTGTAGCGGTAAACCATCCAGTCATAGTCATCGGCGGGGTCTTTAGGTGAAACCTCAAATGAAAAGGTGCCGCTATAGGGCATGGAAATGAGTAGCCAGGTGCTGTTTTTCTCTTCTTTAAATATAGTCGACTGCCTTTTGCCGTTTTTTGGAAACTCTTGCTTTTTTCCAAAACCAGCCGTTGAGCTGCTAAAAATGTAGGTTTTGTTTACAAGTACTGTTTTGGCACTTTCGAGATCGGCAAAGTCGTTCTTTATAGCTTGCCCGAAGCTGTGCATGTAAAAAATAAAAATGAAATAGCTTACCAGGATAGGTTTGAGGCGCATTTAGATAGATAAGTTTTAAGATTGTAAAAGGTTTGATTAGTGCGTTTTTATTTCTACGTTTCCGTTTTTTACTATTAAAGTTACACTTTTTCCTAAAATAACAGAATGATTATCAGAAACATGCCCAGCAGGGAAGTTGAAACATACCGGGAAATCATAATCTTTAACGACGTTTAAAATGATCTCTTCAATACTCTGCCCGAAAGGGATGTCATTATCTTTTAAACCGGTAAAGCCCCCAACAATTATGCCTTTAAGCCCGTTTAGTTTTCCCGATAATTTTAATCCCCACATCATTCTGTCGATAGAATATAAGTATTCTCCAACATCTTCAATAAAGAGAATTTTATCATCATATATGATATCTGATGGAGATCCTTTTAAGATAGATAGCAGCGTTAAATTTCCGCCTATCACTTCTGCACTAGCCTCGCCGTCGCGGTTAAATTCGCTATACGGAATTTCGTACTCTAGTTTTTCCCCAAAAAGAGCTTTGCGTAACGATTCCAGCGAAGGCTTCGTGGCGTCAGGCACATTCAAAGGCATTTGCCCATGTATAGTTTGTACTTTAAAATTTGCATGAATGTGGCTGTGAAGTATAGTGATATCGCTAAATCCAACCAGCCATTTAGGATTGCGTTGAAAGGCCGAAAAATCAAGTTGGCTGATAATTCGTATCGTTCCATAACCACCCCTGGCTGCGATTATTGCCTTTACAGATTCATCATCCAAAAATCTTTGTAAGTCCTTTCGGCGTAATTCATCATCGCCCGCAAATTGGTGGTGCGAAGCTGTTACAGTTTCTCCTAATACGACTTCGAGCCCCCAGCCTTCAAGCATTGAAATTGCCGATTGAATATTATCAGGAAGTTTCTTTGCAGGACAGGTTATTGCAATTTTGTCGCCCTTTTTTAGGTAGGGCGGAGAGAGCGTTGTGTTTTGCATAATTAACAAACAAATATGCGAATTATATAGGCAGCTACGGGCTTATACATTTGCAAATTCCCAAATTTAGAGGCCTCTAAATGTTATCTTTGCCTGATTCTAATTGAAAAATTAATGTCAGAACTAGATAAGTTTAAAAGATTTACCGTAACCTCTGCATTGCCTTATGCAAACGGTCCATTGCATATTGGGCATTTGGCCGGTGCATATTTGCCGGCAGATACGTTTGTAAGGCATCTGCGCCTTAAAAAGAAAGACGTTGTTTACATATGCGGTTCCGACGAACATGGAGCTGCAATTACTATAAAAGCTAAAAAGGAAGGCACTACTCCTCAGGCAATTATTGATAAATATCATGGCCAGATAAAAAAGAGTTTTGAGGACTTTGGCATTGCTTTCAATATTTATCACCGCACCTCATCTCCAATACACCATGACCTTTCAAAAGAGTTTTTTCTAAACTTGTATGAGAAAGGCGAGTTTGTTGAAAAGGAATCTGAGCAATATTACGATGAAGAGTTCGACCAGTTTTTGGCGGACCGTTACATTGTTGGTACTTGCCCTAACTGCAAAAGCGACGGTGCCTATGGCGACCAGTGCGAAAAATGCGGAACATCACTCAATCCAACTGACTTAATCAACCCGAAATCAACCTTAAGTGGAAAGGAACCGGTGTTGAAGTTAACCAAACACTGGTATCTTCCATTGGATAAATATCAGCCTTGGTTAGAAGAGTGGTTATTGGAAGGAAAGAAGAACAAATGGAAGACCAATGTGTATGGCCAATGCAGTTCCTGGCTTAAGTCGGGATTGCAACCTCGTTCTATGACCCGCGATTTAGATTGGGGAATTGATGTTCCCTTGGAAGAAGCTAAGGGAAAGAAATTATATGTTTGGATGGATGCACCAATTGGATACATTTCTGCAACCAAACAATGGGCGCAGGATAATGGAAAGGATTGGAAGCTTTACTGGAAGAAGCAGTCAAATGAAGAAGACAACTCTTGTCTATTACACTTCATCGGAAAAGATAATATTGTTTTCCATTGCATTACCTTCCCTTCTATTTTGCATGCGCACGGCGAATACATTTTACCGCAAAATGTTCCTGCAAATGAATTTTTGAACTTGGAGGGCGATAAGCTTTCAACATCAAGAAACCATGCTGTGTGGCTGCACGAATACCTTGAAGAATTCCCCGGAAAACAGGATGAGCTTCGTTATGTGTTAACCTCTATTTTACCAGAAACCTCTGACAGTGAGTTCACATGGAAGGATTATCAGGCAAGAATTAACAATGAACTTGTTGCTATTCTTGGAAACTTCGTGAATAGGGTAATGATACTGATGCATAAATACTATGAAGGAGTTATTGGCAATGGTATCTTAGCTGACCAGGGGTTGAAGGAGCAGATTTCTCAAACATACACGGACGTTGAAGAAAACCTGGAGAATTTTAAATTCCGTCAGGCATTAGCTTCGGTAATTGATTTAGCTCGTACCGGAAATAAATATCTCACCGAAAAGGAACCATGGAAAACGTTTAAAACCGACCCGGTTTCAACGAGGGAGGTTCTGGAAAACTGCCTTCATATAATTGCCCACGTGGGTACATTAATGCAGCCGTTTTTACCAGGTGCTGCTGCGAAAGTTTTCGGCATGCTCAATTTGCAAAAGGATATTGTTTTCTATGATGATGAAATAGCGTTCACACCAGGCCATCAGTTAAATGAAGCGGTTTTGTTGTTTGAGAAAGTGGAAGATGCCGTTATTGAGAAGCAAGTTGAAAAACTGAAAAATAAAGCCGAAGCCGCTGTTGCCGGCGTACAAAAGGTTGAGCTTGAGCCTGCTAAAGAAAACATAACTTACGAGCATTTTTATGGCTTAGATATCCGTATTGGAACAATATTGGAAGCTGAGAAAGTGGCGAAAACCAAGAAGCTTTTAAAACTTAAAATAGATACTGGCATCGACCAGCGTACGGTTGTATCTGGTATAGCCGAGTTTTTTGAGCCTGAAAAGATAATAGGCCAGCAAGTAAGTATTCTAGTAAACCTGGAGCCTAGAGAAATCAAGGGAATTTTGTCTCAAGGCATGATTTTAATGGCTGAAAACGGCGACGGAAAATTAAGTTTTGTTTCGCCAGCTACCGGCACTGGAAATGGTTCGATAGTGCGGTAAGTTTTTATAAATGAGTTGTTTGTGTAAATGTGCAAAATGCTTATTGATTTTGTTCAATTTTTTGCACATTTGCATTCTTAAATCACCATTTAGGGGCCTCGTAGTTCAATGGATAGAATAGAAGTTTCCTAAACTTTAGATACAGGTTCGATTCCTGTCGAGGCTACATAAACCTAGTAGAAAGAGAGTGCCAACTCTCTTTTTTTGTTTTCATTTTATTTTCTCGGGAATGATTCCATTTGCTTTTCCTGTGCCGATATTTTGTTGACCGCTTAATTCTCACTGGTCTTGTATAATCAAAATTTATCTACTAACTTTGAAATGCAAAGTACTTTACATATTGTAATGTTATAATAACAAGTGCTTTATTTAACGATTATATATTTTATATCGATTCTTTGAATTTGAAGAAGACTCAATTAAATATCTGGAACCTGTTTATCATTCATTAAATATCGGCTAGAACACATTAAAACATAATCTCATGAAAGACGAAATTCTAATTCATCAGAACGACTTCAGGCAGCTCGAAAAAATGTACCGGAGTAATAAGGCCTCTTTTAAACGAGAATTTACAAGCCTATATCCGGATTTGAAAGGTAACGTACTTGCTGATTTTTGGAATGAAAGATTAAATTACGAAAGTGAAGAGATTAATTGGGGCACTGGCAAGGAAGTACTTCTTGTGATAATTGCTTCGCTGGTTGCAGGATTTATTGCGAAGTTGCCGGCAATTTTATCTATTGATGAAGAGTTTTTCTATTCCAGAAATGCCGGTTTTGTGGTTTTTCCGCTATTAATATCTTATTTCGCCTGGAAGAACAAACTATCCATCAGTAAAATAGTCTTTATGGCCGCCGTAACCTTCGCTGGCTTAGTTTTTATTAATACTCTTCCCGATGCTAAAAAAAGCGATACCTTAATTTTATCATGCCTCCATTTGCTTTTATTTCTATGGGCGATATTGGGTTTTGCTTTTGTTGGTGAGAAGAGGAATAACGTGGAGAGGCGGCTTGGTTTTTTAAAGTATAATGGCGACTTGGTCGTCGTAACAACCCTTATCCTCATAGCTGGTGCAATTATGACAGCTATAACCATTGGGCTTTTTTCATTGATCGGATTCAATATTGAAAAGTTTTATTTTGAAAATGTTGGAATATTCGGGCTTGCTGCAGCGCCCATTGTAGGCACTTATCTTACCCAAACCAATCCGCAATTGGTAGGTAAAGTTTCACCGGTAATTGCTAAACTATTCAGTCCGTTGGTATTAGTGATGCTGGTAATTTACCTTGTGGCGATGATATATTCGGGCAAAGACCCTTATAATGACAGGGAGTTTTTACTGATTTTTAATGGTTTATTAGTTGGTGTGATGGCTATCATTTTGTTTTCGGTGTCGGAAACGTCGACAGCAACTAAAAGCCAGGCGGAAATTTGGGTGCTTTTTCTCTTATCTGCCGTAACTGTAGTTGTTAACAGCATTGCGCTTTCTGCCATTTTGTTTCGCATTTCCGAATGGGGGATTACTCCAAATAGAGCTGCGGTTTTGGGGGGCAATGTTTTAATTTTAATTAATTTATTATTAGTAACGGGACAGCTCTTGAGGGCAGTGTTAGGGAAGACAGACATTGCTGGTGTGAGAAAAGCCATTTCTTTTTATCTGCCCGTTTATTGTTTGTGGGCAATCATCGTGGCTTTCTTGTTTCCGTTGATATTCGGGTTCAAATAAGAAGGTAGATTAAAAAAAACTGTCAAGGCTATTGAAGCTACACTAGTGTGTGGCTTTTTTTGTGCCATTATTTTAAGCTTTTGTCAGCTGTTCAATCCATTCATCGATACAATTGACTAAACTACCCATACATCGGCGTATTTCATCTTATCTTCATTTGCCCCTTCTAACTTAATCATAAACCAACGAGAGTCCAGCTTATCGGCACTTTTTTACTATATGTCGATACACCTTGAAAATATTAGGGTGCTATTACAACCTTCGTTCAAGTTTTTCATTTTTAAGCTTGTTAATAATAAATAGGTACCTTAAATAAATATTAAAATATGGAACGCAAAAGTTTTCTTAAGAGTTTAATGATAGGAGCGGTTTCAACACCAGTTTTAATCGAAGCTTGTAAAAAAAGCAGTTCAGAAACCACCCAAACCGGGTCAAGCTCGGAAACGGTTACTAATACCGGAAATAGCAATACAAGCTGTACAGTTGCTCCTACCGAGACTGAAGGCCCATTCCCAACAAAATCGCCGGCTTCATATGTTCGCAGCGATATTCGCGACGGACGCTCGGGTTTCACTATGACAGCAAAAATCACTATTGGAAATACCAATAACAGTTGTGCTGGTTTGGCTGGGGCGATAGTAGATATCTGGCATTGCGATGCAGAGGGTAATTATTCTGAGTATGGAGGCACCGGAATGCAATCTACCAACTATCAATCAGTACACTTTTTAAGAGGCCGGCAGGTTGCGGATGCCAATGGCCTGGTAACATTTACTAGTATTTTCCCGGGTTGGTATGGCGGACGTGCCACCCATATCCATGTACATATTTACAGTGCTAGTGGTACTTCGCTTAAAGTAACACAAATTGCGTTTCCTGAAGGCTCAGGTTCTGCCGTGGCTAATGTAAATGGCTACGCTAAAGGCATGACGGGCTATACCTACAATGCTAATGACAACGTATTTAGTGATGGTACCGCCCTCGAAATGGCTACAGTAACCGGCAGTACTACAGCAGGCTTTGTGCTTTCTATTAAGCTGAATGTTTCGGCTTAAGTAAACATGTTTATTGAGGCGTTGTATTAATCTAGCGCCTTTTTTCTATTATACTATGCCTAAAGGGACGATTAGATTATGCTACCGGAAAGTTATTGATGCCAATTCTGCCAAGGCTTGGGAGAAGATGATATTTGAAGATACGTATCTGGAGTTTAAAATGCAGGCGCAATTCTACAATCAAGAGAGAAAATATAATACTTTCTCAGAAATTCTAAGAAGCGATCCAAAATCTGAGAAGCTTCATTTCCTGGTTAGTGCAGCGGTTACAGGCTATTTACAACAGTTAAATGAAACCACTCCGGATGTGCTTAATATTTTGGGGAAGCATTTCTTGAAATTTGAAAGTTTCAGATTCGAAATAATCAATTCGGATATTCGTGATATAACAAAGCATCAGGTTGCGATAAATTTTTTTTCAAGCCCTTTAACATGGCACGATACGATTGATAACTATTTAGTAGTGTCTGATAAATCTCAAGTTGAAAAAGAGATGTTAACCAACCTGTTTCAGTTGCAGCCTTATTTGTCAATTTATTCATTATCATACGAATGAACCCGTCGCCAGGAAAAATATACTTGTCAGATCAGCGCGGCTTATCAGAAACGGAGATAGCCAGGCGTTATTTTACTTTCAATTTCGAATCATATCAAAATGAATTTAAGGTCCCTTTTGCGAGACTTAATGCTCTTAATGATGAAATGCTGGCTGCCGGGCAATCTCTGCACCAAGCCGTAGCATATGATGCTCAAATACTGATTATTCCAATTACAGGAAGTGTGATTGTTAAATCCGAAATTCTGGCGAAGGAGGTAGATGTAGAAGAAATAGTTATCCTTGATCTTCCGGCAGGTACAACGTTTGATCTTCTGAACCCTTATCCCGACAACTGGATCAACTTCTTGCAAATCTGGATAAACCCGCGAGAGCCGATAACTTATCCGTCCATTGAGGCATTTGGTTTTAATTTGGAGTCTCATAAGAACAAACTATTTAGGATAGCAGGCCCCATCGAAAACTCCTTTAAATTGAGCATTGGCTTATTTGATGGAAGACAAGAGGATGTGTATTCAACTAATGGCTCTGCGTGGGCATTTTTTGCATTTGTGTTGAGTGGCGCCTTTGAAATGCAAGGAAGATTGTTGCATGAAAGAGATGGCCTGGCACTGTGGGATGCCAACGAAATAGATGTAGAAGCCCTTAGCAATCATGCAATTATACTAGCTTTGGAATTTCCCGACTAACTTTCAAGCTATCTCCTGCAAATTTCCTTGTAAGGGCAGTATCCGCAATTTTCAACTTTAAGAGTAGGGTTAAAAGGAATATCGGGATTAAAAAGTTCTTCAAGTAAACTCTTTAAATGCACCTGGAACCCACCTTTCAACTCTTCAAGGTGTTCTGCCTGTAAGAGGGTTTTACCGCTTCTTCCTCCACTAAAAAACAGGGTGCCATCTGCTTTCATTTTTCGTACGATGTATAAATTAGGCTCGACCCTTTGAACCTGTTTCACCTGTTCGTAGATGTAAGTGTAAAACAAGGTTTGGATCATGGCTTTATTCTGTCGCTTGCCGTCTCGTTCAAATAAATCATCCAAATAACTAAACCGAACTTCATCACCACCTCCTGTTTTATAGTCCACAATGCGGGTAATTCCATCTTTTTCATCCACACGGTCTATAATGCCATATAGTGACACTTGGTTAGGCTTGCCTTTAATATCGATCGGGAAGCGCCATTTATAATCCTTTTTATTCTCAAGCTCTATAATTTTAAATGGGGCAATGGTTTCATCATGATTTAAAATAGCATCAGCATATTCCTCAACAATCCTTAAAATAATTTGCTGCATACTGTTTGGTTTCCGCAAGTGCTCTCTATTGTTAAACAACACCATAGACAACGCTTGACGGCAAAGTAAAGGAATGTCTTTTCGTTTTTGTTTAATAGCTTCTGCAGAGATCAAGGCATTTTTAGGATGTTCCATGTAGAACCACTCCATAACCTGATGAAGCACCGAGCCCACCTGATTCGCCTCCAGATTCTCGGAAATTTCTTTTGGTTCCTGGATTTTCGCCACATACCTTAAAAAGAACTGTAACTGGCAATTTAAATAAGTTGTTAACGCAGTAGCGGATATTTTTTCATCATTCCAATTGCCTTTGCCCTGAAGAAAGCGTTGGAGGGCTGTCCACACTTTGCCCTTCTTTTCAATTGTTAAATTGCTTATTGGCTCAATTTTTACAGGTTGGTGCTGATTATGGTACTTAAACTGGAAGCTACTTTCAAACTCCAGCTGTTTTAAAAAACGGCTGGGTTCTCCACTATTACTTTCGTCAACAAGACAGTTATATACCATGCTGATATTTTCTGCGCGTTGCAGCAACCTATAAAAAAGGTAGGCCGAAATAGCATCTTGATTTTCAAGTACTGGTAATCCATAAACCCGGCGTATACTATCAGGAATAAAACTTGGCGAATTGCTCAAAACCGGAAGTGTGCCTTCATTCACACCCAAAATAATCATATTTTCAAAATCCAGGCATCGGCTTTCCAACAAACCCATTACCTGAATTCCGCGCAGAGGCTCTCCTTCTAAAGGCACAGACATCCCCTGCAAGGCTTTTCTAATTAAAGAAAGCACAAATGGCAGAGGAAGATTTTCTGTGTAAGAGGAAAGGCCATCATACAATAAATTGAGGCTTTTGCACACCGTCATAATGAGGCTTGCTTCTACTTGTTGCAATAATCCCGACTTTTGGCGTTGCTCTAAAATTGCCGTCAGAAGCACATACAAAGCATCTATGCTTTGCAGTCCTTCATGCTTTACAGTAAAAAAGTTTGGGGCAAGAGAGGATGAAAAATGAAGTTCGGTTAAAGGCACTTCTGCCCACTGGTTATCCAGCATTCTTTTTTCAAGGATATCCCGCTCTTTTTCCTTTACTCCCGTAAGCGGATGCGATAAGAACGCTCGTACATCACGGTAGTAAATACTATCTTTTTTCTCTTTGTGGACCTGCTCCTGAATGGTTAGCCAAAGGTCTATCATCCCAAATACGGTCGATTGCGCCAAAGGATAGCCCATGGTAACATTCACTTTGCCGGCTTCGGGAGGAATGGTTTGTAAAGCCGGTATAAGCAAGCTTTCGTCTGCTATAATAATGGCTGTCTTGCCTGGATCATCCCCTACCGAACCTTGTTTTAAAAAGGTACTTATAGCTTTAGCTTGCGAAGTGTGTCCCTGGACCTGTATCACGTTGATTTGCCTCCGCCGTATAATAAATGAGGGAGGTTCGCCCAAGGCATTCACCAGGTCATTTTTGTTTAAGTTTTTTCTTATAAACAATCCGGCCTCTTGTAACTCATCGTCTACATAATAGGTATCTGTATCGAAATAGAAAATTGCTTTGCCTTCATCTTGCCACTTTTTAAAAAGCGTTGTTTCTGCTTTGTTCAGTGCATTAAAACCTACAAAGGCAATTTGTTTATAGTTATTTAGAAATTCATGCTTATCGGTTTCTGCCAGGTTTCGGTATAATTGTGCGTTTGTAATTAGCCCCTCGTAGTTTAATTGCTCATAAAAAGCCTTGTACAACTTTGGCATCCTTTTCCATAAATCGATAAATTTCTGCTGATAACTTTGTTGCCTTTCTTGCGAAAACGATGCGAGAAATTGCTCCAAAAACTGCAGCTGTTCTGGGTTAAAATGAGGAAACTGATGCTGTATTACAGCAATATCCTCAAGCTCACAAAACAACTCCTCGGCATTTGCAAGGTCGTAGTCTATTTGGCTGAAATCGCTTAAAATGATTTCGGCCAGCGGATAAAATTTATCTACGCTAATGGGTGCCTTGCCTTCTGCTTTTAACAAAAGGTTAAACTGTTTATGAAGAATAAAAAACTGTCTGATAGGGTCGGCAATTATCAAGCTTGTTGATTTTGCAAAAAATTCGCCAACTGTAAAAAATGCCGGGCTCCAGGATGCTTTGCCGATTAATTCGCCCAACTGTTTCTTTAAAAACAATACAGGGCGTTTATTATTGAACACAATAGCCACATCCTTCAAGTCTTGCCCAAAGCGGGCAATAAGGTTTTCTGCGGTTTCTTGTAAGAATGATTTCATGGAAAAATGATTTAAACCGCTTTTAATTCCTTTAAATATCCGTAGTACAGATATGCAGAAATATTACTGTAGCCCATTTGTGTAAGTAAGTGCCTGTACTCTTCAACCTGTTTATAATGAGAGGGTTTTGGTTCTCCGGTAAATTTAAAATCAATGATCACTACCTCGTTTTCTCCTATCAATACCTTATCTGGACGGTAGCTTTCGCCGGTGTTGTTAATAATGGTTTGCTCGCTGAGGCTTTGATATGGCTTTTCCAATAAGTTTTTCAAATCAGGCTGAAGCAGAACGCTTTCTGCTAAAGTCAAAATTTCAGCTTCTTCAGCCTGCCTGAACCAGCCTTCTTGCTGCATGATTTTTAATGCAAAAGGTAGCTGCTCTGCTTTATTTGCTCTTGAAAGCAACTCATGCAAAATGATTCCTCTGCGCTGCAGTGTGTTACCACTTAACAGGTCCAGTTGTTCAAATACTTTTTTATCGCTGAGTGTTTCGGCCAAGCGGCCAGATAGCGGATACTCATTAAATGCCCATTCTACCTCAGAAAAGCGACTGTTTTCATCCTCCTGATTCGCTTTTTTCGGAGCAGAAAGCACAGGGTGGTCTATCCGAAGGCTTTCGCCGTCAAAATCTGTCTGCAGTTCTGAAGCATAAAGCTTAAGCGGCGAATAAAGCAGATCGCCCGATAGGCTAAATTGCTCGTCTTTGCCAGTTACTTGCCCCGGTGCAGAAATGTATAAGTGACTGCGGGTTCTGGTTGTTGCTACATATAGCATATTGAGTGCATCCATATAGTTAAACAGCAACTCCTCAAAATAAGCTTTAGCAAAGGCAGATTGTCCGAGGCTCTTTTTGTAATGTACAGGAGCACTATTGAGCATAGCATATGGCGTATTTACAGTATCTACCCAAAAAATGCTATTGGTCATTCCGTCAAGATTCCAGCTGCAAAATGGTAGCATAACTACATCAAAAGCCAATCCCTTTGACTTGTGGATGGTCATTACTTGCACGGCATCACTTTGCTCCGAAGATGGTAGCGCTTTCCCCTGGCCTTCTTCTTCCCACCAATTTAAAAAGGCGGTTATGCCACGTTCTCCCTGTTTAACGAAATTGCTTACCATATCTCTAAAAGCAAGTAAGTATGGAAGGTGAACAGTAGCCTGATTCAGCCGATAGGCTTTTATAAGCTGTTCAATTAGTTCAAAAAGAGGTAGTTGTTGCCACAAAAACCAGTTGTTGCATACTTCTATTGGCAAATAATTACCCAGCTCGGAGGCATCTGTTGTGGTTAATAAAAGCCATGCTTCAGGACTAACTTCCTTGTTTAGTTCTTTATTGTATAGATAAACACAGTTTGCTTTGTACAGCGCATTTTCATCACGCTTTGCGGTCATTGCATGTAAGGTGTTGATTAATAGCCTAACGGCTGAGTTATTTGCAATCAACAAAGCTTCTCCTGAAATAACGGGAATGTTTTGACCCATCAGATACTCAACAGTAGCACGAGCTTCAGTATTACTTCTTACCAGGATGCAAATATCGCCAGCTTTGTATCGGGGCGATTCTCCGAACAGCCAATGTGTTAAAGTTTCAGAAAGTTTAACCAACGCAGCGTCTTTACATTCTGATGCCCGGGTGCGGTTATCTGTAACCTGGATAAAATTGATTTCAACGCTTCCGCCTGAAGGGGTAGAAGGAGCTTTGTGTTGGAAACTTTGTTCGTAGGCTCCACAGATAATTTTATCATAACCTTCGGCTTTCCACCAATCCTCAAATAATTCAATTCCTCCATCTTCTGCAACTTTATGGTTCAGGTGATTTTGCAGAAACTGGGGCGAATGCTTAAATAAGAAATTATTGAAATCAATAATGTTGGCTGCACTTCTGTAATTTTCCTTCAAGCTATCTTCAAACACTCTTATTTCACCAATATGCTTTTTTGCATGGCTATGCAAAATGCGCCAATCGCCATTACGCCAACGATAAATAGACTGCTTTACATCACCAACTATCAAATGGTCTACTAATTTGCCATTGGCTTCGGCTATCGCATTTTTTAATAGCGGCTGAAAATTTTCCCATTGAAATGAGGATGTATCCTGAAATTCGTCAAACAGGAAATGCCTGAAACGACTACCCATTTTTTCCCAAATAAAAGAAGGATTATCGCCTTGTTCGGCAGTAATACCTTTTAGCAGGTTCTGGGCATCACTAATTAATAATGTTGCATTTTCCTCCCGGTATTCCTTCATTAGCGATGCCATTTCTTGCATCAAACGTAAGTAATACAAATTGGCATCCAACGCTTTTGCCATCTGATAGTTTGCAAACTCATCCAGATAAAATTGATAAATCTGGGATAGCACTCGATTTAACCTATCATATAAAATGGATATTTCGCTATTTAGCCCGCCTTTTTGCCACTCTTCTGGCCTGTCGATAAGTTTGGAAATACCCGGAATTTTCGAATAATCACCATCTGCAATCTTTACAAGATTATTAAGGGGATTTTTTGACTTGCCTTTAAGTTGGTCTGGCAATATGCCAGAATCATGAAATAAGGTATGTGCTTTTCGGGCTAAGTCGGTTATGGAACTTTCAAAATAATCAAGTATCGCTTTAGTTGCGTCCTGTAAGCTTTTAAAAAGGGCATCTGGCTGATGAAGTTTCAGGGCATTTTCGAAAGGCTGGTAGCGCTCTTTGAAAATTTCGCCGGCTAAGCCGAGCAGTGTTTCGCGATAGTTCCAGCTCTTATTATCACGTACCCGTTCCAAAGCAAGATTGATAATCCATTGCAATAATTCAGGTTTACGTTCAAGTTGCTCATTCAGACGGATGGCGAGATCCCTTTTGACCTTGTCGAGGTTCATTTCTAGTTTGTAGCCAGAATCCAGCCCCAATTCAAATGCAAAACTGCGGATTACTTTTTGGACAAATCCATCAATGGTATTAACAGCGAAACGGCTATAGTCATGCAGAATTCGCCGATAAATTCGGTAAGCCTTTTCCTGGATTAGTACCTCGTTCAACTCGGGGTGCGACTGGAGTATAATCT
>CBIHNR010000093.1:0-21175 GCA_966211215.1 uncultured Pedobacter sp.
GTTATTCACACATGTTAGTTGTGCAACAGTCACTTCGATGAAAAGAAACAATACTAGCGAAGCGATCTCATGAACACCTATTAAACACAATTAAAAGGTGAATAAATCTTGTGCCTTCCGAAAGCAGACCAGGCAATGTCCTTCCCTGAATTGGACTCAATGCTACGATTTAAAATATGGAATCATGCAAAGTCTCATACCCTAAAACTGATGAAAAGCAATCGAAAACTGTAAGATTTCAACGAGCCTGCTATAAATTTCAACATTTGTATTAAACTATAAAATCATCGCCAGGCTATTTTTGTCTATCAATATAAATCAATATAAATGAAGAAATTTTTAATAAGCGCAATAGCTATCGCGCTTGCTGGTTCTCCCGTGTTGGCACAGAAAACCGAACGTACTACTAACGGGCTTAAGGTAAACACGGGGAATCAGGACGTAGAAATCCAATTTTATTCCCCCTCTACCGTAAGGGTATTTAAAACTCTTGAAAATAAACCTTACGCCAAAAAGAGCCTGGTAGTTACTAAGTCACCGGAAAAAGTTGAACTGACTTTCCGCAAAGAAGCAAATAAGCTGATTCTGCAGTCTTCTCAGATCAAGGTTGTGCTTGACCCGGCGAAAGAAAGTATTCTTTTTTACACGAATACCGGTAAGCAGTTATTGAAAGATAGCCTAACCTTATTTAGCCCTAAAGACGATGCAGGCACGCCCTCCTTTACCGTTAAAGGTTCTTTTGTACTGGATAAGTCTGAGCCGATTTATGGTGTTGGCCAGGTGATGGATAATAAATTCAACCGGAGAAATTCAAGCCACTTGCTGAAAAATGAAAATATGTTTACCTACTCGCCATATTTTATGTCGCTTAAAGGTTACGGTGTTTATTGGGATAATTATTCCATTTCTAATTTCTCCGACAAACCGGGCGAACTGTTTTTCCAAAGTCTTGGACATTGTGCCGACTATTATTTCATGTATGGAGGGAATGCAGATGGCGTGATCAGCCAGGTACGCAGTTTAACGGGCAAAGCTCCTATGCTACCTCTATGGGCTTACGGTTTTTTCCAAAGTAAGGAAAGATATCATACCCAGGAAGAGAGTTTGAACGTGATAAAAAAATACCGTGACCTGAAAGTTCCAATAGATGTAATTATTCAGGATTGGAGATACTGGCCGGAATATAACAAATCGGACAGTGCCTGGAACTCACAAACTTTTGATTCCGAACGGTTTCCTGATCCTAAAAAATGGATTGACGAAATACACAAACTGAACGCAAAACTGCTGATTGTTACCTGGCCGGGCTTTGGCCCTAAAACTCCACAACGCAAAGAACTCGAATCTAAAAACATGATCCTGAACTTTGATACCTGGCCTCCCAAAAGTGGTGCAAAGCCTTACGATGTGTATAACCCGGAAGCCCTCGACATTTACTGGAAGTACCTGAACAAGAATATTTTCAGCTATATCAACAATGATGGATGGTGGTTAGACTCCACAGAACCCGACCATATTAATGTGAAAGATGCCGACTTTGATTCGCCAACTTTTTTGGGCTCTTACCGCAGCGTAAAAAATGCTTTTTCTTTTAGGCATAACGGAGGTATTGCCACACATCAGAAAGCCACAAGCCGGGATAAGCGTGTAGTTCTTTTGACCCGTTCTGGTTTCATCGGACAACAACGTTATGGTTCAAATACATGGAGTGGCGACGTGCAATCCACCTGGGATATGCTTCAAAAACAAATTCCTGCGGCATTAAATTACACTTTAATGGGTATACCTAACTGGAACAGCGATATCGGTGGTTTTTTTGCGGGCAGGTGGAATAAAGACGGCGGAGCAAAAAATCCTAAATTTCAGGAATTGTACGTACGCTGGATGCAATTCGGTACTTTCTGCCCGATGATGCGTTCTCATGGCACTGATATTCCACGTGAAATATTCAACTTTGGTGAGCGCGGCGACTGGAGCTTCGACGCACAGGAGAAAATGATCAACCTTCGTTACCGTTTACTCCCTTATACCTACAGTACCTCATGGGATGTTTCCAGCAACAACGGCACCTTTATGCGCCCGCTGGTAATGGATTTCGCTGCTGATAAAAACACGCATGAACTAGGAAGCGAGTACCTTTTCGGACGTTCCGTTCTGGTGGCTCCGGTAACCAAACCTGAAGTTAGCACCTGGCCAGTTTATCTGCCCGAAGGAACATACTGGTGGGATTTCTGGACTGGTGAAAAGGTTAAAGGCGGACAAACCATCAATCGCGATGTTCCTAAAGATCTGATTCCAATGTATGTTAAAGCTGGTTCTATTCTGCCCTGGGGCCCTGCGGTTCAATACTCTGGCGAGAAAAAATGGGATGATCTGGAAATCCGCGTTTATCCGGGAGCTAACGGCAGCTTCACCCTTTACGAGGATGAGAATGATAACTATAACTACGAAAACGGCAAGTACAGCACTATTACTTTCCAATGGAACGATAAACTTAAACAGCTTACTATTGCTGACCGGAAAGGTGAGTTCCCCGGAATGCTATCTTCCCGTAAGTTCAGGATTTGTATCGTTAAACCAGGAGTGAATAAAGGTATGGATGCTGGTGTAACGGATAAAACAATAACCTATAGTGGTAAAAAACAGATGATTAAATTGTAATAGTCGGAATCATTTAGATTAAAAGAAGGGTTGTCTGAATAAACAGGCAATCCTTCTTTTGATTTTAAGGAATAATCTAAAAGTAGAACGAGAAGTAGAACCTTTTTAAAAAAGAATCCACTACAGGCAGTCCAGAGGAAATAGCGGGGTTTTCCTTTAGGGGCGATATGAATTGCAGATTATGTTAAGCGTCTCGCAATAATCAACTTGTATTCCCCTCTCCTTGAGGACATAGCCGTTAACCTAAGGAGGTTTTTATTTTCTAATTCATTGAAATAAAGCATTATAAAGGTTAAGCGCTATGCTGTCCCCCGCTAGCGGGGGTAGGGGGTGGAATAATACGCTTGAATTAGAATGGCGTCTAACCACCTCCGCCTATCGGCACCTCCGCCAGCGGAGGACAGTCCTAATCAACATTTGCATCAAAAGCAAAAAGCTGATTTTCAGCGGATAGTATTCTTAAGTTAACGGCTATGCCTTGAGGAGAGGAATAGGGTGAGGTGATAAATCAAATGAAAATCATCTTGCAAAGTCGTCTACCCCCTCTGCCTTCGGCATCTCTCCCAATGTTATTCTAACGGATTTTTTCTTAAAATAAGATTTTAAAGTGCGCACTTTAGAACTAAACATGAAACTTTCTAATGCTTTGTCGTCGCGGTGTATACTCCCCTGATTGCCGGCAGCTAGGGACGCTGCGGGCAGTATCGATTTTGGCACAATTCAATTCTACGAAGTAATTAAAAAAACCGGACTCAAAAGCATAATACTTTTGAGTCCGGTTTTGGTATTTTAAAACAGAAGACTTACTTAATAATCACCTTTCCTGAATATTGATTATTCAGTACCAGGGTATAAAGACCAGCAGGCAAAGCCTGATTTAACACAACTTCGATATTACCCGTATCATTCTTTATTGATTTTGAATAGACAGTCCGTCCCGCCAAATCAATTAATTTCAAAGTAACATCCTTTCGAATCAAGTCAATTGAGGTGGCAATAGTAAACCTATCATTCACCACAGGGTTAGGGTAAATAATGGTACCATTTACTACATCCTTATCAGAACTCCAATCTGGTGTAAGGATATCCTTATCTTCTTTCTGAGCAATCTGATTGGTGCTGAAGTTTTGTACTTCTTCAGCACTCAATGCCCTGCTGTAGATTTTAAAGCCATCGATAGAACCATTGAACATCGGGTCGTTATACTGTGATTTACCCAGATAATTCTGCGTAGTGCTGCCAATGGTTGACGGCTTGATGGTAACGCCGGTATTGGAGGCCACAGCAGTTCCATTGATATACATTGTACAGGTATTTCCCGATTGGGTAATGGCAAAATGCGTCCAGGTATTCAGCGGCAGCGTATAATTAAAGCTCACCTGCTGCTCAGGCCCACCGTTCTTTATCGCATAACGCATCACGTTGGCAGTTCCTGCCTGGATGGTTAAGAACATATTTTTGCTGGTTCCACTACCAAAGTCAAACACCCTCATCCAGTTAGATTTTGCATCCATTCTTACCCAGGTGGATATTGTAAAGTCGTTCAATGTACTTACAATGCCGGTTGGTAAGGTGGCATAAGAGGTTGAAGTCCCATCTAACTTAAGAGCATTGCCCGAAAGGCCGGCATTACGCGTTGCGCCTGTCTGCAAAGTAGCATGATTGGTTCCCCAGCTGTCAATGCCACTTGTTCCACTTGCTTCATCAAATTTGAAGTAAGCAATTTGTCCGGAACTTGCAGCAATTTCAGATGCTGTTAAAGCCCTGCTGTAAATTTTAAACTCATCAATAGAGCCTTTAAAAAGGGGATCGTTAAACTGCGATTTACCCAGGTAGTTCAGCGTAGTGCTACCCAGGGCCGAAGGCTTTATGGAAATTGCAGTATTTGAAGCAACCGCAGCCCCATTAACATACAAGGTACAGGTGTTTCCGGACTGTGTTACCGCCAGGTGTGCCCAGGTATCAAGCGGCAAATCATAAACAAAGCTAACCGTTTGCTCTGTTCCGCCATTCTTGATAGCATAACGTATAACATTGGGGCTTCCTGCCTGGAGACTTAGAAACATATACTGCGTGGTACTAATGCCAAAATCAAACACGCGCATCCAATTCGTAACCGTATCCATTTTTACCCAGGCCGAGATGGTAAAGTCGTTTAAAGTACTCACAATCCCCGCTGGAAGGCTGGCATAAGAATTTGGAGCTCCGTCGAGTTTAAGCGCTGATCCCGAACGGCCCTCTTCACGCTTCGCTGTGGCCGCCAATGTTGCGTGAGTAGCTCCCCAACTATCAAAAGCACGAGTTCCGCTTGTTTCGTCAAATTTCAGGTAAGTAACCTGGCCAATGTTGGGCGTGGCTGTAATTTGCGGACTGGAAGCAACATTATCCGGCGAGGCAACTACATAGTAATACGTAGTTCCGTTGCTCACATTTGTATCCGTAAATCCGGGTGTACTAAGGGTTGCGATAGTGGTATAAGGCCCGCCTGATGTAGTTGAACGTTTTACTACATATGTAAGATTGGGTATAGGATCCCATTCAAGTATATTTTTAGCATTGCCTGCAGCTACTTTCAGATTTACCGGAACTGTTCCTACAGGCACAAAACGGAAAGGAAAGCTATACGGAACCGGGTCATTATCACTGCCAACTATATGAGCTATGACGTTACCATTTTTGAACCAATAGCCGTTTCCTGCTGATTGTGCTCTTTGAATGGCATGGGAATCACCATCGAAGTAAATATTTAACGAGTTCCAAACATCTGAGTAAGGTGTAACACTACGTCCAAATTGAGCGCTCTCGTTGATATAATTGCTAAAAGCCGATGGTGCACTGAGACAAGTAATCTTATACCTTCCGTTGCCTTGCTTTCTAACATCCCATACCTGGAGTAAGGGGTCGGTATTCACAACATCAAATAAGGGAGTGTTGGTATCATTCCTTGTCCATAAGGAATCGCTTGTGAGCGGTTTGAGATAGTAATATCCATCCGCAAGGCCATTTGTCTGGTAATACATCGCGGCTTTATAGCGCTTTATCGCATTGTCCAGAATAGTGATGTAGCCGCTCACCTGAATAATGGTGGATTGTGCATTGTACAATGATTGCACATAAGTGATACTATCGTTTAACTGCGTTTTAGCCGCTACCGGAAATTTACCTAATTCATTGGAGGTAGTCGTGGCGGTTGTATCACGTAACTTTATTGCCTCGTTCAGTTTTTGCTGGTAGCCCGAGGCCATTTCTGATGCCGTAACCAATTCTATTCTATAAATCTGATTAGTCCCGTCAACCCATCTGAAAAGATCTAATCCTGCACCCTCTGCAATACTTGCACCCGGAATCTGGAGTGCTTTTCCACTTGGTTTGCTAACAATATTGAACGTTCCGTTTTCGCGGTCTTTAATCGTCCAGACCTGCGCAACATCAGTAGACAAGTAGCTGCGTTGTTCAACCGCCGCTCCATCTGTTATAGCATTGTTCACCACATCCATAGCTTTTCCGCTACGCATATTTATAATTTTATAATCCGTACCGGATATGGGGCTTATGGTCCAATGCTGGTTACTTAAATAGCCATATGTTTTTTGGCCCAGTAATGCGCCATCGGCAGTGGAACCGTTTTTAACCTCCACCGCTTTATTACTGTGGGTTGCTATAATACGGTACAACCCGTTTAACGTTTGTGGAACATAGGGAGCCTTAGGCCTGGCCACCTCGGCGGGAGAATCTGCACTTACGCCAGCGGTGTTTACCGCACAAACCTTATAGTAATAGGTTTGGCCATTTGCTACACCAGTATCCATGAAACTGTTTCCCGAAAGGTTGGTAGCAATGGTAGTATAGGTACCATTTTCGGAAGTCGAACGTTTTACTCTATAGGTCACTGTTCCAAACGATTCGAGCCAGCGCACCGAAACGTTATTACTTCCTGCGTAGGTATACACCGAATGCGGAGCTGCAGGTATAGTAACTACTCCGCCTTGCCCGCCTGTAACACTTACATTGCTAAAAGTGGAAGTCATTGACTCACCATTGACGTTCGAACATACTGCCAGGCCTATATAAGCGGTACCGGTAAAGCCGGCAAACCTACCTTGTACCTCCGTAGCCCAGCTTGCGCCATCCGGAGAATAGTAGGTATTAATCATATCCCCTATCCGTTCAATCTTAATCCAATAAGAATCCTGCGGGATAGCCCGTTCGGCTTTTTCCCAATTAGAGCCTCCTCTCACTTCTGTCCATCCATGCATAAATGACTCGGCCCGCTTACCGGATTTTATGGCTATCCATGCTCGCTGCGCAGAGGTGGCTGTCAGATCCGACCGGATCATCACCCCTGCCCTTGCATTTAGGGCACTCCCACTCACCGATTCCACTTTGGCTATGATGGAACAATTCCCTGTCACTTGTTTGTACACAAAATGAAGGCCATCAGCCGAATGTGTGTATATATCAGTCCCACCTCCGCTTACCGTCCACACATTATTACTGTAGGAACTACTGCCTGCAGGAGAAGCTGTTCCAATGTTTAGAGAGGTTAAGCCTCCTGTTCCAACTTTTGCAGGGGAAGGGACAGTTTGGGTTTGTGCTGGAATAGTAGCCGTAGAATTGTCCTCGGACTTATAAAACCAGGTATATACAGGATGCAATCGTCCTGGTATGTCAGTTAGCCGTTTGGAAATATAAGGGGTACTCATGTTTTTACGCACTTTATAGGCACCATGCAGGAGGGTTAATCCCCATCTTCCTCCATCCCAGCAGCACGGCGCAGCGTTAAAATAGTACCAGTCCGTAGTACCAAAAGGTACAAATCCAACCGGTTCGCCTGTGTTCGTTTTAGCAAAGTATTCTCCTAAAGCAAGCAGGCGGTTATCCAGTTCAGAAAAAAGGTCTATACCTTGTTTCCAAAGCACTTCCGCTGTAAAGGCCATACCGCTCCACATGCCATGAGAGTGGCCCTGATCTCTTCCACTTTCCCCATGCTCGCCACTAGGCAGGGTATTTTTAAACCCGGTAGAACCAATGTATCGCATCAGGTGAACGATGTGTGCCACTTTTGCAGGGTCATCCGAAAAGGCAGCGATAGCCGCCCCTCCGGCGATACTCAAGGTGCCTTTATTGGCAGGCCCTAAAGCATAACCGGCACAACCTGTACGCGGCCAGTATACGTTATTGAACAGATTTTGTACGGCTGTGGTATTGGCAGCTGTCCAGCCGCCCCAGGTGCCCCGAAGAATGGAAGCAGCACCGCCGTAGGCATAAGCGAAATCGCCTAAATCCAGGTTGGACTCGATACCCTCAAATTGAGTTTGGGTAGTTGCCCATGCTATCAAAATGTCCCTCGCCTTTATGGCGTAGTCATCATTCTGGGTAAAATACCACATCAGGGATAACTTGAATGCAGCATCCATATCGGCCATCCATTGGTTCCGGTTAACGTGGGGGTTACGGCTTACAAAGGCAAAAGGCCCCGCCATCTGGTAGGTCAACTGAGCCTTGCCATCGGCCGCCAGGACATCGTAAGCCTGCTTCCAGGGATAATCCCCGGCCTGGATATGGGCCTTCAGGATACTGAGGTCCGAACCCGAAAGCGGAATGCCCGGATGTACAAAGGTTTGCGATCGTACTGTCATGCAAACACTGAGCATTAGGCCCAGAAGAATAAAAAGGTAACTGTTGTTTTTCATATACTAGTTTTTAATTAATTAGTTGTTAGTTAGTAATCTATTTTTAACTACATCACATACTGTGACATGGAATGCCCTTAAGAAGTATTTGAACTACTTTTAACCTGAGCTCGATTATTATTTCTCTATTAAATCACTTAAAATAAGAAACTTGCATTCCCCTCTCCTCAAGGAGAGGGATAGGGTGAGGTGATAACCAACATAGTCTTATACCCTCTCTGCCTCCGGCATCTCTCCTCCAAAGGAGTCCTTCGGACCAGTGGGCGAGAAAGGCTCCCACACCCATGCAAACCGCATATTTTAATTATATGAAACGTTAAGCTGTGATGGCGGCCATGTCGTTTACCCGCTCGCCATTGTTTAGATGCGGTGGGTTAGGTAGTCAAAGCCCCCGCAAAACAGTAAGTTTAGATAGGAATCATTTTTTAATCCGTTGTAAAGCAGAAAGGGCAATCTATTAAGCCCACCCTTTCTGCATATTGTCAAATTAAAGGCCCATCAGATGAAGCATCGTTTTCGACATCAGGTAAACTTTTATTGTATTAAAACCTTTCCTGAATATTGGTTATTCAGTATCAGGGTATAAATACCGCCAGGCAGAGCCTGATTTAACACAACTTCGATACTACCTGTATCATTCTTTATTGATTTTGAATAGACTGTCCGTCCCATCAAATCAATTAATTTTAAAGTCACATCCTTTCCAGCCAGCTCTGTTTTAGTAATAATAGTAAATCTGTCATTCACCACAGGATTAGGGTAGATAGTAGTACTATTTACTACATCCTTACCAGAACCCCAGTCAGATGTAAATGTCTCTTTATCTTTTTTCTGAGCAATCTGATTCGTTGTGAAACTTTGTATTTCTGCAGCACTCAATGCCCTGCTATAGATTCTAAACCCATCAATAGAACCTTTAAACATCGGGTCATTATACTGCGATTTACCCAGATAATTCTGCGTTGTACTACCAATGGCCGATGGCGTGATTGTAACGCCAGTATTGGAGGCAACTGCTGTTCCATTGATGTACATCGTGCAGGTATTTCCCGATTGGGTAATGGCAAAATGTGTCCAGGTGTTCAGCGGCAGCGTATAATTAAAGCTTACCTGCTGCTCCGATCCTCCGTTCTTTATCGCATAACGCATCACATTGGCACCTGCCTGGATCGTTAAGAACATATATTTGCTGGTTCCAGTCCCAAAGTCAAATACCCGCATCCAGTTAGATTTAACATCCATTCTTACCCATGCTGATACGGTGAAATCATTCAGCGTACTTACAATACCGGCTGGCAAAGTAGCATAAGCGGTCGATGTTCCGTCCAGCTTAAGGGTAGTGCCTGAAAGGCCGGCATCACGGGTAGCTGTTGCCTGCAAGGTAGCATGATTAGCTCCCCAACTGTCGATACCACGGGTTCCGCTGGCCTCATCGAATTTCAGGTACGTCATTTGCCCTGCATTTGGAGTTGCTGTCACTTCAGCACTGTTCGGATTTTCTCCCAGGGTATTATTCGCAGAAATTACATAATAATACGTACTTCCGTTAGTCACATTGATATCGGTATAGCTGGTACCGCTAAGCGTTCCAAGGGTAGTATAAGGGCCTCCGGAGGTCGTTGAGCGTTTGATGTTGTAGGTAACATTCTGGATAGCATCCCATTCGAGGATATTTTTAGCGTCACCCGATGCAACAATAACATTATTAACAACAGAGAATACCGTTACTGTAATCGTTTGTGAACCCGAAATGATACCGTTGGAAGCAGTTAAGGCCACCAAAAAAGTACCGTATTCAGTAGGTGTACCAGATATCACGCCAGTACTTGTATTTACACTTAAACCCGCAGGCAATCCGGTTGCCGTAAAGCTATTCAGGCTTGTGTTCGTTGTAATGATATAAGTAAACGGCGTACCCATTACGGCAGATACTGCAGTATTATTGGTGAGGATAACCGTTAAAACCTGTGTTTGTGAAGTAGCTGCAGCATAAGTATTATCTCCAGCCTGTGAAGCCGTAATCGTTGCTGTTCCGGTACCAACCAGATGCACTTTACCGTTTACAATGGTTGCAACTGATGTATTTGAGCTTGCGTAGCTTACGGCAAGGCCTGAAGAAGCGGTGGCTGCAGGATTAAAATCGGCATCGCCAAGCAGTTTTGTTCCGATTGCCGCAAAATTGACCGTTTGTGCCTGCTTAACGGTTAACACTTGTGTTTGCGATTGTGCTGACCAATAAACCCCGTTTCCTGGCTGTGAGGCAGTAATGGTTGCAGTTCCGACAGCTACCGGATGAACCTTACCATTCACGATACTTGCAACCGATTCATTCGAACTGGTGTAAGTTACAGGAAGCCCCGAGGATATGGTAGCAGGTTCAAAATCAGCGTCACCTACTACTTTTTCTGCAGTGGCAGCCAAAGTGATCGTCTGGCTTAAATGGCTTGCAGCAATTTCAGACGCTGTTAATGCCCTTCCGAATATCTTAAACTCATCAATAGAGCCTTTGAACATAGGGTCGTTAAACTGCGATTTACCCAGATAATTCAACGTAGTGCTGCCAATCGTAGAAGGCTTGATCGTTACGCCTGTATTAGAGGCCACAGCTGTTCCATTGATATACATTGTACAGGTATTTCCCGATTGGGTAATGGCAAAATGCGTCCAGGTATTCAGCGGCAGCGTATAATTAAAGCTCACCTGCTGCTCCGATCCACCGTTCTTTATCGCATAACGCATCACATTGGCGCTTCCGGCCTGGATGGTTAAGAACATATATTTGCTGGTTCCGCTACCAAAGTCAAATACCCTCATCCAGTTGGATTTAACATCCATCCTTACCCAGGTGGAGATGGTGAAATCATTCAGCGTACTTACAATCCCGGCTGGCAAAGTAGCATAAGCGGTTGAGGTTCCATCCAGCTTAAGCGCAGTACCCGAACGGCCGGCATCACGGGTGGCTGTCGCCTGCAAGGTAGCATGAGTTGTCCCCCAACTGTCAACACCACGTGTTCCGCTTGTCTCGTCAAACTTCAGGTAGGTGATTTGCCCGACATTGGGTTTTGCTGTCACTTCGGCGCTGTTCGGGTTTTCACCCAGGGTATTACTCGCAGAAACGACATAGTAATACGTACTTCCGTTAGTCACATTGATATCGGTATAAGTGGTACCGCTAAGCGTTCCAATAATGGTATAAGGCCCGCCGGAAGTCGTTGAACGTTTAACGTTGTAGGTAGAATTCTGGATAGCATCCCACTCGAGGATGTTTTTAGCGTCGCCGGCTGATGCAATAACATTGTTTACGATAGAAGATATCGTTATCGTAATCGTTTGTGAACCTGAGATACTGCCGTTGGAAGCAGTTAAAGCCACCGAAAAACTACCGTATTCAGTTGGTGTACCTGATATCACGCCAGTACTTGTATTTAAGCTTAAACCTGCAGGCAGGCCGGTTGCCGTAAAGTTATTCAAGCTTGTGTTCGTTGTAATGGTATAACTAAATGGCGTACCCATTACAGCAGATACTGCAGTATTGTTCGTGAGAACAGCCGTTAGAACTTGTGTTTGTGACGTGGCTGGCAAATAGTTGCTATCTCCAGCCTGTGAAGCTGTAATCGTTGCTGTTCCGGTACCAACCAGATGTACTTTGCCATTCACTATGGTAGCAACTGATGTATTTGAGCTTGTGTAGCTTACTACTTGGCCTGAAGAAACCGTAGCGGGTTCAAAATCAGCATCTCCCAATAGTTTTCCAGCCGCACCATTAAGCGTAATCACCTGGCTTACCTTCATACTTTCTGCAAGCTCTGCAGCACTCAAAGCCCTGCTGTAAATCTTAAATTCTTCAATTGAACCTTTAAACAGCGGATCATTAAACTGAGATTTACCCAGGTAGTTTAACGAGGTGCCGGTAGTAGTGTCAGCAGGAGTAAGTTGCGAAGGCTTAATACTGAGCGCTGTATTGCTTGATACCTGAGCTCCGTTAATATACAGGCGGGCGGTATTACCTGACTGGGTAACAGCCAGGTGAACCCATGTATTCAAGGGCAAGGCATAAGGAGAACTTACGTTTAACTCTGACCCTCCGTTTTTAATGGCATAACGAATGGTTGATAAGCCATTCACCGGATTTCCTGCCTGAACGGTAAGGAACATGTATTGCGTAGTACTGTTACCAAAATCAAACACTCTCATATAGTTGGCAAGGGCATCCATTTTTACCCAGGTTGCGATGGTAAAATCATTTAAGGTACTTACAATACCAGTTGGCAAAGTGGCATAGGAGGTTGAAGTGCCATCCAGCTTAAGCGCTGATCCCAGACGTCCGGTAGCACGTGTGGCTGTGGCCTGTAAAGTACCATGAGTAGCTCCCCAAGTATCAATTAATCGTGTTCCGCTTGTTTCGTCAAATTTAAAATAAGCCATCTGGCCAACATTCGGGGCTGCCACTACTTCCGGGCTGGAAGCAACTCCATCTGGCGAAACAATTACGTAGTAATATTTAGTTCCATTACTCACATTGGTGTCGGTGAACCCCACTGTACTCTGGGTGGCAATTGTGGTGTAAGGGCCGCCTGGTGTTGTTGAACGTTTTATACTATATGTAGTATTTGCAACAGGGCCCCATTCCAGGATGTTTTTACCATCGCCTGCAGCAACGATCAGGTTTACCGGAACAGTTCCCACCGGCACAAAACGGAAAGGAAAACTATAGGGAATCGGATCGTTATCACTTCCGCCTATAGCAAAAATATTATTCCCGTTTTTATACCAGTAGCCGTTTCCTCCGTTTTGTGCCCGCTGAATGGCATACGAGGTTCCGTCGAAATAAAGGTTCATTGAATTCCAGACATCTGAGTAGGGAGTAACACTACGGCCAAATTGTGCGCCCTCACTGATATAATTGCTAAAAGATGCAGGGGCACTGAGACAAATAATCTTGTATCTGCCATTCCCCTGCTTTTTAACATTCCACATTTGAACTAAGGGGTCGGAATTCAATACATCAAATAAAGGTGTGTTGGTATCATTCTTCGTCCATAATGAATCACTGCCAAGGGGTTTAATATAATAATTCCCATCAGCAAGCGTATTCATCTGATAATACATCGATGCTTTATACCGTTTAATGGCATTGTCCAGTACGGTAACATAGCCACTCACCTGCATCACTGTCGATTGTGCATTGTACAATGACTGGATATACGTGATACTATCATTTAATTGAGCTTTGGCCGTTACAGGAAATTTACCCGGTACATTGGTTGCACTCGTCTGTGTGGTATCGCGTAATTTTATAGCTTCAGCCAGCTTTTGAAGGTAAGCGGAGGTCATTTCTGATGCCGGAACAGGCTCTATTTTATAGATCTGGTTTGTCCCGTCAAGCCATCTGTTAATGTTCATAGCAGCACCGTCTGAAGTATTTGAGCCTACAACCTCAAGCGCTTTCCCGCTTTGCTTTCCAATAATATTGAAAGTCCCGTTTTCCCTGTCTTTAATAGACCACACCTGGGCTGAGTCGGTGGCTGAGTAACTGCGTTGTTCAATTGCTGTACCATTGGTTATTGCATTGCCCACTACATCCATCGCCTTTCCGCTGAGCAAATTAATGATCTTATAATCTGTACCGGATACAGGAGTTATTTTCCAATGCTGGTTACTTAAATACGAATATGTTTTTTGTCCCAGTAAGGCACCTTCAGCAGTTGAACCATTTTTAACTTCCACTGCTTTATTACTATGGCTTGCTATAATACGGTATACGCCATTGAAACCATCTGAATTTAACACTTGTGGAACGGGTGGCGCTTCCGGCATGTCCGAATCGGCAGGAGAGTCAGCACTTGTTCCTGCAGAATTTACAGCACAAACCTTATAATAATAGGCCTGGCCGTTCGCTGCACTGGCATCCTTGAAACTGTTCCCGGGAAGGTTAGAAGCAATGGTTGTATAAGGCCCACTTTCCGAGGCAGCCCGTTTAACCGTATAGCTCGCCGCGCCGAAGGAAGAAAGCCACCGGAGCTGCACCTGGTTATTTCCTGCATATGCATATACAGAATGGGGTGCTTCGGGCACGGTGACTGTTCCGCCTTGCCCCCCTGTAACACTTACATTGCTAAAGGTAGAGGTCTTCAGCACGCCATTGACATTGGAGCAAACCGCTAAGCCAATATAGGCCGTGCCGGTAAAGCCCGCAAATCTTCCCTGAACTTCCGTAGCCCAGCTTGCACCATCCGGAGAGTAATAGGTATTAATCATATCACCTATCCGTTCAATCTTAATCCAATAGGAATCCTGCGGGATTGGCCTTTCGGCTTTTTCCCAGTTAGAGCCCCCCCTAACCTCCGTCCATCCATGCATAAATGACTCGGCCCTCTTACCTGATTTGATAGCGATCCATGCTCGCTGTGCAGAGGTGGCAGTCAAATCAGAACGGATCATTATCCCCGCCTTTGCATTAAGATCACTTGTCCCAACGGTTTCTACTTTGGCTATGATAGAACAGTTTCCTGTCACTTCCTTGTAGACGAAGTGAAAACCATCAGCCGAATGCGTATATATATCCGTCCCGCTGCCATTTACTGTCCAAACATTATTGTTATAGGAACTGCTCCCCGCAGGTGAAGCTGTCCCTATATCCAGAGAGGTTAAGCCGCCTGTCCCCACTTTTGTAGGCTCAGGGACAGTTTGGGTCTGTGCTGGAATAGTAGCCGTAGAATTGTCCTCGGACTTATAAAACCAGGTATATACAGGATGCAATCGTCCTGGTATGTCAGTTAGCCGTTTGGAAATATAAGGGGTACTCATGTTTTTACGCACTTTATAGGCACCATGCAGGAGGGTTAATCCCCATCTTCCTCCATCCCAGCAGCACGGCGCAGCGTTAAAATAATACCAGTCCGTAGTACCAAAAGGTACAAATCCAACCGGTTCGCCTGTGTTCATTTTAGCAAAATATTCTCCTAAGGCAAGCAAGCGGTTATCCAGTTCAGAATAAAGGTCTATGCCTTGTTTCCACAGCACTTCTGCGGTAAAGGCCATACCGCTCCACATACCATGAGAGTGGCCCTGGTCTCTTCCACTTTCCCCGTGCTCGCCACTAGGCAGGGTGTTTTTAAATCCGGTAGAACCAATGTATCGCATCAGGTGAACGATGTGTGCCACTTTTGCAGGGTCATCCGAAAAGGCAGCGATAGCCGCCCCTCCGGCGATACTCAAGGTGCCTTTATTGGCAGGCCCTAAAGCATAACCGGCACAACCTGTACGCGGCCAGTATACGTTATTGAACAGATTTTGTACGGCTGTGGTATTGGCAGCTGTCCAGCCGCCCCAGGTGCCCCGAAGAATGGAAGCAGCACCGCCGTAGGCATAAGCGAAATCGCCTAAATCCAGGTTGGACTCGATACCCTCAAATTGAGTTTGGGTAGTTGCCCATGCTATCAAAATGTCCCTCGCCTTTATGGCGTAGTCATCATTCTGGGTAAAATACCACATCAGGGATAACTTGAATGCAGCATCCATATCGGCCATCCATTGGTTCCGGTTAACGTGGGGGTTACGGCTTACAAAGGCAAAAGGCCCCGCCATCTGGTAGGTCAACTGAGCCTTGCCATCGGCCGCCAGGACATCGTAAGCCTGCTTCCAGGGATAATCCCCGGCCTGGATATGAGCCTTCAAAATACTCAGGTCTGAGCTCGAAAGGGGAATACCCGGGTGTACAAAGGTTTGGGAGCGCACAGACAAGCAAACCATGAGCATTAAGCCAAGAAAAAAAATGTAAATTTTTCCCATATAATAATTAGTTAGTTAGTTTAGACTGTTTTGGGTTCACACTCATCGAAATATTATCCCGAAGAGCTTGAACGCCTTTGTACATATGATTTTCTACCGATTGATATTTTACTCCTTCTGTAATCCTATTTCCTTTAAGTTCAGGAGCTTTCATAAACAGAAGTATGTGATTCCTGCGCTCCGTTTTCTTAAAATTTCTTATATAACTAATGCATATAGGCCATAAGAAACAAACAAGGAACATTATCTATTTTTCGATATATAAGTTCTCAAAGTCAGTTTAACGAACGTATCCTGCAGCTGTCATTTGCAGGCTCACCGTCTTTAATGATAAGTTAAGGTTAGGTTTTTCGGACACAGCGTTTAGTAAAATTGAAAACGCTTTCTGATCTCCGCTACAAATCATTTGAAAGCTGTACAGAGATGTTGGTTTGTATATTTTGGTTAGTTTCTCAATCTCCTAATGCTTGGCGCTAAATCGATTTAATAGAAGAATGAGACTCAAATGTCAGCAAATAAGCCTCTTTCTGGGAATGGGGAAAATGTCCATTCAACGGGGGTAAACAGTATAAAAAATTGCTATTATTTTACTTCAATGGCCAATTTTCCATTTACAAGTTGAGCTACAAGGCGTCACTAAAAGCCTAAATTTTAATAATTTAACACATGGGAAAGGACCAGATTTACGGATAGTAAAAGCCATTGGAGAACATGATAATGGCAGAAAGGAGTGACACAAGCTAGTTTTCGCACACACTCATAAAAGTGCTCGATAGCTGCAGGAAATAATTTGAAATCGTTTTAAATCCAATAGCAATTACACAATACTGCTTCGATTTCTTTAGTGATAAACTTTATTCACTTTCATGTTTTTTCTGATAAAGGAGAAAGCAGAAGAGGCATTTCAATGGCCGAACTTTGCAATTGGACTAAAGGCTTTAGCCTGCGTTGCTCACTCCATCATTAAATTTTTAACCATCTCCTTGTAATTGTTTAGAAAATACTTTGTCACCATATAATGCTCGGTCTCTTCATAATTTATTTTGTGAATACCAGAATCATTAAGGCGATAGATTATTGCATCGGGATAAGCCAATAAGATTGGCGAATGCGTTGCGATGATAAATTGAGATTGTTGTTCGACTAATTTATTTATCATGGCCAGCGCTGCTAGTTGTCGCCCGGGAGAAAGAGCCGCTTCTGGCTCATCAAAAATGTAAAGGCCTTGCCCTGTAAGCTTATGTTCTAAGGTAGAAAGAAAGGATTCTCCGTGAGATTGTTGGTGCAGAGAACGTCGGCCGTATCCAGCTAAATAATTAACTTCCTCCATATAGGTGGCAACATTGTAGAAGCTTTCTGCACGAAGGAAATAACTATCTCGGGGTGTTTTAAAGCTTTTAATGGCCTTTAAATAGTTGAATAAATCTGAAGCATTATTGTGATGGGTTTGAATTTGAACATTTTTTGTACCTCCTTCAATCCCAAAGCCAAGTTTCAATGCAATCGCTTCAATTAATGTTGACTTACCAGCGCCATTCTCACCGACAATAAAGGTTACATCTGGATGGAATTTTAGCGAATTCAGTTTAGCAACAGCTGGAATGTTAAACGGATAAGAATCAAAGGAAAATACATCCTCCCTCTGAAAAATTATCTCTTTTAAATATGGCTTAGCTTCCATTTATCAATTAATTAATACTAGTCCTTTTCAGTACTAAGAGTACTAAAAATAAAGGGTTTGCTCCTTTTAATTTCCTTCAAGGCCTAAATTATACCTTTACCAGATGTAAAACCACTCTAATCCGTTCAAACGTAATAAATCGGCATTTTCTTTTGCGCATTCCTTGACTTCAATCACTCCACTTTATATCTATATATGGCCCTTTCCATTATGCCATCAGGCGTAATGCCTTCAACTGTTATTCTGAAACGTCCCAATGCATCAGAATTAAAATATGTAATCGGCACATTACCTTCAGCGGAGGTAACAACAGATGGATTCCAATAAACAGTAGTTCTATAATCCGGCCTTTTAACGGTTGACGGGACATTATATTTGGGTACATAAAACTCTCTCACCTTGTTAAAGCCGGTTGGCTGAAACAATTTTGTGCTTAGATTCAGCTTATTGCCGGATAAGCTACCGCCTCTGGTACTAACCAGTATAACACCACGCCCTTGCGCACCGTACATAGTTGTATAATTATCGTTCTTCAGAATTTCAACTGCTGTTATATCCTGAGGATTCTCTATATTCTGTTCCAGGTAACTTGGATAATCCTGTAGGTCGATCTGCAAACCATTCCAATAAAGAAGCATTGGCCGCGCATCACTACCCCCGCGTGTTAAAAAAGGAGCATTTACTACTCCGGCATCCGTAGTTACAGTCCTGAATACAACTCCGCTTAAAAGCCCGGAAAGGCACATCGATAAAGTAGGGCACATTTTAAACTGATCAGCAGAAATTACCTGATCAGCCCGCCCTGAACCATTGAGATTATCTGAATTAAAATCATTTCCTTTCTTAGCCTTAACAACTAGTTCTTTTAGATCTACTCCCAGGCCCAGGCCAAATTTAGTTTGTTGTTCTCCTTTAAAATCTAAAACCTTATTTAATTTGTCTTGCCGAAATGAGTTGCGATATAAGTATTCGTAAGTACCAGGTGTTAGTGAATGAAACCCAGGTATAGAATCTACCTCAATAGCCAGCCTTTTTTTACTATCCGGGGCGCTTGCCTTGAAGGTAAGTTTTACACTATCAGCCAATACAAAGGGAGGAAAAACAAATCTGCCCGACTCATCTGCCTTTGTTTGCTGAAACAGTTTTGCTTTTAGTGATAGAATAGTTACATCCGCTCCTGGATAAGGTTTTCCACCTAATGTTTTGGCATATCCGCTAAAAACTGTCCCAACTGTTTCCGGTGTGAGCAGCGGTTTTTTGCCTTCTTTAAGAGCTTTCCAGTTAAAGCTCCTGTATCCTTGGGTTCGCAACAAAAGATCAAGTTCAGACCTCTTTTTATCATCTATATCGTGAAAATAGTAGTTGGGATGCTCAATATGCCCTTTAATGTCAGAACTTAATAATAACGTACTTAAAACTGTTTGCTCATCATCTTCTGTGTCCCCAATAAAATTCTCATCAACTACTGATATAGAATAACTTCCCACAGTTGGCTTAGCTTCTATTGCACTATGTAAATTTACAGCTACGTTTTCACGAGGCTTATATGTGGTTTTCAAATCTGAAATTGTTAATGAAGACTTTACCTGCGGGTAGTTGAATACGAGTCGCTCTGCAACTGGTTCATATTTATCTGAAAATAGGGTTAATTGAATTACCCCTGCCGGCAATTCTTTGCAGGGTAACTTTAATGACATTACTGGCCTGTTCAGTGTAAAATCATTTAGTATCACCAGCTCGTTTCCTGCAATACCTGCTAAGTGCCACACAGACTTCGTATTATAAACAGCTGGGCTAGCCTGAAATCGAATCGTAATCGTATCAGGATTATTGGTGTATGCTGAAAAAGTAACGCCTTCAGGTGAAGCAACTGGCAAAACAACTTTGGGGGGAACGGCCCCTTTCAACTCTGTTAGTGCCGTATAGGTTTTACCTGGTTCCGGGGCAAGAAAAAACTCACCCATACCATAGTGATTCGTTTTAAAACTGGTAATAGTTTCACCATTGTTATCAATTATTCGTCCTTCAATATCTTTACCATACCCATCCGGGCCAACACTTTTAACAGCTATTCTGGATTGCAATCCAAGCACCAAAGTTCCTCCTTCAGCAAAGAATTGCAAGTCGAGATCTGATGGCTGGTTAATAGCCACAATTGTATTTACAACCCTCCCTTCTTTTTCTGCTTCAACCTTAACATTGGCCAGCTCCAAGCGGTTGTTTGCTTTAAAACTTAACAGTAAATTGCCATCCTTATCAGTAAAAGCTTTTCCGCTTTTCAGCGTATCCTGCCCCTCCAGCACACAATACTTTAAAGACTGGCCGGATATGCGTACCCCCTTCTCGTTGGTATAATTAATTACAACTTTATTCATTCCATTTTCTGTACTCGTAGAAGTAACTACAGAGGAAAAAATGTTGGTACCTTTGGGATTTCCGAGATAAATATTTTTTTGAAAAAAAGAGGTTTGATCATTCCTCATCAGCCGGGTATAGGCGCGTATGCTGTAATCCCCTTCATCTAAGGTAAAATCTGTGGAAAAACAACCCTTAGCTAGTCCGTTAACTACAGGAATCTTAAGGTTTGAAACTTTTCCGGCTTTACCTATAAGTTCAACATATAAAGCTCCACTAAGCCTGGAAAGCTGATTGCCAGAACCCGTAACCAAATATGCTTTAAACCAAATAGTATCGCCTTTGAAATAGGCCGCCCGATCTGTATGAAGATAGACTTTCTCTTTAACGTGTTGCTTTGCCCACTCTTCAAAAACATGGGGTGGGGCTGTGTCGGGTAATTGTGCAAAAGAAATTTTGATACCTAGAAAAAAAAGGAATCCTGCTAAAATTAAAGATGGCTTAAAAAATATCATGAAAGGGATAGATTAATTGTAAATGAAAAGGCTTATCACCTTTTCATTAATGCTATTAAGAGAAAATAAACTTCATCATTCACCATTATAAGGCCAGCCCCGTTATAAACTGCCCTCATAAAAATTCTGATTTTCAAATTTTAATTATATAAATATTCATTTCACAGTTTCAGAAAGCGCCTTAAAAACAAAACGAAACTTTATTTTGAAAAAAAGCACCTTGTATTATAAATAAGTATCTGCAGAGCTTAAGCAATAGACGTTGTTTTAAGGTATTTGATACTCTTTTGAAATCCCTTTTTGAAAAATTCATGTATATTTTAAAAAAATCCGGGACGTTACCGGCGGTATCTCAATTCCATAGGAGTTTCAGATCAAGCAAAAATTTGATGACCAAGATTGTTATTTCCAACAAAACTTGTTCAGAGCTAAGTGCTTTTGTGCTTTGACGAAGAGCCCGGAAAGAAATGCGCTTGTCA
>CBIHNR010000094.1:0-21130 GCA_966211215.1 uncultured Pedobacter sp.
ATTAGTTGTGTATCGGCTGATTTTTCTTCCAGGCGTTTGAGCTTGCCTGAATCTTCGGTATCTAAATCATCCAATACTCTGCGAATAATGTTATAATAGGTTTCGCTTGCAAACTTTTCTTGTAATGTTGGGGAGCCGCCGGAATAACCTAAATCGGCTTTTGTTACCACGTGAAAGATAATTTGCCGATTTCCGTTATAGGCCCTTCCGTCTTTCTTCCAGGTTGTTTTGCTTTCGATAAACATTGCGGGAGTAGTATAAACCTCCGCAGATGTAGGCTGGCCTCGATATTTGTCTATTAAGGCAATGGGAGGCAAACTTGCTTCTGTAAATAGCGCTTCGTTGGCATTTAGCGCTGACTGTATTTTAAGGATTAAATCAATCATAAGTGTTTCTAAGGATTGTTGAGTTATTTCTGTACATGTTGTTGACTGGTATGCCAAAGCGGGGAATGGCAATAGAACACCACTGATGCCTATTGCCATCCAATGGCGCGAGAGCTCTTAGCTGTAGGACATTTCCATATTACGGATCATGCGGACACACAACTCCGAAAACCATTGTTCAAGTTCGCGTTTGCTCATTTTGGAAACTTCGGGGTTGGTGCTTACAAAGTCGCCCATTTTTACCATGGCGTCCATGTTAATGGTGAGGCTTTTAACTTGTTCGGCTTTGCCGGTGGTGTTGCCGATGGAGGATTTTACAGGGGCTGCGAGTTTCGAATTTCCCGTTGGCTTATTTAGTACAGCTGCAGCTCCTGCTTTATTATACAGATCTGGCTGGGCTAACGGTTTATTTCCTCCTTTTGCCAGTTCTTTATCCTTCTTTAAAGCTTCTGCTTTTTCTTCGTTTAGTAGTCGTTGTTTTCCTTGACTAAATCGCTTAGAAATCCCACCATCAGCAATTTCCTTAGCACTTGATGTAAGCTGCTTAGTTCCTTCGAAGAACATTTTAGGATTAAACGTTAGTGCTCCTAAGAGGATTTTACCTAAGCCCATAAACACATCGCAGAGAAGTTTCCCAACCTCTAATAAACCAGATAAAGTTGCTCTGAAAGCCTGTGAATGTTTGTATGCAATAACAAGTCCTCCAATTAAAGCTCCAACAGCTATAACAATTAGCATTATCGGATTTGCAGCCATTACTATGTTTAAAGCTTCCTGAACTGACGTAAAAGCCTCTTGGACAGCAGTAAAAGTTTCCATTATAACAGTCCCTGCGGATACAGCAATCTCATATATACTCCATGCAGCTGCCGCACCTAAAACAAAGCCACCCAATACTTGAATCCAAAATGAGTTTTCTTTAATAAACGATCCAAGAGATCGCATCCCGTCATTCATTCCATCCAGCAGCGGTAAAAACACAGAGCCCAATTCAATCATATCCTGTTTCATTAAATTGCTCAAAACCGTTAATACATCTGTTGACGTTTGTGATTTTGACAGAGCCTCGTTCATTGCTCCCTGTCCATTATTTGCATCTGCAACAGAGCCCTTGAGCTCATCATATCCAGAAATCATAGAGGAAACAGAATTCAATGCTTCGCCGTCAAAGCCAATCGCTTTTAATTGCGTATTTTTCTGTTCTTCGGTTAATCCCTTAAACTTATCCCTGAGGTCTCCTACTACATCAAGCATTGGCCTGGATTTTCCGCTTACATCATTTAACTTTACTCCCCAATCATTCAACCCTTTAGCGATTGAGGGATCAGAAATTGAATCAAAAGTTGACTTTAAATAGCTTGTCGCCTTATCTGCTTCTAAGCCTTTTGAAGTAAGAAAGGCAAACATCCCGGCAGTATCTTTAAAGCTTTGCCCCGATTGCTTAGATGATTCGATAAGTTCAGGTAGCGATTTAGCAACATCGTTAAATGCAACCTTTCCTTTGTCTACAACTGTAAAGTAGGTATCCATAATATCGGTTGCATCTTTAATGCCTGTCCCATTCATTGTAGCAACAGTGGCAGCAACAACAGTATCCATATCAGAGGCTCCTGCTTTCACAGCCTTTAAAGCGGGGTCGAAGGCAGCCAACGCATCTTTAGCACTTAAACCGGCTGTTACCAACTTATTAAAGTTATCGGGTGCCTCCTCTAATGGGACTGGATTTTTCGCGGCAATATCCATTACTTTTGAACTTAAAGATTCAATGCCTTCATCGCTAAGCTTTGTAGTCTCGTTCACTTTTGCCATGCCATCCCGCCAGGCGGCTGCCATTTCAATAGACTGTCCTAATGCTCCTTTGAATTTATCTATTGCCTGAGTTTTTAGTTCTGATGGATCGATAGTCAGACCTCCGGGTAATTCCAGCGTTGGGCTTGCCTCTAGTTCTGCGCCTCCATCGTTTGCCTTTATTTTTTCCTTCCCTGATGTCTTTCTTTCAGGTTGTTCCGCCCTTGTAAAAAGGCTCCTAATTTTAGAAGTTCCACTCTTAACCTTTGTGAAAAAATCTGAAAATCGTCCGGATGCTTTTTCAATAACGCTATCGATAGTAGACCGAATTTCCTTAGCTTTTGAAGAAAAATCCCCCATTAGGCTCTTCATAAAAGAAAACATCTCTTTTATGTCCTTCTTCAATTCATTAACCTTCGATCTTACACTACTTATAGCTTCGGAAAGAATTTTACGAACTGAACTTAACCCGCTTTTAATCTTGTTTCTTACTTCTAATACCAATTCTATATTGGCTGTTCCTGCACTCATATATTTAATTGTTTTTATTCAATGCGTTAATGTTCCTCCCTCAAAATCCACCTCACCTTGTACAAAAGACGCCATAAAAAACCAGGAAAAACGGAAAGTGTCTAAACCTTAAACACAAGCGTCCAAGATATAAATACTAATTTTTTTAGCGTTAAAATTCCCTGCACCTTTGTTTCATAATTCGAAAACGAGCTGAGTTTTTAAGCTTGAGAAAGCAAAGTTTTTAAAGCAGGCAAGCGCTTCGGATTTAACCAGAAAACATTTAAAAAAAGATGAATAAAGCAGTAGTATTTACAAAAGGAAAGCCTACCGAAAACGCCAACAGTTTCGACACTTCTATTAGTGCGTTAATTGCAAACGGAGTTGAAGTAACCGGTGCCGACAAGTTGAAATTGGGACAGGTGTACACGTTAACAAGTGTGGCTGACGCAACAGCATTAGGTATTGATGATAAGTACGACGAAGACAACAAAGTAGTTCTCTTCCATCACATTGATGAGTTTTACAGAATGAGCCTACCTGGCACCAAACTGTACTTAATGGTTGTTGCGCAAACCGTTAAACCAAATGAAATCTTCGACGAGGCCCATCCACAATACGCTAGAAAGCTAGTGGCCGATGCCAAAGGAGAAGTAAGACAACTTGCTGTAGCATTTAATCCAACTGCCACTTATGTTGCTACGGAGCTAACAACCTCCGGTTTTAATAACGACATCAACACAGCCATCCAGCCAGCACATGAGTTTGCTATGTGGACTTATGAAACAGAGCGTCCTCTGCATGTTTTACTTGAAGGAAGAGCATTTTCAGCAACAGGAACTTCTGCATTAAACTTACGTGAATTAGAAATATCGGCAGGGTTTCCATTAGAAGCAGACAAAGTAAGTATTGTTATAGGCCAGGATTACGGCTATGCTTCCCGCACGAAAACAGATTCGATAAATAAAAAATATGCCGCTGTCGGTACTGCCTTAGGAACACTTTCGGGCATCAACGTAAACCAGAATATTGGCGAGGTGGAAACTTTGAATCTGAGCAACGGCTTAAAAGGTAAGTTTTTAAAAGCAGGCTTAAGCTCGCACCAAACTATCGAAGCGTCAGAATCTCTCCTGGAAGATCTTGACAAAAAAGGCTACATCTTCCCTGTTTCGTACACCGGCATCTCTGGCTACCGCTGGAATAACGACCATGTTTGCTCTCCCGAAATTGTAGATGATGAAGACCGCATGAATGAAAGCACCATTGCTTATGGCCGTACCATGGATGATGCTACCCGCCGTTTGCGCAAGCAATTAGTTCCCAAAATCAGAAGTGTACAACCGGTAGATGCTTCGGGATTGCTGCCTGTGGGCGTAGTAAAAAGCTTTGACTCGTTAGGTGACGAAATCTTCCAGGACATGCAGGCCGAAGGTTTAATCAGTTCAGGGAAAACCTATACTGATGCTACCAGTGATTTGCTTACCGGCGACAAAGCTCTAAAAGTAGCATTCGACTTACAGCCAACTGGCTCAATCAACAAAATTCAAGGAACTATTAATCTTAAAAAATCTCTGTAAAAAATGGCAACCATCAGAAAAAACGGAAAAGCATACGACAGCGGCGATGTGGTAATTGTATTCGACGGCGAGGTTATCGACGAAGTAAAGGAAATCTCTTACAGCACCGAACAGGAACACCAGGTTAACCACTCGCTTTCCAACAAAGCAACCAGCTGGAGCATGGGTAAAATCACCAATAAGGCAACCATTACGCTTTACATGCCTGCTATTGTAAAAATTGAAAAGAAAGCTGGAGGCGACTTGCTGAAAAAAGCTCCTTTTGATATCCAGGTTACTTACCTGAATGATTACAATGAGATTGTGAATGATAAGATCGCTGCCAAATTCCAATCGCAGGGTAGAGACGTAACAGGTGAAATGGGCTTATCAAAGCAATTTGAATTGTTCGCAATTGATATTGCTTATCATTTCTAGTACGGAAGGAGCTCTAAGGTTTCGAATTTCAAAGTTAAGTCATTCCCATCCTTGAGTCCTTTCTAGCAAGCGTTGTCATTCCGACGGCAGGAGGAAACCTAGTAAACTTTCAAGTAAGGCGCTTTAAGATCTCTCCTATCGTCGAGACAAGCGAAATAGCCAACTGAATCAGCAATAAAACATCATGGCTACCTAAACAACACAAAAAAAGTATTCCCTTGGTTGGTGTCCGCACCAACCATTAAACAACAAATTAAACGTCCCAAAAAATGAGTGATAAAAAACAATCCGCACAAGCGGCAGAACTACCAGAAGGAATTTCCCAGGAAATGATTAACAAAGCCAGAGAAAAGTATGGCGAAGAGAAAGTAAAAATGGCCGACCTGCCTAAAGACGATGACCGCGACAATTACTTAACGGTATTGGTACGCAGGCCAGACAGGCAGGTAATGAATGAATACAGCAAATGGATTGATAAATCACCAGGCAAAGCAGATGAGGTTTTATTGAACAGTTGCCTCCTGTCTCACAAAGACACCGTTAAGGCTGATGATGGCTTGTTTATGGCTGCTGTGGATGCTATTGCTCAGTTAATTGTGATCCGAAAGGCTATCATAAAAAACATTTAACGCTATCGGCTGGCGACTGGGCCGATAGCGACGATCAGGAACAAGAATGCACCGTTGAGCATGAAACTCAGGAACTGCTGGAAATTTATCCGGCAATAGATCCCAATGATGAATGCTCTTTTGCCAACCATGTACGCAAAATCAATGCTTTGCTGAGCTTTTACATGAATATTCCTTTCCCTGAGCAGTTGGATGATGATACCTGGTGCGAAAAATACAGACAATTTCAGTGGCTTGCAGAAGCAGGCCACCTACCCGTAAAATTCAAAAAAGGTGAATAATAAAGTAAGAAAAGCAATTGAGGAAGCCCAAAAGCTTAAAGCAAAGGTCCAGCAATCTGTTGATGCCGGAAAGGAAAAAGCAGCTGCACTGAAAAAGGAGAAAGAAAAACTGGAAGCCATTCAGAAGCAGGCCAAGGAAAAACTTGACGAGGCTAAAAAGCTTAAAGGCAAAGTTACTAAGGCTGCAACAACGGTAAAGGCTATTCCAGGAAAGGTTTCGCAAGCCAGAAAGCAAATAAATATTGGTGAACGGCTAAAAGCGGCTTTCGGAGCGCTTCCTAAGGAAGCAAAAACTGATGGGACCGAAAAAAAGGAAACGAAACAGTTTGTAAACAAAATTACGGCAAGCACTGCGATTGCGTTTACGAACAATGCAACGTTTGAAGATTTAACACTTAAGAGAATAGCAGCGACTGCATCTTCAAATAAAGAGAGTAAGGAAGAACAGGCCAAGAATGAGATAAGTTTCGGAGACATGGCCCACGGACAGAATATGTTCGCACCTCCCCCCATGGTAAGCTTTAGCAAAAGCAAAAACCTGGTAATTACAGAGATTGATGGTAGCGATGCTGAAGTGGTGGAACGTTATGGCGATAAAAGCTGGGAGATAAAGCTCCAGGGAATTATTATCGATATGAAAAACCATCAGTACCCTCAAGCTGGCGTGGTAAAGCTTCGTGAATTCTTTAATGCGCCTGAAGCCTTTGAAGTAACAACGAGTACGATGTTTCATAACCTGGATATCAACAGCATCTATTTCACCAATGTGGATATAAGCGGGGTTTCCGGCTTTGCTGATACGATACAGTACACCCTAAGCGCCCGAAGCATCAAGCCGATTGAATTCACTTTTACTCAGCATAATAAATAAGTATGAAAACAATACCCTATTTAAACATGCAGGCCGAGGTAATTATCGAAAGTACAGGTGCTGGCTCCATAAAGGAACTGTTATTTGCCCATGTTAGTTCAATCGAAATTACAGAGAGCCTTAAGGAGTTAAGCAGCACCGCAACTATTGTATTGCCGCGTTTTTATCAGAAGCTGGAAAATAAATCGCCATTGGAGTACATCAAATGCGGCGACAAGGTTTGGATAAGATTTGGATACAAAGAAACCCAAAGTACCGGAACCTTAGAGTTTGAGGGCTTTATTAAAGAAATAGGCTCTGAAACACCGCTTGAGCTTAAGTGCGACCAGCTTTATAAGCTTCGCCAAAAGAATCACTCCAAAAGCTTCCGCTCTGTGAAACTACGCGAACTGTTAAATTACATCACTCAGGGAACTTTTATCAAAAAGATTGAATGCCCAGATGTAAATCTGGGCAGATACGAGGTAAACAACACGAGTACTTACCAGGAGCTTGTAAAATTGAAAGAGCAATTTGGCTTTTTTTCCCGGGTGTCTGACGACAAACTTAAAGTGGGCTTCGCATACGATTGGAATGACAAGAGTACCGCTAACCACATTTACAAGATCCAGGCGAATGTTCGAAGTTCTGACCTGACTTACAAGCCGGCAGAAAGCTTTAATGTGCGGTATCGTGTAAACATCAGGAACGGAAAAGATAAGGAAGCATTTAAAGAAGCTGGCAGCACAAAAGCAGATGCGACCTTGTGCACACTTGAATATTCTGTAGCTGATGAGGCGCAAGCCAAGAAGGTTTTGGAATCCAAGTCCCTCGAGAACTTATCTGGCGGATATACGGGCAACATTACGGGCTTTGGCTTCCCTGTTACCAGGGCTGGAGACAGCCTAACGATAATAGATAATAAAGACCCTGGCCGAAACGGAACTTACCTGATCGAAAAAGTGGTTAAAACTTACGGCCCTGGCGGAATTAGCCGGAAAAACGAACTGGCATTTAAAGTGAATTATTAGCATGGGTGCAGAAGAATTATTGCTGAGGGTGATAAACAAGTCGCACAGGCAAAAATCAATCAGAACCATTGGAATGGGCACTGCTTCCCAGATTACAGAAAACAATTGCGTGGTGTTACGGGACGGACAACCCGAGTTGCATGATGTGCGGTTTCACGCTACTGAAACCAAGCCCGGAAGTCGGATAGTAGAGATACCGGCGGACAACAGTAGCGTGATCTATGCCATCATTGAAAACCAGGCTACCGAAGCTGTGATACTGAAATGTAGTGAGATAGAGAAGGCGATTATTGAGGTTGGTGAAGCAAAATATGAGATTGACAAGGATGGCCATCTGTTAGCGAAAGGGACGGACACTTTAGGGTCCCTGCTCAAACAATTCATTGAAATAGTGCAGAAGATCATCGTGGTAAACGGAAAGGGTCCTGATATAGCGGCGTTAAGTAATCTCAGTACCCAGTTATCTAAAATTTTAAAATAATGGCTTTCCAAACTCAAATATTAGAAAATGCTCTTAAAGCAGCATTTGATCACGGTAGTAGCGCAGGAGTTAGCGATCCTGTTCAAGAAAGAGCTTATCAAGCTAAAGAAATAGCCAAAGCAATTGAGGCTTTTGTTAAAACAGGCACAGTTCAGGTTACCGTAACAGGAGCATCACCAAGCGGAACTGTCACTGGAACCGGTACGGGCAACATTACATAACATGCGAACAGATATTTTATTAAACGAAGACACCTTCGACCTGGTGGACCTGGGCGAAGAATGGGATGAAGGGGAATCTGACGAGCAACATGTAGAGCTTCTTGTTATGCTTCAAAAAGGCGAATTAAAGGAATTCCCCTTTGTTGGCTTTGGTATCGAAACAAAACTGAAAGGCATAATCAATAAGCAAAAGTTTATTCGCGACCTGAAAATAGAACTGGAAAACGACGGCTACAGCAATCCCTCTATCATAGTAACAGAAGATATAAGTGACTTTAGAATTGAGATATGATAAATCAGATAGACAACATCAACAACTATTTAACCTGGGCCAATGCGGGCAAACTCATCCTGCTGGTTTGCTCTACGGTTTGGTTCCTGGCAAGTATTGCACAAAATGGCTCTACTCAAGAGTTGGAACTTTTACAGGCTCAGAAAGATGTAACTGAAATTAAAAACATTGTGAAGGAAATTCAACTGGACGTGAAAGCAGCAGGCTCGGCAACCGATAGCCGCATGGACAAGCTGGAGCAGCGAGTTGGAGTATTAGAAACTGTAAATCAAATAAAACCCGAAAAATGAGAGTACTTAGATTTTTAAAGAGCTTTAATGAGGAGCTTGTTATTGTTGTAGCCCTGGCTGTTTTCTTTTTAATGCCTCATTTACTTAGGCAAATAGACCCAACAGCAGGTGCGTACGATGCCGGAGTTTTACAAGTCATCTCGGTAGCCATTATTGCTTTCTGCGTTTTCAAATCATTTACCTGGTTTATCCTGCGAGTAATCTGGCCCTCCATCCGCCTCTATTTTGAAAACCAATTTGTATCCGACTTTAACGCATTAACTATATGGCAAAAAGTAAGAATTTCTATCACTATATACTTCTTCTTGTTCTTATCTCTTGTACTGCTTTTCAAAGCGATATAAGGCAGAGAATCAAGACTACTTATTCATCCCAGGTAGGTATTCGCGAAAAAACGGGCCATAACGATGGCGCTGAAGTAGAACAATACCTAAAATACGTGGGGCTGAAAAAGGGCCAACCCTGGTGCGCCGCTTTTGTATGCTGGGTTTTAGGAAAATCCGGAGTAAAAAACCCGAAGGCAGGTGGCTGTGCCAGCCTGTTCGAAAAAGGGCCGTCAATTACATACAAAAGCGGCAGGGAGGCGGTGGTTGCGCCGCAACGGGCTGATGTATTTTTTATCTGGTATGCTTCAAAAAATCGGGTTGCCCATACAGGCTTTATTGACAAATGGGGACAACAGTGGGTAGAAACGATTGAAGGAAACACCAACTATGCCGGCAGCCGGGAAGGCGATGGCGTGTATCGAAAAAAGCGGCTGAAGCGCCAGGTTTACGCTGTAATAAATTATGTACCATGACGAAGGCAGAACAAGGACAAAATATACTGGATTTAGCTATACAGTATTGCGGCGATGCGAGTGCGGCTTTTGAGATCGCGCTTTTAAATGGCTTTTCGTTAACAGATGACCTTCCTGCCGACGAGGTGCTCGAACTGCCTGCCGAGGTTGACATCGCGATAGCTAACTATTTTAAAAACAACGGCCTGGTTCCGGCTACGGGTACAAGTATCCTGGGTATGGGCACGCCTGAAGAGGAAATCGGCGGAATTGAATACTGGGCAATTGGAGAAAATTTTATCGTATCATAATGGCAAGAGAATTAACAGTAATACAAGAGGAAATAATAGAGGCTCTGTCGGATAACAATATTGAAGTTTCCGGCAGCCGCACCAGCATCAGGCGTATCTGGACCTACGTGGTTGCGTTCTGCATCTGGACGCTGGAAAAGCTTTTCGACACGCATGTTGAGGAGGTGAAAAGGATTATTGAAACGCAGAAACCGCATCGGTTGCAGTGGTATCAGGATATGGCGCTGAGGTTTCAGTCGGGGGATTCCCAACTAAATCTGGAAACTGGGGAGTATAACAACACAAGTTTAAGCGAAGATGCAATCGAAAAAAGAAGGATTATAAAAGTAGCATCGGTTACCGAAATTGATGGAAAGCTGAGGATTAAGGTAGCTAAGCTGGGATCGGATAACTATCTTACAAGCTTATCTCCAACAGAACTCGATGCATTTACCACTTATATCGATAAAATAAAAGATGCCGGGGTCAAAATTTTTAAAGAGAGTAATTCCCCTGATTCTTTAAAGCTAAGTCTTGAAATCTTTTATAATCCCTTAATCTTAACTGCCGAAGGGGCTCGTCTTGATGGCAATGACAATAGTCCGGTACAAAAAACAATAAACCAGTATCTGCAAAATCTTCCTTTTAATGGAGAATATGCTAATACCAGATTAATAGATGCCTTGCAAAAGGTCGAGGGTGTGGAATTGATTGTAATTAAATCAGCTCAGGCGAAATATGGGCAATATCCTTTTTCAAGTATTGATGAAAGATATATACCAGATGCCGGCTATTTAAGAATTGCGACAGGAGCCAGAGCGGTAACTGAAACAGATTCTAACACAGGCTATAGAGTGACGGAAGGCGATTTAACCATCAAATTTAGGCCTTATGTATAATGTCAACTTTAACACGCTGGCAACATGGATATTGCCGGTTCTGATGAGGCAAACCAACTTTGTCAAATGGCTAAATGGATTAGTTTATCCCATTGCTCGTATCCATGAATTCAGTTTTTTACCTAATCGGGATGCCAATCTATACAAGCTAGCTCACAACGGACAAGTATTTCGGCTTCGGAAACTTTTGAATGAAAAGTTTGACCGTACAGAGAAAACGATAGAGATAGAAGATGGATTAACTCGAGACAGAATATATGCCTTTGTTACCAATGAATCCAAGCCTCTAAAATTGATTACACGAACAGAACCAGATGCAATAGAAATCCACAATTCGGATGATTATGCAGATTCCGGTACAGACTTTATTGTATGGGTACCAAACAATCTCTCCAACCATGAGGAAATTAAAATGAAGGCCGAACTTGACTTTTATAAGCTTCCGGCTAAACGATATAGAATTTACAGAAAATGAATACAATAGATTTTACACAACCAGGGGGATTGCCACTAGACCAGGGCATCCTGGATTTTCTGCAAAGCAGCATTCTTCTAGCACAGCAGTCGTCTTACTTGGGTGGCTCATTGTGTATCCTGTCGGGATGTGAAGACAATGGCGACAACATTTCCACAGGATATGTTTCAATTAACGGCGAAATATTACCATTTGATGGAGGGGCAAAGCTGATCAATGTAGCGATAGTGACAGAGAAATCATCGCTACAATATTTTGACGGAAATTCTAAAGAGGTTAAAACGAAACGTGTGGTCAAATTTACTAGCGATGTTGCCAATGGGAATACTGTTTTTTTATGGGCAGATTTTAAACGTAACACACCAACGAATGGATTAATTGCCAGAATGGAGGCATTGGAGACTCGAGCGAAGAAATTAGAGGAAGTGGCCGCTCCATTTCTACGTAATGGCGTCGGGGGCCGCGGAGGAATCGTTCTCTGGAATAAGCCTGCCAATTTGATTCCTCCAGGATGGAAGGAAGTAATTGATTGGCGCGGATATTTCCCTGTGGGTTACAATCCTGTTGCGGGGGAAACCGACTTCGAAACCGTTGGCAAAACAGGGGGATATAGAACTCAAAAACTTACCAAATCACAATTGCCTCAATACAATATATCAATCCCTGGGATGATTGGAGGAGATAACAATGATAATAGCACCAAAAGCCGATTTGCAGGAGGCGATAAAGGGCCTAACGAATCATCATTCTTTTTCAATCTTGATGTGGACAACGGGGGAGGGAACCAGCCGTTTTCCATCCTTAATCCATACAGAGTAGTCATGTTCATAGAGTACATAGGATAACAATGGGAATATTTTCAAGAAATACATTAAAAGATTGGTTTGGCTTTAAGAAAAAGCCAACAGCCGAACAGTTCGAAAATTTAATAGACAGCTTTTTTCATAAAGCAGAAGATACCCTTGAAATCGGTAAGGTAACCGGCCTTTCAGACGCATTGAATGCAAAAGCTGCACAACTGGGATTAGATATCGCCAACCAAGCAATAGGAGTAATAACAAATCTGCAAACTCAGAATAAAAGCAATTTAGTAAGTGATATAAATGAGGTATTAATCAATGCAGGAAATAGTGAAGAAGCCACTACTTATAATAGAAGCTCCCCTGCTACCAGGCAATTAGGCGGAGTCAATGTGGGTGATGAAATTGAAGGGTTGCCCCTTGATGAACTACTCGAAAAAATGCTGGCCCCATATACAGCGCCGACACTGAGCAATACTGCCTTAACCGGCCAGTCGGCGTACAATGCCCAAAACGTTAACAAAGCAGTCACATTCAGATGGGTAAAAAATGTGGGTACGCCTGATTTTGTTTCAGCACAGATTCAATATCGTAGGACTGGTGAAACTGAATGGACCGATCTTGCTACAACGGTTAACCATGTTAATGCAACAACGGAAGATGCAAGCGCGAGTATTACGGTTAACACAGCGGGCGCGAATAATGCAGGTGTTGAGTTCAGATGTATATGGATTGATGCTTCTACTACACAAACAGCAGCTACTGTAACAAGCTCTTTCGCTGGATATCAGGCGCCATCAAAAACAAATCCTTCGGTTGGAAATACTACCCGTGAACGTGGCGATAAGAATGCAACTGCGAGCAGCACTATAACAAGAAATTCGTTAAATGTTGCCCATGGTACTTATCAGTGGCAAGTTTCAATAAATGGCGGCTCATGGACTGATATTTCAGGCGCAACTGGAACTCTTACTACTGACTCTCAAACTGTTTCAGTAACCCATAATGATGCAACCGTTTTAAATGCCGACAATGTAGCTTATCGAGTTGCTGTTACAGATGTTCAAGGTACTACCTATAGTAACTCAACTACGATAACATTTGTAAATAGACGGGTGTTAGGGTACTCAACCAATGCAAACCCTGATTTGACTACCATCTTAGGAATGGCAAACTCTGAGCTAAATAGTGGTAAAGCGAGAACAGTAACAGGTGTAACTGCTGGCTCCGGCGAATATGCGTTTATTGCCTACGCAGCTTCAGCGGGAGATTTATCTGGAATTGTCCAGAATGATGCAACCCCAGTTCTTGGTGCATTTACGAAACTTTCTGACTTAACCGGAACTAACAGCTTCGGCGCTACCGTAACAATGCGAGTATATAGATCAAACGCAACAAATGCGTTTACAGGTGACAAATTAGCAATTACATAAGATGCCTTTAAAATATCCCGACATTTTTGAACCGAACAATCAGAGCAATGCTCAAATAGATTCTGATTTCGTTAGAGGTGGTGGCCGAGTGACCGCCAACCTTTCAACTTTGCTCACTGACTTTGCAACCAAAACCGACCAGCTTAAAGATAATGTTACACTGGTTTGGGTTGTATCGGCCGGACAGTTCTACAGGCTGAAAAGTAAAGCCAGTATAGGAAATCTGTCTAATGGCTGGGAGCCCTTAGGCGCTAACATTACGGTAGATTCAACGCCAGCCAACGGCAGTTCCAATCCTATCGCGTCAAATTGGGCTTATTCGGCCGAACAGTCTCTTAACGCTAAACTAGCTGGAACTCTTACAAGTGATGCTGAAGCTCAGATTACCTCCGCTCCAGGAGCGGAAGATAATAAGTTTGTTTCCAGGTTAAAGCTTTTTAATTGGTGGAGCTGGGTGAAAGGGCAGGCTCAAAGTATAGCTGGAATTTGGTCTTTTACAGACACTACAGATAGTACCTCAACAACAACAGGTGCTGTAAAAATTACAGGAGGCTTAGGGGTTGGTAAAAACATTACAGCTAAATCAGCCAATTTCACTGACAATGCTGGTACTGGTTATCGGGTAGCTGTATTTAATCCCACAGGAGGATTGGAAACCCCTTATAACGTTATTCTGCCTTATGTCGAAGATTCTACCATTATAACGCAATTAACGACTGAGGCGAACTGGGATGCTGCAAATACATATACGGGAACTACTATAGTAGGCGGTAACCAGGGGCAATACCATAATACAGCAAGTTGGTGGTATTATTTTGTTGACGACTTGACGCCTGTTAGGCTAAGCAAAGGCAAAGTGGTTCATTTAATAGGTTCATCTGGAGCACCGACTATTGTGGCTGGTTCTGGTGCCGGGACAACACCAACAGGTGTTTCTGTAACCGGTACTGACTTAGGCGGAAAGGTTATCATAACAACTGGAACATCACCGAGTGCATCTGCTCCAGTTGTTACGATAACATTTAACCGTCCTTATGGAACAGCACCTTCGTCCGTTATTTTAACGCCTGCAAATGCAGCTGCAAATGCTTTAACTGGTGGCGCTAAAGTTTATATAGCCGATACAGGTGTTTCCACAACAACATTTCAACTGACATCGGGTACAACAGGATTGACTGCTGGCACTCAATATAAATGGTTTTACCTAGCTGTACAATAATATGATTGTAAATTCATCAGGCAAATATTTTACAAACTCTAGTGGAAAAACTATTGTAAATGACGTTGCTAATTATTTTTTAGGTACCGTAAGCACAGCCTGGGAAAATACTTTAAACTGGAGCTTTGGTAAGTTACCAACTATTGGTCAAAAGGCTATAATTGCGGCTAACTGTGTTGTTTCAAATAGTTACACAGTAAGATCCATTACTGTGTTAAAAGGTGTAACATTCAGCCATAGCACAACAACAACTATCACAGCTGGTTACGTTAAAAATTATGGGACTTATAACGTAATCCAACCTGGTTCATCTATTATTATTAATGGTTTGGAAGAATCTGCATATGGTAACATGAACTTTGGTAATGCCGGAAGTATACAGTTTAATACTACTACAGGAACAATAACACTTCCTAATTTAGATTATTATGGTGTTACTATAAATGGAGCAGGCGTAAAACAACTAGGTTACGATATAACTATAAGGGGCTCTTTAACAACTCAAAATGGCACCGTCTTTAATGTTGGAAACAACAGTTTAACAGTAAACGGCGCAACTACTATCGGTGGCGAGCTTAAGAAAGACGGCTCTACCGGAAATATGGTGTTTGGAGGTGTGTTTGTGTGGAATACGAACGTATCTAAGGCTACTTTCACGGGAACCTTCAATATAACCTACAAGAACGGCGTCACCGGTTACAATAACTATTATGGCTATCATATTGATTATGGAAACGCGAGTGTCATTTTTAGTACCAACAACCAAAGTATACAAGGTTCTAACAATACACAATCCAATTTCATATTTAGAAAGCCTGTACTCATTGATAATATAACCTTAACTAACGTTAATAATGGCGGCGCTGCTTTCTTCCAACACTATGACATTTTAGATGGAACAACGTCTAATTCGAAGTACATAATGGGCGCAAATACGCATCATTATATTGGCAGCACAACCATGCCTATGCAGACTGGTATCTTTGACCACACAACGAATACTAGTACTACGGTAGGGTTTATCTCTCCCACAGCAATGAATATCCCCTGGACTAACTTTGCTAACTTAGCATTTGGTGCTGGAACAAAGACTTTATCTTCTGGCACAATAGTAACAGGTAATATTGTATCATTAGCAAATCAAGTTATAGCTGGGGGTATATTAGATTTAGGTGCTGGAAATGTAACAGTAAATGGCCAAATTATAACCGGTGGCGGTGACGTTCAAATTAACAGTTCAACCGCAAATTTACTTTGTAAAGGTTTATTAAACTCTTATGATGGTAAATTTACCGTGAATGGTACATACACACCCAATATAGAACTCCAAGGTGGGATTACTGGTTATGCTAATGGTGGTAGAAATGTAGACTTGGGTTATGCTGTAATAAGAATGACTACTAATAACCAAGCTATCTACGGACAAGTTGCAGGTTTTAGTCTCACAATAAGAGGCAGTATCACTATCGAAAATATAGTTGTCACTTTAGCTTCTGGAGTTACTTTTAATTCATATGGTACGCTTGATGGTACTACATCAAATTCTAAATTCTTAATGGGTACCAATTCCAACTTCTTCCAGTATGGCACAAATACAATCATGCCAACAGGAATCTTTGACGCATCAACTAACGTTAATAATGTTTACTATACAGGTACCGGTAATCAAGACATCACAAACGTTGCTTATTATAATTTAAGAACTCAATTAACTGGAATTAAACGCTTAGTAGGGAACCTCGTTGTTAGTAATGGCTTATTCTGCGGAAATAGTGGCGGAGGCAGTTACTTTGATCCTAATGGATATAATGTAACAACTTATGCATTTACTAGTAACGGGTTTAGTACAAATAACTCCGTTGTTTACAATAACACTTTAAGTGGTACTTTCACAATAGGTCTTGGGGGTTTTACAATAGGCGGTCATGATGGTATTAATTTGCCGAACTATACAATTAACATAAATGGAGCTTTGGTTGGTGGTAATGCATCGGCAGGTAATCCCACCGTAGCCGGAGGAACAATATATCTAAATAACGTAACCTATGCGGCTGGAAATAGGAATACTAGTTTTATCGGTAATAGTATCATCAAAGCAGGAACTACATTAACAATTCAAGGAGGAAGTGCATTGTTTAACTCTGTAGACGGAGAAGATTCAGGGTCGAAGATAGTAAACAAAGGCAGGCTTATTTGGACTGGGACTACAGCTAAACCAATGCAAACTGGTACTTTAGATTTGACTTCATTTCCTAACACTTTTGAATATAGTAGTGCGTATCTACAAGATGTATTTCCTGCAACTTACAATAACTTAACATTAACCAGCAGCGCCGGCCAAGTTTTATATAAAAATTTAGTAGGTGATATAATTGTGACAGGACTTACCCTTTTTCAAAATAATGCTTGTCTACAGTTGGGAAATTATGATTTCATCATAAATACTCTTAGTACTAGCAATAATACAAACGGTGGTGCTACTTTAGCACGGAGCGGTTCTACAGGCCAAACTATCTTTAACGGTTTGGTAGCAGTTGACAATGCGAATTCTAATAAATTCTATATTAGTTTCACAGGTAACGCAGATATAGAATTTAGAAATGGCATTGCTAATGCAAACAGCTCATATTTTAGTGGTGTAACTGGTACTGGTACTTGGAAGTTTACAACTAATAATCAAACTATATCAGCAAGTGTTAATGCATTACCAGGAAGTGTACTTATAGACAATATAACATTAACAGTGGCTTCTAGCAACTTCAATATTGCAGGTACAATTAATGGTACAAATTCTAACTCCGTCTTCAATAACGATGGCAGGGTTACATTAAACAGCAGCACTTTACCAATGCAAACTGGGATATTTAATTATAAAAATGGTGGCAATAGTACCACAATTGCTTATAACTATGATGGCGATTATACACTCCACAGCTTCTTTAATGGGGACTTCGGCAACTTAGTTATTGGAGGTAGAGGCAAGAAAACTTTAAGCCAAAATACTGTTATTAGCGGTAATTTAATTGTGGGCAACGACCTCCAAGCAGACGTTGCTAGCTCCAATACACAATTAGAGTTAGCTACTTATAACTTTCAAGTAAATGGTACAACCATCTTAAGTTACGGCACTAACCGAAAAATAACGAGAAGTGCTTCAACAGGGTCCACTTTATTTATTGGACAACTTAGCTGGGATAATGCCAATGGAAATTCCACTTCGTTTGATTTTGGAGTCGCCAATACAGTAGAGTTTAGAGGAGGGACAAGTGGTGGAAACGGTACTGCCATGAATTTAACCTCTGCGGGTACGCTTAAGTTTAGTACAAATAACCAAAGTATTTTTACCATTACACAAGGCGCCCCGAACATTCTGGTATCTGGACCAATAACATTGACCTACAACGCAAGTACTTTAACTATAAATGGATTATTGAACGGCGACGATGCATTGTCGAAGTTCGACAATAGAAATATTGTTACATATAAAGCAATGCAACAACCAATGCTTATAGGCATATTGGAAACTAACGCAGCTCCTAACACATTCAATTATGGCAGATCAGGCGATCAAGATATTAAGGGAGGAGCTTATCGAAACTTAACATTAAGCGGTGGGGGTGACAAAACGCTGCAAGGTAACGTAACTAAAACAGGCACCTATTCTGAACTTAATGGATCAATAAGAGTAGATAACGGATATACATTCACGTAATATCGAAATGCCAAGTTAATTCAACAAAATCAGTAGGTCCTAATGCAGAGGCGATAGAATAAAACGATCAATTTAATTACTTTCCTGATGTATTAAAAGGTATCTCTGGTAAAAAGGAACAATTAAAAATAACCATTTTACGACTCCTAATGAATGAAATAATCATTTACATTAACGTGGCGCCTTCCCTATCTTTAAAACCCAAACACAACATAAACGTTTAATCACCATGAATCTCGATTTAACCGGAAAAAGGGCATTAGTTTGCGGAAGCACACAAGGAATTGGGCGGGCTTCGGCAATGGAGCTTGCCTTGCTTGGCGCAAGCATAACCCTGGTAGCACGCAATGAAGAAAAACTAAAAGAAACCATAAGTTCCCTGCCTGCCGACGATACCGAATCACACCATTACGTAGTTGCAGATTTTACAGATCCGGAGCAACTCAAAAACGCCATTGACACCTATCTCAAACAACACACAATAGATATTTTAGTCAACAACACCGGAGGCCCTGCAGGCGGGCAAGCCATCGAAGCCAGCATTGAAGAATACAGCAAAGCCTTCTCTCAGCACCTTATCTGCAACCAAATCTTAGCGCAGGCAGTACTTCCCAATATGAAACAAGCAGGTTGGGGGCGCATTATCAATGTGATCTCCACTTCAGTAAAAGCACCCTTAAAAGGGCTTGGTGTAAGCAATACCATCAGGGCAGCGGTAGCAAACTGGGCCAAAACGCTTTCATTCGAGTTGGGGGGCTGGGGCATAACCGTTAATAACGTCCTTCCAAGCACCTCCATGACCGGACGGCTAGAATCCCTGATAAAGTCAAGGGCAGAAAAAGAAGGCAAGAGCACCGATGAAGTCGAACAAGATATGGTCAAAGAAATCCCGGCAGGAAGAATTGGAACAGCTGAGGATGTTGCCGCGGCCATTGCATTTCTCGCTTCGCCAGCAGCAGGGTACATCAATGGCATAAACATCCCCGTTGACGGCGGCAGGACTCCCAATCTATAAAGAATCAATCGTACATATGAAACACTGTTTAACAGTTTTCTTGCTCATTCTCAGTATCAGGCTACATGCACAGCCTGATACTCTTTCAATCACCCTGGAGAATGTCAACTATCCCTTTCCCGTAAAATTTATCAATGTTCAGGCAGACGGCCAGGACCTACGGATGGCCTATATGGACATTAAACCAGCCAATCCAAACGGGAAAACGCTAATGCTATTTCACGGAAAGAACTTCGGAGGCTACTACTGGACAGATGTCATAAAAGCCTTGTCATCAAAAGGGTTTCGCGTGGTTGTGCCAGACCAGATCGGATTTGGCAAATCATCAAAAGCAATTATTCATTACAGCTTTCACCAACTGGCGCAGTTCAATAAACAGCTGCTGGACACCCTGGGAATACAAAAAACATCCATTATGGGGCATTCCATGGGCGGCATGTTAGCTACTCGCTTTGCGCTGATGTATCCCGAGAGAATGGATAAACTTCTTCTAGAAAATCCTATTGGGCTGGAAGATTACCGAACGTTCGTCCCCTACATTACAAGTGAGCAGCAGTACAAAACGGAGTTAAAAACATCCGCCGAAAGTGTAAAACGATATTACCAAAACTCTTACTTCCCCGAATGGAAACCCGAATATGACTATCTGGTTAAAATCGGCTCGGGAGTAGCAAAAAGCGCCGATTTTCCGAGATACGCGAAAGTAGCAGCCCTAACTTTTACCATGATTTACGAACAACCAGTGGTACATGAGTTTCCTAATCTTAAAGTTGCCACCATCCTTTTTATTGGCAAGGAAGATAAAACGATTGTAGGGAAAGGCTTACTTTCTAAAGAAGAACAAGCTTTACATGGTCAATACAAAACGCTTGGCAAACAAACCGCAAAAAAGATTCCGGGGGCTAAACTGGTAGAATTTGATGGGGTTGGACATATTCCGCATATACAAATACCCAAAGAATTTATAGATTCCGTCTTGTCCAATCTTTAAAAATCAGGCATTGCTTCCTTATTTTGTTTTTATAAATCACGAGATATGTTTTTTCCCATAGGCGACGATCATGTAAAAGGCAAGCACAAGCCCATATTCACCTACCTGCTAATAGCACTAAACTGTTACTTCTTTTGGAAAGAAATACAACTTACTGAACCTCAACTTCAGCAATTATTTTTCACCTACGGTGCTATTCCCACACAAATAATGCATGGCAGAAACTTGCATTCGTTGTTAACCAGTATGTTCCTACATGGAGGCTGGATGCACCTTATCGGCAATATGCTTTTTCTTTGGGTCTTTGCAGACAATATTGAAGTTTCCATCGGGAACTTTCGCTTTTTACTATTCTACCTCGCCGGCGGAGTGTTTGCCGCCCTGGCGCATTGTTTTATTTTAAACGGAAGCAACATCCCTTGTATAGGTGCATCTGGAGCGATTGCAGCAACGCTTGGCGCTTATCTGGTTATGTTTCCCACATCCAGAATTAAGGTATTCTTCTTCTTTTTCTTCTTCCGGATTTCAGCTTTTGTTTTTCTCTTCTTTTGGATAGGGCAGCAGGTAATGGACGGCTGGGCCTCTCTGGGATTGGGAACATCAGACACCTCAGGAATTGGATACTGGGCGCATATCGGCGGTTTTGCCTATGGATTAGTGAGAGGCTTTAATTTCAGGTCTCGCAAGACACACGCCAAAGAGAGTTAACGGTACTATAGAGCGATTAGCAAATTAGCGATCAGCTGTTAGCAATCAGCCTTCAGC
>CBIHNR010000095.1:0-20987 GCA_966211215.1 uncultured Pedobacter sp.
TTATCTGAATTCAGCCGTCATTCGACGATAGGAGGAATCTCCCGATGCAGAGGTAGCAGCATTCCTCACCACAAGGGATTCGATGACGGTGCTAGATGAGATTGCTGCTCTTCGATTAAGGCATGTCATCTCTGCTTTCGGTGTTTTGAAAAAAAAATTCAAAACTACCCATGACATAAAATTTATGAGACAGCTTTTTTCAAGTTTTCACCTTGATAATTCAGGGGCTACTTCCAACTGTCCTTTCTTTTACTTTTTGTCTCCTAAGAAAAGCCTATAGCTAAAGCTTGCAGAACTTGCTTTTCTTTAATATTGGTATCGATTCCCATCGTTAAAACTTGAAACATAAAGTAAAAGAAAAAATCAAGAAAAGAAAGATGTCTCCATATGACAGTGCACCTACCAAAAACAGCAAATTGAAATATCAACATTGATTATTTAAGAATAAAAACGCAGCTTTGCACTGCGAACAATCAATGAAGAGAAGATTAGTTATTACAGGTTCCTGGTTTTTATTACTGCTTTTTTCAGTAATGCAGATCCTGCCTGCTCTTCATCATCATAACGAAGTAGCCCATTCAATTCAGCAATCAAGCTATCATCATGGGCAGGAATTCAAAGTCGACAAACATAACTCAGATTGCTTAATCTGTAGTTTCATTGCCTATAAACAAATTGACTACCCTTCGAATTTCTCTGAACTTACACTCGATTATCATGCAGGGAAGCCTGTTATCCTGAATAGTAATTTCAGCCAGCAACTCTTCAAATCAGCTGTCCATACCTGGACGAATAAAGGTCCCCCCACTGTTTAAGTCATTTAAAAACCCTGTTTTATTGGTGCTAAGGCTAGGTTGCGTAATAAACCTTCTGGCTTACCAATTGATTTAAACTTAACCCATTTATTGCTGATTTATATACTTAATGAGGTTTAAAAGTCCCTGTTTTTTCCTGGCTCTGCCGGAGAAACGACTCATTCATACACCTGAACATTTTAGTTCAGGAAGAAATACCATTCACATGAGGAAGAAGCAAATAGTTTCTGTACTTATGCTAGCCCTGTTTCTTTTTATTCAGGCGCTAAAGCTGGATCATGCTCATGGCCATGATTCTGCTGAAAATATCAAAGGCAAGAAAGAACTGATTTCAACAGATAATCATTGCGAAATCTGCGACTATCATTTTTCTGCCGGGTTTACAATGCAAAATAGCCAGCCTATTTCTTGCATAGTTCAGGATATACCTTGTTGTTTTAATTTCTACCAAAGCGCCTCCATCAATTCAATCGGACTGAGCTATTCAGACCGCGGCCCTCCCGCTTTGATCTGATTTCCTTTCGTAATAATCTTTTCCGCGGAGCATCCTCCTGCGGCTATCATTCATATTTAATTTTTTAAACTATGTTACAGGCTATTGGCCTCACCAAAACCTATGGTGAGTACACAGCCCTGGATGGTCTTGACCTGACCGTTTCCAGGGGCGAAGTATTTTGTTTACTCGGACAGAACGGTGCCGGTAAAACAACCACTATTAATTTATTTCTTGGTTTTATCCAGGCATCAACAGGCGTGGCAAAAGTTGGTGGTCTTGATATCACCTCAAATCCAAGTGCCGCCAGAAAGCATCTAGCTTATATCCCTGAAGTGGTGATGCTTTACAGCAACCTAACGGGAATTGAAAATCTTGAGTATTTCAGTAAGCTGGCCGGATTCCGCTACTCCCGCCCGGAGCTGAGAAGCTACCTTTTGAAAGCAGGCTTACAGGAAGAAGCGCACAGTAAACATCTCGGCAAGTACTCTAAAGGGATGAGGCAAAAAGTAGGGATTGCTATAGCCCTTGCAAAGAACGCCGAAGCCATACTTATGGATGAGCCTACAAGCGGACTAGACCCAAAAGCCACAGCAGAATTTACTTCTATTGTTAAGCAACTATCGCAGGAAGGCAAATCTATTCTTATGGCTACTCACGATATTTTCAATGCCGTGAATGTGGGCACGCAGATCGGAATAATGAAAGCAGGCAGATTGGTACACACGCTTAACACATCGGACATCACTGCCAACGCGCTGCAAGATTTGTATTTGGAAACCATTTAAAAATTATCCTCAAATGAAACATACACTAATTTTCTTTTTGGCCCTTTTTATGGCCACTGGAACCTACGCGCAAAGCAATATAAAAGGGAAGCTTATTTCCGAAAATTCAATGGCTATTGAAGGGGCAACAGCTGTTTTGCAAAACAAAGCCCAAACAACATCAAACTCCACAAATGCCGCAGGCTTATTTGCTTTTGAAAATATTCTGCCCGGCAGGTATTCTCTAAAAATAACTCATCCGGATTACGAGACTTACATTACGACTCTTGTGGTTACAGATGCAGCTTATGATACCCTTAGCTTTAAGATTGCCAGTAAGATACGGCAACTGCAAACTGTAGAAGTTTTAGGAAGAAGTTCCCGACAGTATAATAGTGATTATTCCTTTGGTGCAACGCGTACTGCTACCCTGAATAAGGATATCCCACAAGCCATTGCTACTATCACCAAAGAGCTGGCGCAAGATCGGCAAGCATTTCTTCTGGCAGATGCTGTAAAAATAAGCAGCGGCGTGATCCCTTCCAGTTACTATAATCAATACGCAATTAGAGGCATAAGCCAGAATGAAGATGGGCAGATTGTTAACGGAATGCGCACCAGGCAGTATTTTTTCCTTCAGCCAATTACAACGAATATTGAGCGGATTGAAGTAATAAAAGGGCCAGCAAGTGCAACTTTTGCCTCCGTCGATCCTGGAGGCAGTATTAATCTGGTAACTAAAAAGCCACTTCCGGTAAATCGTAAAGAAGTGAGCATGAGCGCGGGAACTTTCAACACCTTGAGAGGAACTATCGATTTTACAGGCCCCCTGAGCAAAGATAAAAGCCTGCTTTACCGCTTTAATGGCGCTTACCAGGAGGCTGGCAGCTACCGCGATTATGTAGGTAACAAGTCATACCTCCTCTCGCCTTCCTTCTCTTATATCCCTAACGAAAAAACCGCTGTAAATGCCGAAATGATCCTTAGTAACATGAATGGAAGCCTGGATAGAGGGCAACCGATTTTCGGTGCCGTTGCTGGTGTGACTAATTTGAACAGTACTCCTATCGGGTTGAACCTTGGAGCACCTAATGACTTTTTTCGTTCCCGTGATTTTATCCTGATGGGAAATATCTCGCATCGGTTCAATAAAGTACTCAGCTTCTCGACGTCTTATATGAAGCAGACCTGGACGGAAGACTTACAGGAGCATCGTACAACAAACGCCTTTGCCCCAGATCTGGATGGAAATCCGATAAGCTCCTTGGCAGCTATGCAATTTGTACAACGTAAACAAAACTGGAATACCGATAACCTGAATGCCTACTTCAATGTGAATGTTAAAACAGGTTCTATAGCTCATAAGTTCCTCGCTGGCTATGACCTGCATTACTGGCAGAAACATAAAGGGGGCGGACAAAATGCAGCAAGAGGCTTTTTACTCAAAGATGGAACAGTCGCTCCTTCTTATGTAAAAGCTAATCAGGCTAACTATCAAACGATAACAATGAATGGGCTTACAATTCCACGCCCTAACGTTGCCCACTTCAATTTAAACAGTCCGGCAAATACTGTACGAAATCTGAATGATTATAATTTGAATGTGCGCACAGTACTTCCGGCGGCTTTAACAACCAATAATGCATTGTACCTGCAGGAGCAACTGTCATGGAAAAAGTGGAACGTTCTATTGAGCCTTCGTCATGAATGGTTTGAAGATATTACGAATCATAAGTCAGTAAACGAGCTTTCGTTTCGGAAAAATGCCTTATTGCCAAGGGTAGGAATTACCTATTCGTTTACCGATAATTTCAACCTCTATGGAACTTACCTTGAAGGTTTCCAGCCTCAGTCGAATACCGTAACGCTTATGCCTAATACCGGTAGTTTCGCCGGAACTGCTAAGTCTGCCAGCCTTTTCGATCCGCTGCGAAGCGACCTTAAGGAGCTGGGCATTAAAACTTCCTTGTTTAATAATCGCCTTCAGTTGAATGCCGCCACATACGAGATCAATCAGAAAAATATCCTTATGAACGCTAATCTTTCTGAGTTTCCGGATTCTCTTACTACCAGAGGAGCTGATAGAAGCAGGGGTTTCGAGCTGGATATTGCAGGCCACATTCTACCAAACTGGCAGATCAATGCGTCTTACAGTTATATTGATGCCAAGGTAGTAAAAGACGCAAAGCAAGAGCTGATTGGACAGCGCAAGGAAAATACGCCATTTAACAGTGCTAATTTATGGACCCGCTATAATTTCAGCGAAGTTTCGATATTAAAAGACCTGGGCCTGGGCTTTGGAATGCAGTACAGCGGCGATAAGGTGCCATGGTTTACCCGGTCATTCAAGGTACCTGCTTATACTTTGTTTGATGCGGCACTCTATTACAAACCTGCTAAAAGCAATATACAAGTGGCTTTGAATGCGAATAACATCACAAATAAAACTTACTGGATAGGAGCTCAGAACTACTTGCGCCTTTTCCCCGGGGCTCCAAGAAACTTTATCGCCACTGCTACTTACCGTTTTTAACAGTTCAACATCATGCGTTTACATATTATAAATATTATCAGCAAGAATTTGATAGCCAGCGCTTTTAAAAATAAAGCGGCTACCTGGATGGTTCTGTTACTGGGATTAATGCTCCTGATGGCCAGCTGGCTGGGTTGGCAGAATTTTCAGCAGCAACAAAAAATACGCACAGAATATCAACAGCATGTACGCAAACAATGGCTGGGCAATCCGGATAAACACCCTCACCGGATGGCGCACTATGGTTATTTTGCTTTTCGCCCGAAACATCCTCTTAGTTTTTTCGACTTTGGAATGGAAAGCTATACAGGCGTTTCGGTTTTCCTGGAGGCACACAAACAAAACACTGTAAATTTCTCAGAGGCGAGCCTTTCTACCGGCATTCTTCGCTTCGGCGAAATGAGTATTGCCATGTTACTGCAGTTGCTGGTTCCGCTGTTATTGCTTTTTCTGGGCTTTAATTCTGTTTCTGCATTAAAGGAAAATGGTACGCTCAAAATAATCCTTTGTCAGGGAGTGAGCTGGCAAGAATTAATACTGGGAAAATCACTGGGGATCGTTTCCATAGTGCTTCTGTTATTTCTGCCGGTAAGCCTGATCACCCTTGGCTTTTTGTTCAGTTTATCTGGATTTTCTCTGAACACCGATGCTGGCTTAAGGCTGCTGATTCTATTGCTGTCGTATCTGGCTTATTTTATCTTTTGGTCAATCATTACCGTTTTAATTTCCTCCCTGAGCAAAACATCCAAAGGCGCCTTAACTTCTCTGATTGGTATTTGGTTAGTTACCATGATTGTGCTGCCGAGAGGTGCTCAGGCTTTAGGCGCTGCCAGATATCCTACCCCCTCTAAAGCTGCATTTGAAAAAGCATTAGATGAGGATTTGAAAAAAGACGGCGACCCACATAATCCCAATGATCCCCACTTTAAGGCAATTAAAACTTCTTTGCTAAGAAAGTATAAGGCCGACAGCGTTTCGCAATTGCCTTTTAATTATGCCGGTTATTTAATGCACGAGAGCGAGAAGATCAGTTCAGGCATCTACAATCGCCACAGAAAAGCTTTGCTGGCCCGCTACGAGAATCAAAACAGGTTTAACCGTTATACTGCTTTTATCAATCCTTATATCGCTGTCAAGAACCTGTCAATGGCTCTGGCTGGAGCCGATTTTGCTTCTTATGTGGATTTTCAAGATCAGGCAGAAGAGTTCAGGTACAATTTGGCTCAACGAATGAATAAGCTGCAAATAGACTATATCAGCAATAAAAAGCAAAGCGATCAGGATAAGCCATACAGCATCAGCAAAAAGCATTGGGAGGATGTTCCCGATTTTAAATATGAATTTAAAAACTGCGGTTTTGTCTTAAAAAAAGAAGCATTATCACTGGCAGCCCTCCTATTCTGGCTTGTTGTTCCGCTTGTGTTGCTGTTTACAATCACCCGAAAGTTTAAATCCTTCTAAAATGATCAAACTAACATTCATCAAATTCATACGGTCGAAGGCTACCATTATAGGGCTCTCGTTTATTCTCCTAAGCGGGATTATTAGCCTCTTTTCTGGAAAGCAATTCATTGAACGTCAGAAAACTGCCATTGAAGAAACCGCATTTTTTCAGAGGGAGTTTATAGAAAACTATGTCGGTTACATTAAGGACGATCTCGGCTTGCTGCTGTATTATCTGAAATTTTCCCTGGTTAATGAAGCTCAACCTTTGGCAGGAATTTCTATTGGACAGCGTGATGTTAATCCTTCTATTCAGAGTGTAACTATCCGGAACCTGGAGAATCAGAAGTGGGATACTGATCTCAATAACCCGGCTAACTTGCTACTGGGTAACCTGGACCTGGGATTTGTAATTATTTACCTGTTTCCCCTCCTGCTTATCGCTTTCAGTTACAATCTGCTTTCAGAAGAAAAAGAAGAGGGAACCTGGAAAATGATTTTGTTTCAGGCAGAATCTCCCCTTAAAGTATTGAGGCGAAAAATGTTGATAAGGTTAGCAGCAGTCCTCTTTTCGGTTTTACTTTTGCTTCTGCTCGCTAAAATAATACTTGCTATTCCCTTTAGCTCTGCTTTCCTGACTGTTATTTTTCTGGTTGTTCTTTATCTTCTGTTTTGGGCAGCATTATGCTATTGGGTGATTTCCTGGCAAAAGAGTTCAGCGTTCAATGCCCTCATGTTAATAGGCTTTTGGGTTGCATTAACTATACTGAGTCCAGCAATCGTAAACACTTACATCAGCAATGCATATCCTGTTCCAGAGGCACTGGAAACGGTTGTAAAACAGCGCCAGAGCTCTCATGAAAAGTGGGACATGGAGAAAAGCATCACCATGAATAAGTTTTATGCACACTATCCACAGTTTCGCAAATACCCTTTGCCCAAAACTCAATTCAGCTGGCTTTGGTATTATGCTATGCACCAAATGGGTGATGATGAATCGGTGGAAGAATCAACACGGCTGAATCAGAAATTACTGGAAAGAGAAAGAATCAGCAAGTCAATAGCCCTTGTGCTACCGGTGTTGCATACTCAGCTTGCATTAAATAACCTCACGCAAACAGGCCTAACAAACCACCTGGAATTTCTGGATAGCACCAAAGCCTTTCATGAAAAAAAACGCTTATTTTTTTACGAAAAGATTTTTGAGAATAAACCTGTTAACAGTATAAACTGGAAGGGTATTCGGGTGCAGAAAGTCTCATCCAGTTCAACAAAAGACTGGCTGTTTAGCCTTCTACCAATAGCTCTGTTTTCATTTCTTTTAACTGCAATTTCGGAGTACCGGCTGAGGAAGGATAAAATATTGCATTAGACGGTATAAGATTAAAGGTAGGGAACTAAGCCACTAAGGACAGTTTTCCCTTCCTTTATTTAAAGAGTGTTTTGAAATAACACAATTGAAAAGTAGAAACCTCTTTTTCTTTAAAATTAAAATCGAGTATATTGTTAATTTTTCCTTTTGTTGGCTACTATCTATTTTTGAAATCCTATTCAGACAACTAGCTCTGTCAAGCGCAGGTTCGCTTCCTGCAGACTCTAGGAAATAATGGCATGCAATCACATTGTCAGCTTGTCCAAACGCTTAATTCCTGTCAGAAAAAAAAGCCTGCAAACGGATAGTAACCTATCTATGTCATTGCCTATTTATAAATCCATTAAATAGCTGACAATCAAATACTATCATTAAACCATTCAGTATTATAATTTAATTTACTAAAATCATTAGTACACAAAAAAACGTTTATTCTATAACATGAATAAGTTTTTCAAAGTGCATTTATGAATATAATTTCCTTCTATTTTTAATTTTTTCTTCCATAATGTTAGTGTATATTTAGATACTAACTATGGTGTTCTAGCCTAAAACTCTTCCTGTTTTAATCCATTTCAAATGAGGTACAGCGTTTACATTTGTTTGTTATTCCTGCTTTGCTCGATTAAAAATCTCTCGGGACAATCAATGGATATTAAGTTCCAGCATTTAACGGAAAAAAACGGACTGTCTCAGGGTACTGTAAAATGTATTTTTAAAGATAGCCAGGGGTATATGTGGTTTGGCACCAGGGATGGATTAAACCGCTATGATGGTTACCGGTTTACAGTTTTCAGAAATGATCCGAAAGACCCTTCAAGCATAAGCGATAATTATATAAATCATATTTACGAGGATTCCAGGGGCAGGCTTTGGATAGGTACGATGAAAGGCTTAAACCTGTACGACCGTAAAAATGATTTTTTTAAAAAGTTCCTGATTAAGGACATCAGATTTCAGGTGACCTGTATTATCGAGGACCGGGAAAAAAGGTTATGGATATCCACAATGAACGGCCTTCTTTTATTTAACGAAGCGGATCATAAGTTCATCCGCTTTCAACACTCTTCCCGCAAAAATTCTTTGGTAGATGACAGAATACTCGAGCTGGGTATGGATAAGCAGGAAAATATCTGGATTGCTACGCTGAATGGAGTTTCCCGCTTTAATTTCAAGACAAAGCGTTTTAAAAACTTTCAGATATACGAAAACGATGGGCCCTACATTTTAAGAAACATGGCAGCCGCTGTGTATGTAGACGCGGCAAATAATGTGTGGATTGGATTTATTGGTAACGGCCTTGGATTATATGACCCGAAAAATGACAAGTTTAAATTCATAAAGCATGATCCGGCCAATAGCAATAGTTTGGCGCATAATGAGATCCTTTGCATCACTGAAGATAACGAGAAAAGACTCTGGATTGGAACACAGGATGGAGGATTAAGTGTGTATAACCCAAAAACAGGAAAGTTTTATAATCAAAAGAACAGCCTCCACGACAATTCAACGATTGCGTCTAATTCCATCCACTCGATTTATAAGGATAATGAGGGAAATATCTGGATAGGTACTTGGACAAATGGAATTAATTTTTATTCAAAGTATACAGAAAAGTTTGTTCGCTATAACAACATTTTAAATTATAACAACCCGATAGTATACACCGTTTGCGGGGCAGGGAAAGATAAAGTTTACCTTGGAATCTCACTTGAAGGCCTGAACGAATTTAATCTGAAAACAGGTTCCTTTAGAAAAATACCAAACGAAAACTCTGGAAAAATCTTAACCTCTGTCCCATTCACTGCGACTCAGCTGGACGCGAAAAAAACAGCTTTAGGATATCACAGGGGCGGTTTTGCTATTCACAACACCCAAACAGGCCGTTTTGCCCATTATTTACCTGGTTTTCCTAAAGGCTGTAATATTATTGGCAATACAAAAACGATCGTTTTAAAAGACAGCCAAAATCGCATTTGGATTGGAAGCTGGGGTGAAGGCTTACATAGATTTGATCCTTCGATTCAAAATTTTATCAACTACCTTCCCGATGCCAATAACCCCTACAGCCTTTGTAACGCCATTGTTTTTGCCCTTACTGAAGATGACGATAAAAACCTATGGGTAGGAACCGAATTGGGATTGGATGTACTCCCTTATGGAAGTGAAAAATTTCTTCACTATACCCATAACGAAAAAGACAGTTCCAGTTTATCTCACAACACCGTACATTCCCTGTTTAAAGACCATGCCGGTAATATTTGGGTAGGAACCGTGGGCGGCTTGAATCTCTTTAATAAAAAAACGAAGACATTTGTTCGTTTCACTGTTAAAGACGGACTTCCAAATAATGTCATTAATTCTATCATTGAAGATGATGGCCATAATCTGTGGTTGGGTACCAACAAAGGCTTGTCCCGCTTTAACCCTCAAACCCGCACCTTTAGAAACTACAATACTGATGACGGAGTTCAGGGCGAAGAGTTTGCCAGGAACTCCTGTTATAAAACTGAAGATGGAACCATCATTATGGGAGGAGTTAATGGTTTTAATATCATTCATCCGCGATCTGTCCAAGATAACCCATTCCCGCCCAAGGTAGTATTTTCGGGTTTTGAGGTGTTCAATAAATCGGTAAAACCAGCAAAGAAAGGTTCTCCGCTGAAAAATCCGATCCAGATTGCAGATGAAATAAGGCTACGTTATTCTCAGTCGGTATTTACCATCGATTTTGCCGCTTTGAATTATATCAACAGCCAGAATAATAAATATGCGTACATGCTTGAAGAGTTTGACCAGGATTGGAATTATTGTGGCAACAGGCATTTTGCAACCTATACCAACATCGACCCGGGTGAGTATATATTTAAAGTAAAGGCTAGTAATAATGATGGAAAATGGAATGATAAGCCAACAACTATCCGGATAGTAATCCTCCCTCCTTTTTGGATGACATGGTGGTTCCGTTCAATGGTTGTGCTGATTATTGTTGGATCTGCCTATTCTTATTACTCGTATCGTATTAGTGCCATCAAACGCCATAAGGTGATTTTAGAGGGGCAGGTAGAAGAAAGAACACGTGAGGTAAGGCAACAGGCGGAGAAGTTAAAAACGCAGACGGAGCAATTACAGGATCTGAATGAAGAGCTGCAGTCACGATCAGAAGAATTACAGGACCTGAATGAAGAGTTACAGTCCCAATCAGAAGAATTACAGTGTCAGGCAGAAAAACTCCAGGAGATGAACCAGGGTCTGGAGGAACAGAAAGAGGAAGCTCAACGGGCGAGAGCTGAAGCCGATAAAGCCAATCAGGCAAAAAGCATATTCCTTGCTACCATGAGTCACGAAATACGGACACCCATGAACGGGGTGGTCGGTATGGCTTCATTGCTAAATGAAACTCCTTTAAACTCCGAACAGAAGGAATATGTGGGAATAATAAATACCAGCGGAGAGGCCCTTTTAACGGTTATAAACGATATCCTGGATTTCTCCAAAATTGAAGCGGGCAGCATGGAGCTTGAAATGCATGATTTCGATTTAAGGCAATGTGTGGAGAGCGTACTGGATGTGTTTGCCAGTAAGGCGGCAGAGAAGGGTTTAGACCTTGTTTATCAGATCGATCATCTTCTTCCGGTTATGCTTGTTGGGGATGGGCTTCGCCTTAGGCAGGTACTGATTAACTTTGTAAGCAATGCCATGAAGTTTACGCATCAGGGAGAAGTATATGTAGAAGCCAATTTACTTAAGGCCGCCGGTGATGATTTAGAAATAGGTTTTAACATTCATGATACTGGCATCGGTATTCCTGAAGATAAATTATCCCGCCTGTTTAAAGCCTTCTCCCAGGTCGATTCATCCACCACCAGAAAATATGGAGGTACAGGATTGGGACTGGTTATTAGCCAGAAACTAATTAATTTGATGGATGGCGATGTGAGTGTAAGCAGTGTTGAAGGGAAAGGAACCACCTTCAGTTTTACTATTCGTGCTAAAGCGGCGCTTGCCTCTAAAAAGCAGTATGCTGCATTTAATACAGCGGCCAACAAAAATAAGAAAGTGCTTATTGTTGATGATAATAGCACCAATCTCTCAATTTTGAAAAAGCAGCTCGAGCTATGGAAACTTACCACCAAGGAGGCCCTATCTGGCAATGAGGCTTTATTATTACTCAAAAATGAAAATTTTGATTTGATAATTTCAGACATGCAAATGCCGAAAATGAACGGTGTTGAATTTGCCAAACAAGTAAAGGCTCATTCTCCGAACGTCCCCATAATCCTGCTAAGTTCTGTGGGAGATGAAAGCCGGTCGAAATACCCCGATCTGTTTAAAGCAGTATTGACCAAACCAATAAAACATGTACAATTACATTCAGTGATAGAACTGGAATTGAAGGAAGGAAACCAAAAACAACAGGATGTGCCAACACTACAGCCTGGTTTGTTAACTGAAGACTTTGCCAAAAGCTACCCTCTTGATATCCTTATTGCTGAAGACAATATAATAAACCAAAAACTGGCGGTTAGAGTACTGAACAAACTTGGTTATCAACCCCAATTGGCCAGCAATGGAAAAGAGGCGGTGCAGATGATCTGCGAACATCCTTACAATCTTATTTTAATGGACATGTTAATGCCAGAGATGGATGGTTTACAAGCAACGGAAGTAATCAGGATGATGGATACAATAAAGCAGCCTTGTATTGTTGCAATGACGGCGAACGTTCTTCCTGAAGATAAAGAACGATGTGCTAAGGCGGGAATGAATGGCTTTATTTCAAAACCCTTTAAGATTGAAGAGTTAACTGATATTTTAAAAACAGTTTCAAAAGAACACTCGGAAAAGTTGCCGAACTAAATATTTTACAGGGAAGCAGCCAGCACCATCATAAATACATTAAAGCTGGCTCTTATTACATTAAAAGCAAATAGCAAGCACGGCCGTGCAACCAGTTCGCTCATTTTACCGCTAATTGCTCCTGGCTTCCCATCAGCTGATGTTTTTCAATGGTGCCCGCTTTTATTATTTACGGGAGGTTTGTTTCCGCTTAAAATCATGGGCACCTGTAAATTAATTAAAACGAATCCAGTCTTTACTATCCCCCTGAATATCAACCGTTCATCCCGGAAGGATTTTTATACGTGTATTCAGGATTGTGTTTAATATCCATGGTAGTTTGTTTGATATAAACCGAATTGTTTTCGTCTTCTATCTTCTTAACTTCTCCAACAGGGATCATAATCCTTTCACCTTGATACCAGTTTCCGGCTAGGGCAACCATGGAGGTAATGGCCCAGTTGTTATCTTCCATTAAAAAATCATCAACTTCACCAATTTCGCCTTCATCGGTCATAACTGAGTACCCTTTCACCTGTTTAAAACTTCGCAGATGCTTATCATAGTGATGTTCCATTTCATTGTTGATACTCTCTTCAAATGGAACTCCCGGAGCTACAACTCCACCGACCATTCCTGTGGTCATATAACCCATTCCGCCGCCCAGGTCATGCGGCCAGGAGTAAAAACTGTGTAATGAACTTTCATCCTGTTTAGACACCGGCTTATCTGTATTAATGTTGGGACTATTTTTTATCTGTTCCTTACTAAGGTTAGTAGGAAAAACGCGATTATCCCAATTAAGTGCGTGCAAAGCAGCCGGAGAGATAAGTACTTTCCTCCCAAATAACCAGTTGCCGGTTTCAACTACCAGGTACCGTAATTTCCAGGTCTGGTCATCGAAATAAAAATCTTTCACCTTACCAATTTCGCCATCTGTTGCTCCGAGGGTAAAATTTCGGAGCTCTTCCATATTTCTGAGCATAATTGCCTCCTTAATTGATCTAGGTAAATAGTTCAATTGTAGTGCCATAAATACTAAAAAAGCAATTAGAATAAGGCGTCTTGTCTCGAGTAATCAGCTTTTTTGCAAAGCAAAATATAGGGATGACATGGAGCATAGGATTTCTATTGCCGTTGGCTTCAGCCAACGGATATTTGAGACATAGAATGGGCTTTAGCCACATTAATCAATGCGGCTAAAGCCCTTATACATTTCTTAGCCGTCTGCTAAAGCAGACGGCAATAGATACTCTTCATGCGCTTTAAAGGTCACTCAAAATCAACAAATTACAAAGATGTCATCATAAGTAATCAACTTTAAATTAAGTAAAGAGATGACATTGGGCGATATATAGGTTAAAAGTTTCTGACACCGCAAAGGTGTCTGACACTTAATAGGCACATTTCAAATTAGAGCATTTTCAACCCCTAATGACAAAATGTACCTAACACCCCTCCATAAACCAAGTGTGCGAGCATGGTGATAAAGGGAGTTCCGCGGCCGTAATTAAGTGCAAAAAAACCGGGCGGCTCGAGCTGTTTAGTGGGTGTGGGGCCGCGGTAAGGCTGAGCCATGCGGGGGTGGAAAGCGCCAATGATCTGTAATCCCGCCGAAAGCACAAAGGCGCCATGCACAAAACCGATTGCGAGGCCAAACCACCAGGTAAAAAGGTTTGCACTTTCAAAAGCAGTGGCATACAGGAAGGCGAACAACCATCCAATAATCAGATGGCTAAGAAAACCATATACAGGAGCTTTGTCGCGATTGGATGTAAAAAAAGTCCCCAGGATGAAGGGTAAATCCATGCGGGTTAGCCCCAGCGGTTTACATGCAGCCATGATGGTTGTTAAGATCAACGTCGCGGCAAATCCCCAAAGTAATATGTCACCAATGTTAGTGCTCATGAAAAGTACCTCCTTCTTGCAATTCCTCCTCAATCGAAAGTGCTGCATTAATAAGGCCGATGTGAGTAAACCCCTGCGGATAGTTACCCAGTAATTCATACGACACCGGATTTATTTCTTCAGAGAATAAACCCGTTTCGCTTGCGGCTTTTAATACCGTGTCAAACAGTGCTATGGCCTCCCCTACTTTTCCTGCTTTAGCAAGGTTTTCTATAAGCCAGAAATTGCAAATGCTAAATGCCCCTTCGCTGCCTGCAAGGCCATCCTCACTTTTGTAACGATAAATCAAACCGTTTTCTGAAAGCTGCTCCCTAATACATCGAACTGTCGAAAGCATATGCGGCGACGTAGCTGGGCAATAATCTACCAGCGAAAACACGAGCGAACTTGCATCTAAATCGCGGCCATTGAACTCGCGTGTATAGGCTTGTAAGTCCCGGTTAAAGCCATTTTTTTCAATTTGAGCCTGGAGTTCTGCCTTTACCTGCTCGTACTTATCAAGCGGAACGTTTTGCCATTGGTATTTGCGGCTAAGCTTAATGAGCCTATCCAAACCAACCCAAGCCATAACCTTGGAATGGGTGTGATGCGTAATCGATGAGCGTATTTCCCAAATGCCATTGTCGGGCTGGTTCCAGGTGTTACAAATCACTTCTCCCAGGCCTAACAAAAACTTCCGGCTGCTACGGTCAAATTCAGGAATAAGCTTTGCATAAGTAAAGAAAGCATCAAGCACTTCGCCATACACATCCAATTGAAACTGCTTGTATGCGCCATTGCCAATGCGAACGGGCTTTGCCCCTTCGTACCCTTCCAACCAATCTATTTTTTCTTCCTTTAATTTTGCCTCGCCATAAACCGAATACAGCACCTGCAGCTCCGGTTGAGTAAGTTGGGTGGCATGAAGTATCCAGCTCATGTATGCATGTGCTTCTTCCGGGAAGCCCAATTTAATTAAAGCCCTCACCGTAAAGGAAGCATCCCGCAGCCAGCAGTACCGATAGTCCCAATTTCTTTCGCCTTCCGGGCTTTCTGGCAGCGAAGTAGTTGGTGCCGCTATAACCGCTCCTGAAGGTGCATGAGTTAGCAACTTTAAAGTTAGGGCACTTCGCCGTACCTGTTCGTGGTAAACTCCGCTATAGCTACATTTGCTGGTCCAGGCTTTCCAGTAATTAATGGTTTGCTGCATTCGTTTCCAGGCTGTTGTTTTCAGCTCGGGCAGGATAGCCGGACTTAGGCAGGAACAACTAAAAGAGAAAAAAACGCTCTCCCCCTCTGTTATTTCAAATTGGCAGGAAGCTGTTGCTTTACCAACACTGATCTGCTCTGCAGGAAGCGTTGTCAATAAAACAAAACTGTTTTCCTTCCAGGAGAATTTAATCCCCAGATTCCTGCCGTCGGTAAGTACAGCGCTTCTTTCCCCGTAGAAAACAGTTGGCTGAAACTCCATTTTCAGTTGCATCCTTCCAGCCCTGCATTGAACCATACGAAGGATTTCATGGTCTGGAAAAAGCCCCTCCGTCTTTTCCTCCTCTGTAGTAGCCACAAAAGCGTCGGTCAATTTCACTTCTCCTTCATCAGACTGAAACACTGTTTCCACCACATTGGTATCCCTAATATAGTTTTGGCTGGAGCGAAAATGACCAGTGGGCGCAATGGAGAAGTGGCCCCCTTTCTTGCTGTCCAATAGAGCAGAAAAGACAGCCGGAGAATGAAACTCAGGAAGGCAGCACCAATCAATGGAACCATATTTACTGGCTAGTGCTGCCGAACGGCAATTGCCAATAAGTGCATAATCCCAAAGCTTGGGGGCAGTTAACATACATCTTTCTAAAATTTTCTTCCTTCCTTCAAAGCGGCAATATTTCCAATTGTCTATCCTTCCACGTGATCACTCAAAAGCATCCAAAGCGAGAATGCGCCAATAGCCATCACTGCATCTCTTACTGCCACATCATAATATTGTCCGCCGAGTAAGAGATTAATAACGATACCGATTAGCCAAAGCCCCACGATCAAGCTTCCGATTCGTGGCTTGATAAGCACCAGCAGCCCAGCCACAATTTCTATAATGCCTACAATGCTCATAAATGTGCCTGCCTGCATAGGCAACAAATTGGCGATAGCGGGAGCCAGGTATTTATCCCAATCGGTAAGCATGTGCATAAACTTGTCGGCACCAGCTATAATGGGCACCAGGCCATAGGTCCAACGCAAAAGGGTAATGACCTTGTCTATCTGACTCATGCTTGCATGAGTATGTCCTCCTGTATAATTTGCTGTTATGTCCATAACGATTGATTTTTGTGTATAATAATCCTATATATACTATAGAGTAAGCAAAAAGCCTTCCACTACGTAACCGAATGAATTTCCTTGTTTATGTAGCTTATTTAAACGTTTAAGCAATGGTGGTGCTTGATATCCCAATCTCTGTATATAATCAAATACACTCTATACCGCCGAGAGTCCTGGACAGACTTCACTTCTGGCCTAATCATTTAAGATATCAAAAGCTACCGCTTGAATTAAAGCTGACTACTCTCAACTTAAATAAAGTAAAGGGCTTCAAAGAGATATTACCTGGAAACGTACTAAAACGCATACAAATTCCTATAATTTGGGAACTAAAGTCCTTCCGCTACCGTATAAAGCCCACGCATATCTATTAACAAATAAGAATTTTGAGGCACCTCTACTTTTTGCTGTTTATTGTTATAACATTGGATGCCCTGGCGCAGCAAAAGCCTCAATATACCCAATACATTTTCAACAACTATGTTTTAAATCCGGCACTGGCTGGTATTGAAAACTATATTGATTGCAAGGCAGGATACCGAACACAATGGACAGGCTTAGACGGAGCTCCGGTAACACAATATTTCTCAATTCAGGGGCCAATCGGTAAAGATGACCTTACCAGCAGTGTGACTTCCTTTGGAGGCCAGGAAGCTAACCCTTTAAGCAGGAGTTATGTACCTAATTATCAAGCCTCCGACCCTCATCATGGGATTGGAATGCATGCCGTGTTTGATAAAGCAGGGCCGATAAGCCGCATTGATGTTAATGGAACTTATGCGTACCATCTGGGCTTGTCTGCCAAAACCAATTTGGCTTTGGGGCTTGCGGTAGGATTTTCTGCTGTAACTCTGGACAGAAATAAAATTACTTTGGAAGAGGAGGATGACCTGGCCATTCCGCCTCATTTAAAAACACATATCAAGCCCGATTTAAGTATGGGACTTTGGTTTTATGGGCCTCTTTACTTTGTTGGGCTTTCAGGACAACAGTTGCTAAGGCAAAGGGCTTCCTTCAGCAATGAATCATCGCAGAAATACCAACAGGGGAAATACAAAAATCACTACTTTTTAACAGCAGGATACAAAGTTTTCCTTAGCGAGGGCATATCGGCCATTCCTTCGGTAATGTTCAAACATGTTTCGCCGGTTCCAATTTCTTGTGATGCCAATGTTAAATTCTCCTTTCAGGACAAATTTTGGCTTGGAGGAAGCTATCGCCATAAAGATTCTTTTTCAGGGATGCTGGGCTTCTATCTATCAAATTTGTGCAACATTAGCTACTCTTATGATTTAACCCTTTCTAACCTGGGAAGCGTAAATAAAGGAACTCACGAGATTATTCTCGGAATTCTGCTGGATAACACTTATAACGTGGTTTGCCCACAAAGGAACTGGTAATATGAAGAGACTTTTACTATTAGTTCTTTTGGTGTTTAGTGTCTGTGTTGGGTATGGGCAGGTTGCCACTCAAAACGTTGACCTAACTGGTTCGCCGAACTCCCAAAAAAGTATCATAAACTTTGATCGTTCAGGACTTACTTGCAAGGAAACAGATCCGCATCAGCAATGCGTTGAATTTAAGGTAATGCTAAATCCTGACGCCGACATCCTGAATTTTCAGGTTGTAAACCCCGCACCCAGCGGAACTTCTGCGTTTTACAGATTAAACTGTGAAGATACATTGAGGAGGCTGGGCCCCCCTATTTGTGTTTTGGGGCAAACTTCGGTCAATATATCATTCTGTAAAAAGGGGAATGACAATGCCGATTACATTTTTACTTCATCGCGTTTAGTTAAGGCTTCAGATGATTTGACTTTGCGGGTGGGGTGCAGCGGGACTATGAGTGTTGTAGGATTGACAGCTGCTTCAACAACATGGAAATCTATTTATCCGGGTGCTGTAGGCCAGTATAATCATTACCTCCAGCCAGCCAGCGGTTCGCTTACCACTACAGTTACTCCACAAAGTGATGCGCCTATTGGAGGATACATAGATTATGTAGTGAGTGGAAATCTTTCGACATCGAACTGCTCGAATTTTCCAAGGACAGACACCGTTAGGGTTTACGTTGTTTCCGGAATAACAGTAACTACCAGCCCATTAAACCCTGTGATCTGTACTAATGGAAGCGGTAATGTTACGCTTACGGCAACAGCCAGCGGTGGAAAGCCAACCATAGTTAATGGGATACCTCAATATAGCTATAAGTGGAGTAATGGCCAAACCACACCTTCAATAACGGTATCAAATGCCGGAACATATTGGGTGCAGGTTTCCGATAATGTGCCTTCTTGTGTTCCCCAGCCCGATACAATTACAGTCCTTCCCATAACTCCCCCGCCAGCGCCTAATATTGCAGGAAAAACAATTTGCTATGGTGATTCAACAACCTTAGCACCAGATCCGGCAGTGCCAGGAACTTATAGATGGTATGATGCCTCCGGGAACTTACTCTTCACAGGTGATCAAACCAAGCTATTTAAAACCGGAGCTCTAACAGCAAAGACAACTTATTCTGTAGATGTAACTGTTGCAGGGAGTTGTACAGGACCCGCAGGGAGTGTTACAGTAAATCTGGACTTTCCCGACAGGCCGTATTTCAAATATGCAAGCAGCACTTTTTGTAATACCTCGGGCTATCAAAAGCCAGCTTTAACTGGCACTACCGGAGGTACTTATTACTCTGATCCGGGGTTAATATTTATAAGCAATACCACCGGAGAAATAGATCCGCTAGCAAGTACTCCTGGGCTTCACAAAATTCTGTTTATAGCTAACAATTATTGCGGACATCGGGACTCTTCAACTATTACGATTACAACTGCTCCACCAAATGCTGACTTTGAATATCCACAGGCTGTTTATTGTCAGCGGGACGCTAATCCATTACCCATCTTCCTGAATAATGGAAGCGCAGGAGTGTTTACAGCCTCATCAACTGACCTTGTTTTTTTGAATAATACCACAGGGGAGATCAATTTACAGACGAGCAGGCCTGGCACTTATACCATTACAAATACAATCAGCGGCAATGCAGGCTGCCCCGGGGATACTAAAAGTTTTACAATTACGATAAATCCGATCCCGATCGTGAATGCGGGAACAGACAGGGAGGTTTGTTCAGGCCAAGCTATTACTATGTCGGCTACCGTATCGGGTGCAACAAGCTTAAAATGGTCGGCACCTTCGGGATCTTTTAACAGTGACAATATAGAAGATCCGGTTTATACGCCGGCTCCAGGCGTAACAAATGTTACTCTAACTTTAACATCGAACGGCCCAAGCTCAACTTGTCCGGTTCAGGACCAGATACAGATTATTATAAGGCCTACGCCAGTATTAACCAGTGCATTAACGGTAGCACCTATCTGTAATAACGAGCGCTTTCAATACACAATGACATCAACTGCCGGAAGTACTTCCTATATATGGAGCAGGCCTGCAATTGACGGTATTTCTCAGCCTGCTGTCAACCGATCTACTGCGTTTATTGATGAAACGTTAACAAATACCTCAAGTGCTCCCATAGAAGTCGTTTACAAGATTACGCCCTCAACAGCTACATGTACCGGACTAACATATGACCTGAAAGTAGTTGTAAATCCGAGTCCAAAAATCAATAGCTCTGCTATAGACTCTATTTGCTCGGATCAGCCATTGAACTATCTTATTAAAAGTAATGTAAAGGGAGCCACGTTCCGATGGACAAGAAATCCTGCCCCAGATATAATTCCCGCACCTTTAGGGATGCAAACAGACTCTTTAATTAACGAACGCCTGATCAATCTGGGTTCTACGCCGATTGACGTTACTTACCAGATTACTCCTTACTATGGGTCATGTTCGGGGACACCTTTTACCTACACCGCAGTCATTAAGCCTCAGCCCTGGATATCGAGCGCAAATACTGGTGTTATTTGTAATAACGGAGAAGTTAATTATACGATTACCGCAAATATTCCCGAAAGTACTTTTATATGGCAGCGCCCGGCAGTACCAGGTATTTCAAACATTGCTAAAACCGGGCAAAACACTACGCTTATAAAGGAAAATCTCCAAAACACGACATCTTTGCCGATTGACGTTGAGTATGAAATTACGCCCTACTTTAATGGATGTGCGGGAGAACCTTTTGGTTATGTTGTAACTGTCTATCCTGAAGTTGCTGCCCCGATAGTGCCTACAGTTCTTCCAATTTGCGAAGGCGAAACGGCAAGCATCACTGTTAGCAACGGCGACGCCAATACACAATGGTTTGATGCTGCTTCTGGCGGAAGCCTGATCCATACAGGCGCCAGCTATGCCCCGAAACTTAACACTAGCACTAGTTTTTATGTGCAGAATGTTGCAGGAGATTGTACCAGCGCAAGGACTGAAGTAAAAGTAACTGTTAATCCCAAGCCAGCAGATCCCGTGGTTTCCACTGCCCCTATCTGCGAAGGCGAAACGGCAAGCATCACTGTTAGCAACGGCGACGCCAACACACAATGGTTTGATGCTGCTTCTGGCGGAAGCC
>CBIHNR010000096.1:0-20942 GCA_966211215.1 uncultured Pedobacter sp.
CGCAGGTGCTAAATAATAGAGCTTAAAAAGTTTTCAAATTAAATTTTCTTAAATATCATCTAAGGCCGCCCGAAAGGGTGGCTTTTTTGTTTTTAGGTTTATACAACCAGCATCTCACCCAGCTCTTTAAAGCTCGTAATTCTAGGAATCAGGCTTGTATTTGGATATAGGTTAAATTTATCATACAAAATAGCGTCAATTTCCAGGTCTAAAGCCGCTTTAATTTCAGAGTTGATGTCATCGCCAATAACCAATACCTCATTCTTTGAATAACCTTTGCGGTTTATAATATCCGTAAATACATCTTTCTTTGTTAGCTGGCAAATTTCAGGGTCAATAATATGGATTTCGTTAAAATCATGTTCAATTCCCATTTGCCTGATCTTGCTTTGCTGTAGTTTCAAAAATCCGGTGGTAACTAAAAAGCGGTGGGCAGCAAATTTTTTAATCTCCTGATAGTCTTCAAAAGGAATAATTTCACCTTCGTAACTAGTGTCTTTGAGTAAATCAATTCCTTTTTGAGTTAGTTCTTTGCCGAATTTAAAATGGTTCGCTACCATCTGAAATGGCTTGCGCATAATTTCAACTTTAATTTCTTCCATTTTATCTCCCTTAAACCCCGCCTCTGTAATCAGTTTGAAGAGAGAGGCAAATAGCTGCTCTCCAATAGAGCGTACGGAGTAAATCGTGTTATCCAAATCGTAAATGATAGCCTTTTTTTGCATAAGAATGTGATATGTTTTATTAACCCTAAAAGGCACCTAAAGTTCCAGTCAAACTGGTAACTCTCTGAACTTTAACCATCATTTAATGTTTTTATAATATAAAATGAAGCCGATGAAAACATCATATCTACCCGTTCCCTGGGTATACAAAGAGGTAATTGAAGAACAGATTGAAAAGCAGGCAGAAGGCAAAGTGTTTTATTTCGGCGAGGAAAACGAGATAAGCTCTGTTATCGGCAAAATTGTGAAATTATATGATTTGCCTGGCGAAGGCGAGTTTATTAAACTGGCTCCGGAAAATGAGGTTCGAATAGACCGGATCATTACGCTTTTTGGCAAACCCGGAGCGGCTTATAATGAATACGAAGCATATGCGGATGCTTGCATGGACTGCATGGGCGGTTATACTAAAGAGGATTTGGAAAAAGAATGAAAGAGCCTTTTATTTTTTTCATAAGCTACTGGCCCGCATGATCTTTTATCAGATAAACGCCCCACAGATGGCTATCTGGACCCTGAATAGAGAGCAGGAAATATTTTATCATAAAGTTTAGGTCTTACTGGTTGCAAAGGTAAATTCTTTAAGTCTGGCGCCAAATCCACTTTCGCTTATTTCACAATTATTAACACTTTAGAATGTGTCCAATCGCCTAAATTGCCTCGAAATATTTCTTCGATATGAGTATGAAAAATAAATATCCCTCGTCTTATTCTAATTATTGATTAAAAGATCGATCTAATAGTGAAAAAATCTTTTTACAATTGTAACATTAACAATTACTATTATTCTAAACCTTAACATTTCAATTAACCTAAAAACGCAATGAAATTTCAAACCTGGACGGCCGTCCTTTTGGGCTTGTTTTTGCCTGCCCTATTATTTGCCCAGAAAAGTTCTATTAGTGGAATTGTGCTGGACACAGCCTCATTTGTCAAGCTGCCAAATACCACCGTCAGCGTTCTAAATGCCAAAGATTCAATATTGGTAAAATTTACCAGGGCACAAGGCGATGGTTCCTTTTCAATTAAAAATCTAAATCCAGGTAAGTACATCCTGCTGTTAAGTTATCCAAACTATGCGGATTATGTGGAGCGTTTTAGCCTGGACTCTTTAAAGCCTGATCACGACTTTGGTAAAATAAACATGCTGCTTAAGTCGAAGCTATTGGCAGATGTGATGGTGAAAGGAACTATCGCAGCAATTAAGATTAAAGGCGATACTACCGAATACAATGCGGCTAGCTTTAAAGTGGAGCCTAATGCTAAAGTAGAAGATTTATTAAAGCAGCTCCCTGGTATACAGGTAGATAAAGACGGAAAGATAACCGCGCAAGGGCAAACCGTAAATAAGGTGCTGGTAGATGGAGAAGAGTTTTTCGGTGATGACCCTACACTGGTAACGAAAAACCTCCGGGCTAATATGGTGGACAAAGTGCAGCTATATGATAAGAAAAGCGACCAGGCGGCCTTCACCGGAATCGACGATGGTATAAAAACAAAAACCTTAAATGTAAAACTCAAAGAAGACGCGAAGAAAGGCTACTTCGGAAAGTTTGATGTAGGTAGCCTGGCCGATACTTATTACCAGGGACAAGGGATGTTTAATGCGTTTAAGGCAAAACAAAAATTTTCAGCTTACTCTACAATTGGTAACACCGGGAAAGTGGGATTGAGTTGGGAAGATAATAACAAGTACGGCGGAAGTGGTTTTCAGGTTAGCGACGATGGCGGGCTGTATATTGATGGAGGGGGGCGTGATGAATTTAGTGGCCAATACAACGGGCAGGGACTTCCTTTAGCCAGAAGCGGCGGTATGCATTACGATACCAAGTGGAAAAGCGATAAATATTCTATAAATACCAACTACAAGATTGGCGCTTTTGATGTGGATGGTAACAGAGATAACTTTTCTCAAAATAATTTGTTGGGGGCAAGAATTAACAGTGCTTCGGCGCAAACTTTCGGCAATTCATTGTTTAGGCAAAAAATGGATTTTACCTTTCAGGTTAAGTTGGATTCCACTTCCTCTCTTAAAATTGCTTTTGATGGGACATTGAAAGATACCAAAAATAGAGATAAGTATAACTCAAGTTCAACAGATAGCCTGGGAAAGCTGATTAGTGAAAGTGATCGGACTTTAACCAATGATGGTAATCAGTCTGTGTTTAATTCAAACATTTTCTGGAATAAAAAGCTGAAGAAAAAAGGAAGGACTGTTTCCGTGAATTTGAGCCAGGCCTTTAATGATAATGATTCGGAAGGATTTCTCTATACTACCAATCAATTTTTTACAGGAGCTAAGAACGACACGATAAATCAGTTCAAAACCAATAACAACAAAAGCACCCGGCTAAATTCCAATATTACTTATACAGAGCCATTATCTAAAACGCTCTCGCTTGTTTTTAACTACGGTTTAAATGTAAACAACGGTTCGAATGATAGGCGGTCATATAATAAACAAGGCAATAACTATAATTTATTGGATACTGTTTATAGTAACTTCTTTGAACTGGATCAGCTTACCAATCATGGAGGTTTAGTTCTTAATTACAAAAAGAATAAAAGCAACCTGAATTTCGGTACTAAGATCAACGCTGTCAATTTTAATCAGAAGGATGTTTTACGAGATAAAAATTTAGACAGAGATTTTATCAACTGGTTACCACAGGCAAGTTATCAGTATAAATTTTCTAACTACAGATCTTTCAGGGCAAGTTATAATGGAAACACCAATCAACCAAGTATTGATCAAATCCAACCAGTAAGGGCAAATACAGACCCTTTTAATATCACTATTGGAAATCAGGATCTAAAGCCATCGTTTAACAGCCGGTTCAATATGAGCTATAACTCTTACAAGGTAATCAGCCAGCAATCTTTGTATATCGATGCTTCCTATTCGTTTACCGATAACCCTATTGTTACAAGTATCACAACTGATAAAGAGGGGCGCAACGTTTATCAGTCGATTAATCTGAGGGATAAAATGCCATCAAATTTTGGTGCTTATGCCTATTACTACACTAAGCTGCAAAAGTCTGATATCGGTATTGGTTTTAACTTCTCTGTTAATGGAAATACATATTACAACTATTCCAACTACAATAATTCAGGAAATGCTTTAAACAAAACAACATCCAACAACTATTCAGGAGGATTCTCTATATCAAAATATAAGCAAAAAAAGTACGATTTCAGACTTTCATTCGACCCGTCGTATAGCACAAATGAATCATCATTACAGAAAGACCTGAATAATAACGGCTGGGCTTATAATTCAAGAGCATGGTTTAACATTCAACTACCGAAGAAGGTTTCTATATCGTCTGACGCCAGCTATGAATATCGCGAGAAAACCCAATCATTTAGCCAGAATTTTGAACGCGTTCTATTGAATGCCTCTGTAACCAAAAAGTTCCTGAAAGAAGATAATCTTAAGTTTTCGCTTTCGGGCAATGACCTTCTGAATCAAAATGTTGGTTTTAATAGGAATGGCTATAGTCAAAGTAGCTATACAACTATTAAGCGCTACTACCTCCTTTCTCTTGTTTGGGATTTTAATCAAATGGGAGTTAAGCCGAAACCAGTACAATAGCCTATTACCCAAAATGTTGAATCAAATAAACCTAAATAAAAATCAGATGAAGCCTTTCCTGATATTATCTATAATAGCATTACTATCCAGTGGCCTGGCAACCGCTCAAAATATACGGTTCCCCAAAGAAGGGGTTATTGAATATGAGAAACGTGTGAATGTACATGCTGAATTCAGAAAAAATATAAATAAGAAAACGGAGATGTTTTTACAGCCCATGTTCGACCAGTATAAAAAGAGCCAGCCCCAATTTAAAGTATTTAAGAGTACGCTTACCTTTTCACAAAATGCAAGCTTGTTCACCCCGGTCGAAGAACCTTCTACAAGTAATTTTTGGAGCGAATTTGCAGCTCTAAAGCAACCCAATGTCGTTTATACCGATTTTCAGAACAACAGCAGTATCACTCAGAAGAAAGTGTATGAGCAAAATTATTTGCTGAAAGACTCTGTAAGGAATATAAAATGGAAAATTACCAGCGAAACCAGGGAAATTGCTGGGTATAGCTGTCGCAGGGCGAATGCCCTGGTGATGGACTCTATTTATGTTGTTGCCTTTTATACTGATAACATTCCGGTTTCGGGCGGCCCTGAATCTTTTGCTGGCTTGCCAGGGATGATTTTAGGTGTAGCATTACCTCATGAGAATATCACCTGGTTTGCTACTGCCGTAACGGATAAGGCGGTAGTGGCAACTTCGATAAAACCGCCCTCAAAAGGTAAAGCCTCAAATAGAGAAGAACTTAAGAGCGCTATTATGTCGGCATTTAAAAATTGGGGCGATTATGCCCGTGCCGCTTTGAAGGCATATTTGCTATAACCTGCAAGCTGAAAATAATTAATCCTTAATTATATTGTAATGAAGACAATTATCCACTCTTTGCTGTTGCTCCTTTTTGCCACCACAGTATCAAATGCGCAGGAAGTAGTAGTTAAGCCTGAAGATTTGCCACGGCATTTATTCGGCGATTATAACAATGCCAGCGGCAGCTGGTCAATGGATTTTGAAAAAGACTACATTTATGAAAATCATTACCTGCCGCATGGTTATTATGATAAAATAGTGAAGGAAAATGATGTATATACGTTTTTCATAAAACCTGTAAAAGGTGGAGCTAACTACAATTTCAAACTTAAAATTTCTAACGACACTATCTGGATTGCTACCGCTTCATACATGAACAAATACATGCCTTACACGCATGTCCCTGAAAGCGATATAAAGTATCCGGACAAGAAGGAGTTTATTAAAAAATACTTGGGAAAGTGGTATTTGGCAGATGGCTCTAACAAGCTTGGCGCGGAATTTTTTGAAGAGTACTGTATCCTGGATGGTGAGAAATACACCTATAATCGCCTTATCAATTTTCAAAATGGAAAAACTCTGCAAATGAACGTCAGCGGGCCTAAGTTTGGCCGTTATATCCATTTCTGGGGCGAGGGTAATTATACTGCCTTAAATGTGTTAAGTAAAGCCAATATCGGGCTTAAAAGAGATCCGATTTTACCAGACAAAAAGGGTATAAGCTATGACGAAATACCTGACAAACTCAAACGCCAATGGTTCTCTACCAATGGAAACGGCCTTTCTTTAGAAATTCTTCCAACATACGAATTAGCTTTAAATGGCGAAAAAATCAAAATTTCACGATTGGCAAGAAACAGAGACAAGGTAACCGTAGAGATTTCAAGAAATGGCGAGATGGAGATTTTTACTTTGGAGTCGCATAATGAGGGCTACAGCAAATTGACTGGCGAGAATCGGGAGCTAACCTATCTGAAAAAAAACAAGAAGCTGCTTGATGGAATTGTTACTGAGAATAAGTTTCAGGGAGATTGGTTTAGCGGCGAGGGCGATAAAGAAACGATGCTGATTACTGCAAGTTCGATTACCTTACCCGGCAAAAAGGCGGAAACCTTTAGCACACTAGTGTTCGATGGAAGTGCCTATAAGTTCTTTAACAAGAAAAAGAATGTTGCAAACATCCGCAAAGTAAACGATGAGTATCTTGAGCTTTTAAACGATGGGAACAAGGCTTTATACAAAGCTGAAATGAACCTGCCTTCAGCTGCAAGCCTTAAAAAGCCAGATCAATTCTTATTGAAAAACTGGTTTAATGTGCACGATGGCAAATGGACGTTGGGTTTTACACCCAGGCACATCATTTATCAAAGCAGCTTCTGGCAATACGATCAGATAAATTATTTGAATGGCATTTATACCATTAATGCCTCTAAAACGGATACTGTTTGCTATCACGATGCTTCCGGCACTGAGGTTTGTAAATTACTAGAGAAGAATGAGCGTTTTTCCTTTGAACAAATGGCTGACGGCCAATTAAAAGGTGTTTCAGGCTCTGAAACCAGCATTTACTCTTCCTCTCCTGGAAAGCTAACTTCCGCATCAAATGCAAATCTGCCGCTTAACATAAAAGCAGGTGTCGCGGTTGTACAGGGTTACATTAGCAATATGCCTTCTAACCTGAAAAATAGCACATTTAAAGTTATTGTTAACGACTGGATATACGGCAAACAGGTAAGCTATTCAACTAAAGTAGGAGAGGGCGGCAGGTTTACCTTAAAAGTGCCGATGCCAGGTGCACAGGATGTTTATTTTGAAGCAAGAAACAGTTTTTCAACTAATTTCTTAATTCCCGGCGATACCTTAGTTATAGCAGTGAATGGTGAGAAACTTGGAGATCCCTCTTCTTTCTATTTCATGGGCCAAAGTGCCGATATTAATAGAGACATGATGGCGCTATTAAAGAGTAAGCCATATGAAGAGTTTACCAAAAAGCTTTATGAAGAAGACCGAACCAATTTGGCTTTAGAACCGGAAGTATATAAGGCAGCCAGAAAGAAGATGCATAGCCAGCAAATTGAGTTTTTTAATGAGAAGTCTAAATCATATTCATTTTCTCCAGCCTTTAAAGAATGGTACAAATTGGATCAGGAGCTTCGTTATTATGATGATCTATTCCGCTATCGCTGGTTAATTAATGAAAACCAGACCAAAGTAAAAAAGGCTCCTTCTTATTTTAATTTTATTGATTCTATAAACCTGGCAAAATCAGAAAACAAGGTTTCTGGCCGCTTTGAAGATTTAATCAATAGCCTTTATATGCACTATTCGTATTACAGCGCCGATAAAAATGCTAGGGAGATCAATGCAATGGAGGTGCAGAAACAGTTTTGGAAACGGGTGTTAGCTGAAGATAAGAAAATCACAATCAAGGAGAAGGAAACCATAAATTCCATATTGAACAGAAAGAATGGCGCCTTGAAAATGGACAGCCTTTGGGTTGAAGTGTATAAAGCCAATGTTGATTTGATTAGTGCCGCGAATAAACCCAAAAAAGCGCCTGGTTCATTAGAAATACTAGAGCTGATAAAAAAGGCGAACCCGGCTTCTCTGAAAAATCAATACACAGCTTTTAAATCACATCTGGCTGCCACTAAAGTTCAGGAAGAAATAACCAGTTCAATTAGCTCACGGAATACAGCTTTATCCAACTATCTTTTTACTCAAGCCTATTTGAAACAGCAGCTTTCTCGTTTCGATACCTTGAAAGACGCCACTTTCATGAAACAGCTTGTTCTGGGCAAACAATTTTACCAAAGCATTGAGTCCCAAAACGAGGAGGCGAGTAAATCGCATTGGGATGGCCTGGTTCAGGCACAGATGGATAAGGATGCGATGGCCCATCTTGAAAAGCCTTACCTGAAATTTAAGGAAGAGCTATCCAAACCGCTACCTAAATATGCGAGTCTAACCCAAGCTCCAGAAGGTTCGGCAGATGAATGGCTTAAGAATATAGCCACTAAGCATGCCGGCAAATTAATCTATATAGATGTTTGGGCGCCATGGTGTGGCCCCTGCCGGGATGAATTAGAAAAGTCTCCTGCTATGAAAGAGGCTAGCAAGGGAAAGGATGTGGTATACGTGTACTTCTGCGGAAGCGGAGAGAAAAAAGCCTGGGAAAATTGCATCAAGAAATACAACGTGCAAGGCGACCATTATTACGTAAACCGCGAAACCTACGAGGACTTCTGTAGTAAATTCGGTATTAATGGTATTCCGCATTATTTGCTACTGAATACCGAAGGCCAGGTGGTAAACAAAAACGCTCCTCGCCCAAGCCAGGTTTCTACTTTATTAAAGGAATTTGATAAGTATTTAATGAAATAAGTAACCTTATGAAAACAGCAAAGCGCCTGTCCGTAGTCTTAGCGAAGCGAGACTACGGATTAACGAATGGAAAAGAGTCTCCAGACTCTGCGAAAAAACGAAGATATTCAAAATGAAAAAGCCCCAATTGGGGCTTTTTCATTAATGTTATTTCTAGCAAAGCGTTTTTACACATTAAACCTAAAGTGCATAATATCGCCGTCATCAACTACATAAGCCTTACCTTCCACACTCAGTTTGCCAGCTTCCTTACAAGCCGCTTCAGAACCCAGGGTAACAAAATCATTGTATTTAATCACCTCAGCACGGATAAAGCCCTTTTCGAAATCAGTATGGATAACACCGGCTGCCTGCGGAGCAGTAAATCCTTTGGTAATTGTCCAGGCACGAACCTCCTGAACACCAGCAGTAAAATAAGTATATAAGTCTAGTAAGCGATAAGCCGCACGAATTAGTTTAGCAACCCCAGACTCCTCTAAGCCAAGGTCGGCTAAAAACATTTGGCGTTCTTCGTAACTGTCAAGTTCAGCAATCTCAGATTCAATTTTTGCAGAAATAACCAGCACCTCTGCATTTTCATCTTTTACAGCTTCTTTTACCTGTTCAACGTAAGCGTTTCCTGTGTTAACAGATGCTTCTTCAACATTACACACGTATAAAACAGGTTTTACAGTTAGCAGGCTGAGGTCAGCAATAAACTCCTGGTCTTCTTCACTGATTGGCGCTGTACGTACTGACTTTCCAGATTCAAGATGAGATTTAACCACGCTCAAAATCTCAAAAGTTTTTTTCGCGTTTTTATCGCCACCGGTTTTTGCCATCTTCTCCACCTTCTGAATACGCTTGTCAACAGTATCCAGATCTTTAAGCTGAAGTTCGGTATCTATAATTTCTTTATCACGAATAGGGTCTACAGAACCGTCAACGTGTACTACATTACCATCGTCAAAACAACGTAAAACATGGATAATGGCATTAGTTGCACGAATGTTTCCCAGGAATTGATTACCCAGTCCTTCGCCTTTGCTCGCTCCTTTAACAAGCCCCGCTATATCAACAATTTCAATAGTATTTGGAACAACTCTCTGGGGATTAACTAATTCAGAAAGCTTGGTTAAACGCTCATCCGGAACGGTGATAACACCCACATTGGGCTCAATCGTACAGAACGGAAAATTCGCCGCCTGAGCCTTTGCATTGGATAAACAGTTAAAAAGAGTTGATTTTCCTACGTTGGGCAAGCCAACAATTCCGCATTGTAATGCCATTAATATTTACGATTATATCTGTGTTTAAGGCTTTTGGGCCTCGTTTTTATGCCAATTAATTTCGGCGCAAAGATAACTATAGTAAATAGCATTTGGAAGGTATTAATATTCAAATCATGTACCCTCCAGTTTCAGCGGTTTGTCTATGTTACGATAAGTAAATATGTTCAAAGGACATAGTATAAATTCGCTGCAAGATTAAAAACGGCCACAATCCAGTTATCGGCATCGTTCCCGTTAACGATTGCGTAAATTTTGTATTCCTAAAGCCCTCCAGTCCTCGAAAGTTCTTTTAATTTAGGTTGAAAAAGTTGTCAAGTGTGTTGATTATAACCGTTTTACAAGCCGTTCGAACACTTGCAATTTATAAACTAACAATTAGCCACAACCAAATAAGGCTCAACCTAAAAAATCAAACGAATGAATAAGATTTACGCTAAGAATTTCTTAGTCATGCTGCTTATGCTCTTAACCCATGGCGTATTTGCAGGTGACGTGTTAATTAATTTTAATTTTCAGACGGTGACTCTGCCGACGGGTGTTAGCGGTAACAACGCAACACCACTGTCTGGTACAATTACCAAAGCAGCTGATGGAGTTTGCTCTAAGGGTATGATTCAAATTAATAAAGACGAATACCTGCAGGTTGATTTAACAAGCTGTGGCGCTTTTACTCTGAACATGAAATCAACCTCAGCCTCCTCAACAAGAACGGTAACTATTAAGTATAAAAAGAATGGTGCTACAGATTATACTCTTGCAAGCAGCACAATATCAGTTCTTGGAGCTGCATCATTCAATATCGCAACCTTATTTCCAGAGATATTAAGCACGGGGCCGGTAAGTGTCCGGATTATTCCCACAAGTGGAAACCTACAGATACACGATTTATATGCCGAAGCCACAAATGCCCTAAGTTCTGCAGCAGAGATAACTGAGTTTAAAATATCCGGTCAGTTAGGCAGCGAAGTGATTAACTCAAGTAGCGGTACAATTTCGGTTAACGTTCCAGTGGGGATGAATTTAACTGCCGTGGTACCGCAGGCAATCACCCTTTCAGATCAGGCAACAATAAGTCCGGTAGCAACTACTTCCCGTGATTTTTCTGGTGAGGTAGTCTATACAGTTACAGCTCAGGATGGGGTAACCTCAAAAACATGGAAAGTAAATATAACACCGCTTGCTTCCACGTTGAAAGAAATTACCGCATTTAAATTATCTAACGAGCAGATTGGGGACGCGAGCATCAATTCTGCAGCAAGCACAATAACAGTTGTTATGCCTCAATCGGCAGATTTAACAAACCTGAGCCCATTAACGCTTTCCATTTCTGACTATGCAACTGTTAACCCATTGGCTAACACCCAGCGTGATTTTAGCCAGGCGATTTCTTACACCGTAACAGCCCAGGACAATTCCAGCAAAGTATGGCAGGTAATTGTAAATAAGGTAGATCCGAACGCTTTATATTACGATTTTCAGGCCGAAAGAGCCGAGTTTACCGGTAAGGTAGACAGCCAGCACGCAAATTATACAGGGACAGGCTTTGTTGATTTTCTTACCAGTGGCGAAAATTCAATCATCTTCACCGTTTGCCAGCCACAGGCCGGCACCCAAACTGCGAAATTCAGGTACTCTCTGGCAAAAGATGAAGCAAGGACTGGAAGCCTTTACCTTAACGATACTTTTGTTAAATACCTCGATTTTCCACGTACTGCTGTATTTTCAGAATGGGCTGAAGTTGTTGCGGTGCTTTCATTAACCGCGGGAGTAAACAAAATTAAAATTATCTGGGAAACAACAGACGGCCCAAATCTGGATAAACTTGCATTAACCGGCAATCCTTGCGCTTCTTATACCTTAGGCCTAAACGGAACAAATTCTGGGAATGTCAGCGTTTCGCCTGCCAGGACTGATAACAAATATTTTGAAGGCGAAACCGTTACCTTGCTGGCAGAGTCCAAACCCAATTTGGCATTTAACAACTGGACAGGCGATTTAACAGGAAATACTAACCCGGTGCTGGTTGTAATGAATTCCAATAAAAATATCACAGCCAACTTTAATGCTATAGCCACTTATAAACTGAATATTACAAAAGCAGGCATAGGCGACGTTGAAATAAGTCCGGCAGGAGGGGAGTACACAGCGGGAACAGTGGTTAACTTAACTGCTAAATCTGTTTTGGGCTCTACTTTCCAGGGATGGGCCGGTGCATTAAACGGCAACACATTAACTCAAAGCATCACAATGGATGCTGATAAAAGTGTTACAGCTGCCTTCTCCTCAAATATTTCCATTGATTTTAATAAAGTGGTAGGTTTTGCATCTGTGAGCGCTGATAATTTTACAGGGCCAACCACCGGCGGAACTTTAGGGACAGATACCGTAATTATTAATGGGCCATCAGAGTTTCCGGCGCTATGCCAGGTATTACAAGATCGTATCAAATACAAATCATACCACAACCGCCCTTTAACCATTGTTTTGGAGGAAGGCATTTATACGGGAGCAAATGGAACCACAGCTTCATGGGCCAATTCCATGTTAACCATTCAAGAGCAGGGAGATTTAACCCTGATCGGGAGAAAAAATGTAGTGTTAAATTTTGGTATCAATATCAAACGAGGATGGAACATCATTATTCGTAACATCACTTTTCAGGATTATTACGATGACGGTATTAATATCGGTGAGCCGGAAACGCATCATATTTGGGTTGATCATTGTACAGTTGGCCATCCTACAACCATGCCAGCAGACCATGAACATCCTGATGGAGGGATTGATGTAAAAGCAGGAGCAAGCTATGTTACTATTTCATGGACCAAATACCGTAACAGCTGGAAAACAGGTTTGGTTGGGCATTCAGACAGCAATGGTGCTGAAGATACGGGCCGCTTGAAAGTAACCTATTACTGTAATTACTTTTACCATACCAACTCACGTAACCCAAGAGTAAGGTTTGGGCAGGTACATACACTTAATAACCTAGAAGAACATGTGCAGTTATATGGAATGGTGGCTGCAAACAACGCTGAAATTTATGCTGAAAATAACTTCTTTCTGAATACCCGCTGGGCGATGTACGCCGATAGAACCTCAACAGAATTTAAAACCGTTTTTGGAAATAATACAGATGATGGATTTACCTCAAAAACTGGCAATTATCCCGCTAAAGGATTAAAACAGGTTGGAAACGAGTACGATGATAGCGGTTTGCCGGTTATTACCTCGCAAATAAACCCAGCTATGTTAAATCCGGGTGGCAGGTCTGTTAAATTTGATGAGCTTAATCCAACTACAGTATTCGACCCTAAAAGCTATTATAGCTACGATGCTCTTCCGGCATCTGCAGTGCGTACTATTGTACCCATGTTTGCTGGTGCCAATATGGTAGATTTTTTTGCCAAGCCTTCAAGTTTGCCGTTGAAAATAGTATCCTTTAAAGCAGCATTAACAGAAGGGCTAACTAAAGCAGTAAAGCTAAGTTGGTCCACAACCAATGAAATAAATACCAAGAATTTTGAGGTTGAAAGAAGTGCTGACGGCAAACACTTCACAAAACAGGGAGAGCGTCTCGCTAAAAATATAAGTGGATTAAATTCATATTCATTTACTGACCTCAACCCACTGCCGGCAACCTCATATTATCGCCTGAAGCAAATTGATTTGGATGGAGCATTTGCGTACAGTAATATAATATCAGTAGCAAATATCGGATCGGAAATATTAGTTGTTTATCCTAACCCTGCGTTGCATAGCGTAAATATTACTCACCCAGAGGCAGTCTTCGGAGCAGTCATCAGCATTGCTAATCTTAATGGCCGAAAAGTATATAGCTTGACGCCTGGTAAAGGAACAACGGTATCAAAGGATGTTGATGTTTCTATGCTCCCTCCCGGGAATTATATATTGACGTTTCAAAATGGCTTGATAAAATCATCCCTGAAATTTATAAAGCAATAACAGGATGTTTTAAGCTGTTCTTTTTTAATATTTTGTCATCCTGATTCGGAGGGGACCCAAGCGGCTTTATCTACGCGTTTGGGTTCTCTCCTTTCGTTATAATGACATCATTTGTATGTTGCTTATCTTTAACGAGTTGCATTTTCGGCGTTTTGTCGTCTCGACGATAGGAGACCACGAAGTAGCATTGAGGCCTTAAGGCTATACACATAATAAGGCGCTTTAAGTTCTCTCCTTTCGTTATAATGACATTATTTATATGTTGTTTATCTTCAGTGAGTTGCATGTTTGGCATTTTGTCATCTCGACCTAAGGAGAGATCTTAAGCAATATAACAAAGCGCTTTAGGATTCCTCCTATCGTCGGAATGACAAAGCGGGCTAGCCGGTATTGTACCAGATGTCATCTCTATATTTTGCTTTTTGTAAAAAAGCTCTTTACTCGAGATGACAAGTGGATTAGCCTGCTTTGCGCCCCATGAAAGCACCGGTAAGGGGTATCTATTGCCGTCTGCTTCAGCTGACGGATAAGAAATGCATAAAAAGAAGGCTTTAGCCACATTCACTGCTTTACTCTCCTAGTCATCACGGCAAAAGAGTGCAAAGTTTTTAGTAAAGCCACTTACCCTACAAACTTATAGCCAATCAGCTTATAAACAAGCTTCGCCAAGGTATACTCAGAAAGAATGCTCCCTTTAATGGGCGCACATTCAACTACATCAAATCCCACCACATTTCTTTCCTTAAAAACTTTCTTTAAAAGCTCAAGTGTTTCATGCCAGAACAGTCCATTGGGTTCGGCTGTACCCACCGCAGGCATTATAGACGGATCAAAACCATCAGCATCTATCGTTATATAGACATTATTACCCAGAGGAGCTACCAATTCCTCAATCCATAATGGATTACTGCGAATTTGGTGAGCGTAAAAAGTATGGATATTCTTAGAATCCTTAATTAATTGAGCTTCTTCTTTACATTGAGCCCTTATGCCCGCCTGGCAAATGGTTAGCCCGAGTTCGTTAACCCTGGCCATCACCGAAGCGTGCGAGTAGATATTATCATGATAGCTTTCCCTCAAATCAGAATGGGCATCGATTTGAAGAATACTTAAATCGGGGTACTTTTTTAAAAAGCCTTTAACAAAGCCGAGTGTTACGGTGTGCTCTGCCCCTAAAGAAACCACAAATTTGTCATCATTTAAGAGCTTTTCCGTATTCTCCTCAATGAGATTAACAGCTTTATCGTCAATTATGTCGTCAAAATTGAGGGGAGGAAGAGTTGCAATTCCTACTTTTTCAACCACTTCAAAATCCAGCTCTTCATCATAGCATTCCACATAAGCCGATGCCTTAATTATAGCTTCCGGGCCTTTTGCAGAGCCCTGTAGGTAGGATGAAGTATACTCGTAGGGAACTTGTTGGATTACAACTTTGCTTGATTCATAAGCATATAAAGATTCAGACTCTAATCCAAGAAAATTTTTATCGGATGCCAAAGAGGCCATAACTGAAAATTTGCGCAAAGATAAGAATATTGTGCTGGAGGCTGGCTTATAAAAAGCAAAACCATCCCGGCGATGCCAGAATGGTTAAATATTTTTTAGCGGGGAATTTTTATATTAAATATCGAAAGAGAAATCGTCTTCAGATTTAGCAGAATCAATGCCATGCTCACTAAATTCGTATCTCTTTTCTACTACATCCTGATTGGCTTTAATATAGTCAACAGTTTCTTTCAGGCCTTCGCTGAATTTCTCGAAGTCTTCTTTGTATAAGAATATCTTGTGTTTTACAAAAACTCCGTCTTCTAAACGTTTTTTACTTTCAGTTACAGTGATGTAATAGTCGTTTGAACGAGTTGCTTTTACATCGAAAAAATAGGTACGCTTACCAGCTCTTACTTTTTTTGAAAAAACCTCTTCTCTCTCTTTGTTTTCAAAATCTCCCATGTTATAGTTAAAGTTTGCTTGCGGTAAATATAAAGTAAAAATTTTTTAAGTTCAAAATACTATTTCGGTTGTTTTTACGTGTTTTAACACTTAAACAGAGTCAGCCTGTTGTTCCTCAAGTAATTGTTTTTCATATAATTTAAGGTAAGCGCCGCCTGCCTGCATTAAATCGTCATGATTTCCTTGTTCTATTATCCTTCCTTCGTCTAAAACAATAATTTTATCGGCGTTTTTAATGGTAGAAATGCGGTGCGAAATAAGTATCGTCGTTTTGCCCAACATTTTTTTGCCCAAATTGTTTAATATCTCTTCCTCTGTACGGGTATCGATGGCAGAAAGGCAGTCGTCAAATAATAAAAGCTGGGGATTTTTGATTAAAGCCCTGGCAATTGACACACGTTGCTTTTGCCCTCCGGATAAAGTTATGCCCCGTTCGCCTATCATCGTATCAAATCCATTTTCGAACTCAATGATATTGCGGTATACGGCGGCATCTTTTGCTGCTTCCTCAACCTTTATTTTGTTAATGGAACTTTCTCCAAAAGAAATATTATTTGCAATCGTGTCCGAAAAAAGAAAAACCTCTTGAGGCACAAAACCTACCTGGCTTCGGTACGAATTTAGGCTGATTTCATTAATGGGCTGTCCGTCAATAAAAATTTGCCCGCTTTCTATGTCATACATGCGCAAAATAAGGTTAGCCAGCGTGGATTTCCCGGAACCAGTCCTGCCTGTAATAGCCAGAAATTCGCCGGGCTTTACATTGAATGATATCTTATCTAGCGCTTTAATCCCGGTGTCTGGGTAGGTAAAACTTACATTTTTAAATTCGATGTGCCCCTGGAGATTAAGACTCTTCTCTGGATTCGATGTAATTTCAGGTTCTGTATTTAAAAATTCATTAATCCTTTTTTGTGATGCTGCTGCTCTCTGGATAAGGGAAGTAACCCACCCTAAAGACATCACAGGAAAAGTTAGCTGGTTTACATACACAATAAACTCGGCAATGTTGCCAGGCGTGATATTGCCCTTCATTACTTCTAAGCCCCCTACATAAACCGTAATTATTGTACTTAAACCCACTAAAAAAAGTATGGCAGGAAAAAATAAAGATTGTACTTGGGTTAAGGCTAGTGAGGTGTGCTTGTATTCTTCACTTTCTTCAGAAAACTTCTTCCTGATTTCATTCTCACGGCCGTAAGACTTAATAACTCGTATACCCGAAAAGTTTTCTTGTACAAAAGCAGAAAGGTTCGACAGTTTTTCCTGGATTCGCTCGCTGCGGCTATTGATAATGTTGTGTACGTAATAAATAGTTAGAGCTAGTACTGGCAGGGGTAAAACGCTTAAAAATGCCAGTTTCAGGTTTACTCCAACCATCGAGATAATCACTAATAAAAATAACACCACTGTGTTAATGGTGTACATAATTGCTGGGCCGACATACATGCGCACACGGCTAACATCTTCGGTTACCCGATTCATTAAATCGCCGGTATTGTTGCGGCGAAAAAAACTTGTTGAGAGCTGCTGGTAATGCTGGTAAATAGCATTCTTTAGATCGTACTCAATATGTCGCGACATAAGGATGATCGTTTGCCGCATAAAAAATAAGAACAAGCCTCGCAGCAAAGCCAGCACAAGGACTAATGCTCCAAAAAACAAAAGGCTGGAAGTGAAAATATCGTAAACCAGTTGCTGCCGGTTAAAGCCCGAAAAAAGTTTATAAGTACTTATGTTTTCATTTACAAGGTCAAACGCAATACGAATTACCTGTGCCGGCAGTACACCAAAAATGTTCGAAATGATAACGAATATGATACCAGGCACCAATCGCCAGCGGTATTTATAGAAGAATCTGTTTAAGTAGGCAAGTTCTTTCATCTATCGCGGTTTGCAAAGCTAAGTATTTAATCTGTTAGCTGTACTTGTACATAATTTTAGTACTTTTGCGGCACAAGCCCCTATCGCAAAATATGTCGCCAAAGGTTTTCGAAGAAAGTTCTGTTTTTTATCAGCTAAGCAAAAGATCTCATCAAAACGTAGTGTTTTGCAGTGATGAAGACACCGGCTTAAAAGCAATTATTGCAATTCATGATACAACACTGGGCCCGGCTTTTGGAGGGACCCGGATGTGGACTTACAAGTCAGAAATGGAGGCATTGAAAGATGTACTTCGGCTCTCTCGCACCATGACCTATAAAGCCGCCATAAGCGGTTTAAATATAGGTGGGGGGCAGGCTGTAATTATTGGCGACAATCGCACAGAAAAAAGTGAAGCATTAATGCGCCGCTACGGCCGCTTTGTAAAAAATCTTAATGGTTCATTTATTACCGCCGAAGACCTGGGGACAGATACAAAAGATATGGAGTATATCCGAATGGAAACCGACCATGTGGCCGGACTTCCAGAATCTTTAGGAGGAAGTGGTGATCCAACTCCTGTTGCAGCTAAAGGCGTTTTGCTTGGAATCAAAGCTTGTGTAAAAGAAGTATTTGGTACAGATTCGCTGGCTGGCCGTTCTGTTGCCGTTCAGGGTGCAGGCGGGGTAGGTGAAAATTTAGTTCGTTTGCTTCGCGATGAAAATGTGCAGGTTTACGTAAGCGATATTAACGACGATAGGCTAAGGCAAGTGGCAAAAAAATACGGTGCCCAAGCTGTGTCAAACAATAATCTGCTAGACCTGGACTTTGATATTTATGCGCCTTGTGCGTTAGGTGGCATTTTAAACACAGAAACCATTGGCAAAATGAAATGTGCAATCATTGCAGGTTCGGCTAATAATCAGCTGGCCGAAGAGGATCTGCACGGACAAATGCTTCTTGAAAAAGGCATTTTGTATGCGCCCGATTATTTAATCAATGCCGGTGGGATGATTAACTGTTATTCGGAGTTATCATCAGCTTATAGCCGCAAACGTACTATGCAGCTTGCCGAAAATATTTATGCGGCAACCCGCTCAGTACTGAAAAAATCAAGGGAAGAAAATATTCCAACCAGTAAAGCGGCGGCCATTATAGCTGAGAAGCGTATTGCTGACATAAAAAAAATTAAAGCATCCTATTAGTTAGGTAATTTATATCCAAATCGTTCTTATAACATGTTAAATAGAAGGCAGCTCAGAGTGAAGGTGTTACAAGTTTTGTATGCGTACAACTTGTCGGAAAACAAATCGGTAAAGGTTTTTGAGAAGAAGGTACTAGAAAGTGTAGATGAGGTGTATGAAACGTACATCTGGCTACTAGCTTTACTTGTTGATACTGCCGATTTCGTGCTTACAGATGCAGATGAAAGAGCTAATCGTTACTTGCCTTCTGAAAGTGATTTGAATGCTAACACCAAGCTTCATTCAAATAAGTTTATAAAGGCGCTTCGTGAAAATGTGGAGTTTCAGCGCGAAGTGAAAAAGTATTCAGTTGCCTGGAGTTTCGATCCCGAGGTTTCTAAAACTGTTTTTAACATCTTAAAAGATACTCCGGAATATGCAGCCTACTTAACTTCTACGGAAGATTCTTTACGGGCAGAAAAAGACATCATTAAGTTTATTTATAAAAAGATTATAAAGGTAACTCCATCGGTTGAGCAGGTTTTTGAAGAGAAATTCATTAACTGGCCGGTAGATAAAGATGTGCTTGATGCAATGGTAGCAAAAACCTTCAGCAATTTTCAAAGTGAGGAACCCAATCAGAATAAACTTGCTAAAATTAGTCCCGATTGGATAGAAGATCGCGATTTTATTATAAACCTGTTTAATAAAGTGATTGCTTACGACGAGGAATATCAGGGATATATATCAGAAAAAACTAAGAACTGGGAGGCTGAGCGAATTGCAATAATTGACATCCTGTTGATGAAGATGGCTTTGGCAGAGCTTGCACATTTTTCATCAATTCCTGTAAAGGTTACCATGAATGAGTATATCGAAATTGCAAAAGAATTTAGTACCCCTAAAAGTAATTTCTTTATAAATGGTATTTTAGACAAAATTTTGGCTGAGCTGAAAATAGCTGGAAAAATCAGAAAAGTAGGTAGAGGCTTAATAGAATAAAATAATATGAAGAGAATTTTAATAGCTATAACAGCAGCTGCTTTGATGTTTTCATCATGCAGTAACGGAAATAAAACAGCGTCGGGTGCAGACAGTGCCGCTGCTGATTCTGCCACTGCTTCAAACCCTGAGAACGCACCCATTATTAAATTTGAGAAAACCAGTTACGATTTCGGCAAAATAACAGAAGGAGAAAAGGTTTCATACGATTTTAAGTTTACGAATGCCGGAAAAACCCCTTTAATTATTTCAAATGCAACTGCAAGCTGTGGCTGTACCGTGCCTGAGTTTCCACATAAGCCAATCATCCCTGGGGAAACCTCTGTAATTAAAGTTGTTTTTAATAGCCAGGGGAAGTCGGGCATGCAAAATAAAGTAGTTACCGTAACCTCAAACACAGTTCCGACCGCTACAGAAGTATATTTAACAGGCGAAGTGGTCGCAAAAAAATAGATCTTAACAAATTAAAAAATGATAACTAACATTTTACTACAAGCCGGCGGCAGCAGCTTGATGAACTTTATACCAATGGTATTAATTATCGTGGTATTTTATTTCTTCATGATACGTCCGCAAATGAACAAGGCTAAGGAGCAGAAAAAATTCGTGGAAGCCTTAAAGAAAGGCGATAAAGTAGTTACAACAGCAGGCATTCATGGCCGTATTACCGATATTAACGATGCAACTATAGTGATTGAGGTAGAGAGCGGCGCTCGCATCCGTTTTGATAAATCTGCGGTTTCATTAGACGCTTCTAAAGCCCTTAACCCACCATCAAAAGCTTAGTCTAAAGAGTTTACTTGAATAAAATGCCGCCTTCGGGGCGGCATTTTTATTTTAAGCAAGCCTTGTTTAAGCCAAATCCTCATGTAACTTTGTTACAATGCCATTTTTAACACTTAACCGGCTCGAAAGAAAAAGGCTTTCAGTTTTCCTGTCAAGCTTATTGCTGGCTATTTTTGCATGGTTGTTTTTCGCCCTTTCTAACCGGTACTTATACACTATAAAGGTTAAAATTAACTATACAGATCCACCCGTTCATAAGGCTTATCATCCATTGCATGATGATACTCTTGCCTTGAATATCGAGGGATCAGGCTGGCAACTTTTATTTTCACGGATGAGGTTGCATCCTACAGTGTTAAATATCAGTTTGAAAAGTCTTGAAAATAAGAATTATATAGCATTGTCTAATCA
>CBIHNR010000097.1:0-20936 GCA_966211215.1 uncultured Pedobacter sp.
GCTATATAGGTTGGCTTGAAGAAAGCATGGCTTGAAATATTGTTATCTCCCGCACCTTTATTGGGTATTCTTAACATCATTTCTCCAAAAAAAGCCAGGTAATAAATATTCGTCGGATTTTGCCCATAATTAATACTCTGATTAAATTCAAATATTCCCTCCACACTTCTTCCTCTCGTTACATCTCTAAAATTTTCCAGTGATACTAATTGATAAGCATTTAAGTCGATTAATTCTTTTCCGTAATCTGCTGCAGCACGATAATACTTTTGAGCATTCGCCTTGTCAAATCCAGCATTCCACATATTCATATTCATCAAAAGATCCAGGGCAGCACCTTTGGTAGCTCTAACGGCACGAAATGCAGGATCAGGAAACGACACGGGCATGCCGTCTTTATACTTTGCGACATCCGCTATGCATTTATTGATAACGCTAACCATATTTTCTCTTGGAAGAGCATCTTTCATATATGCCTCTGTATAATATGGTACGTCTCCATAGATTCTAACCATCATAAAATAGGCCAAAGAGCGCAGAAAAGCGGCTTCCCCCCTGTACTGATCCTTATCACTTTCCGAAATTCCAGGAATTTCAGTGTTCATCTGCTCCATCAATAAATTGGAGCCTTGAATTACCTTATAGAAGTCTCTCCAGGCTGTGATGGACGCAAGATTCATGTCGTTCCATGCCTTTCCTGTTGACAAAACAGTTTTTAGGTCATTAACCGCCAGAACATTATAAACCAGTCGTCGATTTCTTTCGGCGGCAAGATTAGAGTTTGCACTCTCAGCTGTTTTTATAAAGCCAGAGCGTAAATCTCCTGTAGCAGGTAAAAAACTAGTACTCATCAGTTTATTTTTAAACTGCATATACAAGTCGAGAGTAAAAGCCTCAACATCGGCCCTACTCTTCCAGTAGATATTTCCACTAATCTTATGCAAAGGCTCAACTTTCAGGAAGTCTTTACAACCGGCATGAACTATTAAAAGGAGCAATAAAATTGCTGTATACTTTCTCATTTCGTTATATTTTTCTTTTAGGAACCACAGATGAAGTGGCAAAATGCCACTTCTATGAATTCTAATTAACAGATACTCCCTTTTACAATTGTAAGTTTAAACCCACATTGTATGTACGTGCTACTGGATAACCGTCAGACCGATCAAATCCTAAATCGGTAGCAAGTTCCGGGTTCGGACCTGAATACTTTGAGAAAGTAAATAAGTTGTAACCAGAAACAAACACCTTTAGATTATTGATATTAAGCCTTTTAACAAAATTCTTATTAAACGTATACCCTAAAACTGCTGTATTTATTTTAAAGTAAGACCCATCCTCAAAGAAAGAAGTCTGATCCCATCTAAATGGACTTATTTGAGATCTATAGTTGTAAGGATCGGCAAACGTTGCGTTTACCCCAGCTCCTCGGTAATAATCAACATCGTCAATATTAACCATTGGGCCAAATCCGTATGGGTTAGACATTAGGCTTACTCTATCAGAAAGAGCTTTGTTTATGATTGACCGTTTGTAAGTATAAGCACAGGTAACAAATAAAGAAAAGCCTTTGTAACCAACTTGTGTTGTAAGCCCGCCCACAGCAAGAGGCACCGGGTCTCCCGCCATTTGCCTGTCATTATCATTTATAATATAATCGCCATTCTGGTCTCTCCATCTTGGATCGCCCTCCTTGAAATATGCGGTAGAGTTTGCTGAAGAGCGGAATGGCAAACCTGTAAATGGATCAACCGGCACTTGGTCATTTCTGGTATATACCCCATCCGAAACAACCAGGTTATGGGCAAAAGGATTATTTCCAACGCGCTTAATTATAGACCCTGACTGGATTTGATTAAATCCTCCGGGAAGCTTAAGGGTTACAGCCTTATTAATAGCTCCGTTAACATTGAAGGAAAGGCTTACCTTACTTGTTCTTGCCAAAGGCCTTATATCAACACTTAATTCATGCCCATAATTCAACACTTCTCCCTGGTCGTCCAATAAAGTTGCAAAGCCTAAGTTGGCTGATAAAGTAGTTGAACCCAAGATATTAGCTACAGCACGTGTATAGGTATCATAAGTAAACCTCAAGCGGTCATTGAAAAATGCCAGATCTAATCCAAAATTGTAGGTTGTTGACGTAGTGGGCTTAAGAGTATTATTAGGAATTGCACCATTGTAATCAATTCCAATGGAACCATTTCCAAGATAATTTCCAGTAGGCACATAATTTCCATACAAGCTAAAAATATCTCCAGCAGGGCTTATTACCCGTCCCCAGCTAGTACGTAATGAGCCAAGAGTCAACCAATCGGCATTTTGGAAAATCTTTTCCTTGTTAAAGTTCCACCTTACACCAGCAGCTGCATTTTGTGTATATGGATTGTCAAATCCTGATAAAGAACTTCCATCATACCTTAGGTTCAAATCCACAATATACTTTCTGTTAAAATCGTAAGAGAAGGCACCTGCAAATGAAACACTATTAACATCATTATAGTTATCCAACACGCCACCACCTCTCGAATTCCGAGTGTTGCTACCTAAAGGACCTTCAATCTGATCATTGGCTGTACCAAACTGCTGAATGTATCCCCCTTGTAAAGATTTTTTCTGAAGCTCATTAAATACTATCAGATTAAAATTATGCGAATAGCCCAATGTTTTGTTGAAACTTACCGTGTTCCGATTATATAAGGAAGATTTACGCTGAAAAAAGGAATAAACCTTTGCGAAGTTATTGTTAGCTATCGCAGGGGTAAAGGTATCGTCTGTTGCACGAGCGAAGTCATAGCTCCCCATTGAACTTAAAGTAAGTCCTTTAACCGGCGTAAAACTAAAATCTGTATTGATTCTAAGGCTCTTGGTAGCATTATCATTTTTTACTTCGAATGCCGATAGCACGCCACTTGTTGCCTGAAAGAGCGAAGGCCCCGGCAATAAAGATGATGTATTGGAGCTGCTTGCAACGCCTGTTTGCAATAAACCTATTCCGCTACCGGCACTCCTTTTTCCTAGCGAAGAGAAAACATTGAAAAATATCTTGAACTTTTTGTTTGGGATATAGTTCATATTCATAGTAGCCGAATATGATTTGAACCCAGTGTTTTCTAAAATTCCGTTTTGGCTATAATACTTGAAATTAGTTTTATAATTAAACACATCGTCACCGCCATCTACCATTAGGTTTTGAGTTTGATTATATGTGGATCCATAAAAAACTGACTGCCAGTTTGTTGAGTTATTATAGTAAGGATTTAAACTATCTACCAACAGGTAGGAAAATCGTGTAGGATCATCACCATACTTTGCCAGCTGCCCAAGTTTAGCCCTTCTTTCGGCTTGCCCTCCATATGTATCTCTCAATTTGGGAGGTGTATTAAGATAAAAGTTTGAAACTAAACTAACACGCGGAACTTTAGAAGTACCTCGTTTGGTAGTAACTATGATAACACCATATGCACCTCGAGAGCCATAGAGCGCGGTGGATTGCGCATCCTTCAAAACCTCTATACTCTGAATATCTTCAGGTGGAATCGTTGATAAAGGACTTACTCCATCAACTGAATTAAAACCATAATCAGTGGAATTATCGGCGTCAATAGGCACTCCATCAATTACATACAATGGAGAGGTTGGTGTTAAAAAAGAGTTATCCCCACTTCCACTTACCGAAAGCGTTGATACCCCACGTATGGACACCGACCCCCGAAACCCAGGAGCGCCTGTATTTACTTGAACATTCAGACCTGCAACCTTTCCCTGGAGCAATTGTTCAGCATTTGACACTGGTATATCTTGTATTTCTTTACCAGTTACAGTTACTGATGAACCAGTAGATATCTCTTTGCTTTTTGCTTGATACCCCCTGATAACGACTTCCTTAATCATGCTTGAAGAAGGCTTTAGCTTAATGTCAACATCGGTTTGTCCAGGTTTTAGTGAAACTCTTTGGTCCGCATACCCCAACAAACGGAAAATTAGAGTCGAGTTTGCGGTAGCACGTACCGCGAATTGGCCATTGGTTTTAGTTGAGCCAAGAAACTTGGGAGGCTTACTATCCAATAAAACACTTGCTCCTGGTAAAGTCTCACCCGTCTCCTTATCTGTTATGGTACCTCTTATAGAAATCTCTTGCGAGTAGCCTTGTAATACCAACAGGCTACTAAAAAACAAAAGCAAAATAATTTTTTTCATATTACAATATTTTCTCGACTACTATTCATTGCTAAATTTCGGGGTGTCGTAACGGAACTGCACAGCAATTTCCCAGTCTCCCTTTTCGTAAATCTGAAAGTTAAAATCAATGTAAGATTCGATCCTTACAGCGTTGAAACCAAGCCTCCAGAATCCAAACCTCAATTTGGCAGAGCCTCCATCTGTAGTGGTGTAGGCAGTTGGCCTTGTTGTTAAGGGGATAGGATAAGCTACATCATACTTCACATACTCCTTAGTTTTAACCATATTAAACCCGTGAACCAGTTTACTCCAATCGGTAAGATTAAAAAGGTTAGGGTCAATTGGTTTGAAATCTTTGTCGAGAAACTTGAACGTTAGCGTATTTCCGTCACCCAGCTTTTTAAATATAACACGCACATCTCTCCTATTCGTATCGGCACAATTGCATGAAGTTGGGTTACCGGTATTGCTCATCATTCTTCTATAATTTACGCCGGTTATGTTATTAGTAATGGTTGGAGTAATAGGTGCTGTCTGAACACCTGTTAGCTGATTCCTCTCAGATGGCTCATAAGGCCTTTCCCGCAAGGGCTTTAAGGTAAAATCTTTTAAAATCCGCTCACCACCTCCATTTGAAACTTTAACGTCAAACAGATAGCCTGCGCTAAGGGCAGGAGCTGTCGCTCCCTGATAATTTACAAGCACATCATTTTTTGCCGAAGGCCAGAAAAGAAAATCTCCGGAACTACGTATTTCAACGATAGGCCGTTGCTCGATCTTCCTCTTGGCTTCAATTTCATCGACACTACTTTCCAGCCCTGTATAATCGTCGACCCATATGCTAACATCACGCTTTACAGACAATATATCGTTTGGTGTGCCATCACTATTTCTAAAATTGACTATCTCAAACTTTAAAGGAGTAGACGAACCTCCAGCATTTAACGTACCTCCAATAAGATTCCGCCTGCCTAAAACCGGGGCAAAATCCTTGGTTGAAAGGGCAACCCTATCGCTCAGATATTCTGTATTTTCAGGTATATCATATAAATCTTTACAACCGCTGGAAGCCATTGTGAAAATAAGTAAACAGAGGTACGAGGAGCGAAGTGAAAATCCTCTGTTTGTGTATTTTGATAATAATTTCATATTAATTTAGACGATTGAGCTTCACTGAAAAATTATTAAACTGAACATTATTGGTATCCCAATAGAACCTCAAAATATGATTTCCTTTAGGGATGTAAATTTCAGGGCTTACAACGGATTGCCAATCCCACCACCCCCCAGCTCCTTTTGTAAAGCTCAGGGTTCCACTAACATTTTTAAGGTCAAGGTCCCAGTGAAATTGAAGAGGATTGGTGGCATCACCATTCGCAACTCTGGAGTAGATCGTATAGTAGCCATCAACAGGGGCATATACACTAAAATTAACCCATTCTGACTTCACTGTCCAACCAATTGAATAACTATCACCGTAGGTACCTCCTGCATCAGTCTTTCCTCTTCCAGAAGTCATTACGTCAATATCGATAGCTTCTCCTGGCCGATAACTTTTCCCACCATTACTTCCGGGCAAATCATAAGAAGCAACAAGCTGGCCTCCGAAATCAAAGTCTTCAGCTTCTATGAGAGTTGTTTTACCCACTTCTGAAGGTAACTGCCATGGAGCCTCAATACCTATTCCCCTAAAAACACTTTGATCAAATGGTTCAGATACAGCTTTGCTGTAATCACCAAATCCAAATGGATGCAATGGCTCAAGTATATGAACTACTCCATTATTGGCTTTAATATTAATTGCATATGTATTAGCATTAACCCAATCTTTGAGATAGCTACTTCTGTTTGTTGAACTAAACTGAATATAGGCAGGCCCTCCTTTTATCAGTCCGCTTGCGTTTCCGGTAATCAATTTCCCAGACATTGGATACTTCCACTTCACGCTATTCAGCTTTAAACCATCATTAAAATTTAAGTCATCTGCAAAATATTCACCTTTTATAATATATCTGGAAACGATACTGTCGAGAAATTCGACGGTGCGGTCTTTCAGATAAAGAGCTTTTTTATTGCGAACCTTTCTGGACAGGTTGTATCGGCTAACTACCTGCTGAAAACTTTCATTTCTAACTGCAAAAAAAGTAATACCCTGCTGATTTTTCAATGTGTCTGCCAAGCCAACACGGTCTATAACAGCGAGTAGCGAATCAAATTCACCTGGCCTGCTTTTTAAATAGTCATAAATTGACCCATTGTACTTATCGATACTCTTGTTGACTGCGTTGTAATCGCCATCTACCTTTTGGCAGCTTGAAAAAGCAATAAATAAAAGTACTGCCGAAGCCATGCCTAGTATATTTGTAAATCTTTTCATCGTGGGTGTAATTATTTATTTAACCAATAAGAATTCTGTGTTAGCAACGGATTTTGCTTTAGAATCTCCTCTGAGATAGGCCAATATATTCCCCCATTGTTTATCAATGCAATAAAAGCAGGATCATCATTCTTGATCTTTTTGTAACGGATATAATCGTACCATCTCCAGCCTTCTCCAATCAATTCCCTTTGTCTTTCTTTAAATATTGCATCGATAAGCGAGCCGTTTGTAACCGCATTATAAGCAGGCAAACTCCGAGCAGTACGCCTTGCATTCAACTGAGTACGAGCAGTTTGAAAATCGCCTAATGCTACACTGGCCTCGGCTAAAAGAAGCGACATATCCTCTGGGCGGGTAAATACAGTTGAGCTACCAAAAGAAGCCATCGCGCCATCAGAACCTGGACCTGAAAGAGTATTAACCGGAGGAAAATTGTCCCTGATTATAAACACCTTAGTAAATATTGGCACCTGCCTGTCAAAGGCTCCAAATGTTTCGTCGCTAACCGGCGCACCGCTTAATGAGTTGATTGAAAAACGAGTGTCGCCATTCTCGTTGAATATAGATAGTATCGAATCTTTCGAAACATATATCGATGGTAAGGTCTTATTCTGTATATAAGGTGCAGCTAAAGTTAATTCTTCCAGGGAACCTCCAATAAAACTTTCTCCATTATAAAACATTCGACTGAAACCGAAGATGATATTAAATTGCCACTTACCAAACTCGCCTCTGAACATTCTGCGGACATCATCAACTGTACCCATAAACTGATATTGGTTGGAGGGTCCAATTAGTGGATTCGTCATATTATCTAAGACCCATTTTGCCCAATATGCACATTCGGCATACTTGCCTTGCCAGGCATATACATGAGCGAGAATAGCGTAAGCGGAAGACTTACGGGCGATCTCTTCTTCAATTGAGTAATATGAGGATCTTGGCTGTTCAGGATTTCCCCAGTTATAACCGTATGGCAAACTTGGAGCCACGTCAAGTAGTTCTGACTCAACAAAGGCCAATATCTTTTTCTGGTCCTCTCTTGGCTTATTTTGAAAATCGTCATCATGCGATGCAATAATAAACGGCACATCACCCCATATCCTTACCATATAGAAATAGGTAAATGCCCTTAACAGCCGTGCATGTGCAAGATCCAACTTTAAATCGGGCGCCTGATAACGTGGATCGTTGGCCATAATTGAAGGGGCTCGCTCTATAAAAATATTGGCTGCATTAATTACAGCATAAAACCTTCTCCAATTGCTTAACGATTGTACTAATGGAAAAGATGACTTCAAATTATTGTCAGAAATTGCCTTGATATCCAAACGTCCGGTACTTACAAAATCAGCCCCCTTGGATCCAGCCTTTCTCACATCTCCATATAGCCAATGGCGGGTATTGTCACCAACAGCGGCGCGGGCCAAACCATATATTCCCATAATTGCCGCCCTTGCGTCCTCTTGCTTTTGCCACATATTCTCTTCTCCTACAAGATGTGATGATTCAATATCAAGCATTTTTTTGCACGAAGAGGATAGTATAGCCAATACTGCCAGTAAAGCAATTTTCGTTTTAATCTGTAACATATTTTTTGCTCTAAACATCATCTTTTGCTTATAAAGTAAATTTGAAACCCACTGTGAATGTGCGCGGTATAGTAATTCCATATCCCGTATCATAGCCATTGTAACTCACCAGTTCGGGATCCCTTCCTGAATAATTGGTAATGGTAAATAAGTTATTAGCAGTTACATAACCCTTAAGATTAGTTCCCTTTCCCGAAGCGCTCTTTTTCAAGAAACTTGTAAAATCGTAACCAAGTGTTACTGACCTCAATTTTATGAATGATGCATTTTCAAGGAACAGGTCCTGATCCATACGATATGGCACAACACTGCTCCATGGATTGTACAGCGGGTATTTAGAGTAGTCGCCTCTCTTTTCCCAAAAGGTAACTTCCTTAACAGAAGTTATATTATTAACACTCTGATTATTTACAAAGTCGAACCTTCTTGACATTTCCTCATTCATAATATCCCTTCCTAAGTTGAAATAAAGGTTGAATGAAAAATCTAGTTTCTTATAGCTGAAGGCATTAGAGAAACCACCGGCAAGTACCGGCAACGTATGCCCCCTCAAAACCTTATCATTCCCATCGAGAATATAATCCCCATTTAAATCCTTCCATTTAGGATCTCCTTTACTTAACTCAATACCATCGATACTTAATTTCCTCCCGGTGGCTGGATTCACTGGAATTTCAGATTCAGTGTTGTAAATTCCTTCATTATAGTACAACCAGTAAGAATCAATTGGACTGCCAACCCGAAGCAACCTGTTACCTATAGAAAGCTCGGAACGACCACCTGGTAATGCTGTTAATTCATTTCTGTTAAAATTGAAATTCAGAGTTGAAGTCCATTTTAGTTTACTGCCAGGTTTTAAAGGGCTTGCAGAGATTGCGACATCTAGCCCTTTATTATTGACGTTCATACCTGACTGAAAAGCAAAATCATAACCATATTCTGAGTATGCAGAAATAGGCAACAATTGATCTTTGTCTGACCTTGAATATAACTGAATTGAGGCACTAACTCTGTCTTTTAACAATCCAAGGGTTGCTCCAGCTGTAATTTGCTCGGAATATGCCCAAGGTATATTGTATCCAATCCAGCCCGTGGAATAAGGCCGGTTAAGCGTTGAAACCCCAGAGAATGTTCCGATTCTCTTCTCGCCTGAATAGCCCAAGTCAACGCTATACTGAGGCCCTGCAGCAAACCTGTCGTCCGCTTGCGTTTTACCTAAGCGGGAATAACCCAGATTAACATTCAGTCCTGAGATTTTCTCGTTATTATTCAAAAGATCTTTCTTTACATCCCATCTGGCTGCAATTGTTGGGGAAAAGAACCACCTATCAGTGGGTTGCGATGTAGAGGCGCCATCTTCTCTCAGCAATACAGAAAGAAAGTATTTGTCTTTATAAGAATAGCTCGCTTTACCATAAAATGAAGCAAAGCTAGTTTTTAAACGGTCCAGATAGCGGAAAGTAAGCGTGTTGAGAAACGCTCCATTTCCGGTTGTTGGCAACTGATTGGAGAATATATAAATAGCGTAGTTACCAAGTGGGTCCGAAAGAAGATTAACTTTAATATAGTCATTTGATCCTCTGTAAGCATTTCCATAACTATAAAAGTAAGTATCCCACAGGAGGTTTTGTCCTAACTCCAAATCAAGGCGGGAATTTTTACCCGGCTTTAAGTTATAGCCTAAGGAATTTTCGACGGATAATCTTTGGTTATAACCAAAATAGTTAGAAACGTAACTATTTGTCTCCATCAGCGTGCTTGGAAAGAAGAAATCGCGGTATCCTTCGTTATAGTCTACTCCCATCTGAGTTTTTGCCCAAAAGTTTCCTAATGTAACATTCAGGTTTGCAAAGCCGTTCACCATGTTATTTCTGTTCTTGTCGAACGACTTATCATATTGGGACTGGAATTGTGCAAAATAGTCCTTATTCGGTGCCGGAGGATTGGTTAGATTCGGGAAATAACGGGCCTCAGCAAAGCGGTCGCGCATATATTTATTTCTGCCTCTTATTACCTGACTAGCATTAATAGAAGCAGTAACATTTAACCACTTCAGAGGAATCATATTGACAAGAAAAGCTGCACTGTATCTGTCAAGACGTGTATCATCGGCCACTCCTCCATTACGCTGATTTCCAACAGAGGCTCTGAAGTTCGACCTATCATTTCCACCGGTTGCACTTGCATCAAATCCATACACCAGCGAGTTTTTATAATATAAATCGGTCCAGTTTGATGGTCCATAGTAAATATTATATAATGAATCCGTCAGATAAGCCGGAATGTTCTGAAAATCCTGGGAAGTTCCATACTTATTATAAAATGGCATCCTGAAGGCACGTTCAGTTGCACCGTTTATAGTAGTAACATTAGGTGCCTGCGCCATTCCTACGTATGAGTTTACCGTTACCCGTCGTTGAGCAGATGACTGTTTCGTCTTCACATAAATAACTCCATTTGACGCCAATGCTCCATATTTGGCCACTTCGACGGGATCTGTAAGTACCTGAATGGACTCCACATTTTCGGGCTGCAATGAACTTAGAACATTAGTAGCAGTGCCTATTCTGGCATACTCGTGCGACTGAATGTCATAAGCGAATGGATGGTCTTTCGAAATAACAGGAACCCCATCTATAACTACCAGTGGTTGAGTTTGAAAAGCCTCTTTTACTGAGAGTAAAGGCAATGCACTGCCATGAATGAACATGTTTTGTTCGGTTCCAGGCTCTCCACTTGGCTCCTGAACATAAACACCCGCGGCACCGCCTTTTAGGTACTGCTGCAAAGATGAACCGGGGAAATACTTTAGGTTAGCTGGATTGAGCGAACCAGCATTGTTCAAAAAAAATTTTTGTTCTCCAACAATATTTCTTTGAACCACGAGATCTTTCTTTAACGAATCAACGGCAGTGGAATCGGCTTTAAGCTTTGAAGAGCTTATCAAAGACTTAGCTTTTTCCTTACCGTAACCGTTTAGAAAGCAGAAAATAACAGAAATACATAGACATTCCCTGAGACGCATAATTTATTGATTTAAACGCATAACTTGTTTGGTTTATAATATCACGCATGAACCAAGCGTACTAATAGCATTTTTGTAATTGGTAAAGCGCTTTTTCTAACTCTGACACTCAAAAGCGAAGGACACTTTTTTGTCAATTCATACCTAAGACAACCAAAAGAAAAAGCAATACTCACTTTATTTGATTTTTTTTTTGTTTCTTTTGGTCTTCCAATTGGATTTGCAATCTATCGAGCGCCGTGCTCAGATACTAAGCTTGATTAGGCGACTTCACTCAGATACCGTGGACCTGCTAGCATGTGTTAAAGGTGCACCTACAAATCCTGGTTATTAATAAGGTTAGTTATCTTCCTTTAAAAACTCTGGCCATCAATCCGCTCTTTCCGTTCGGATTTCTTCTAAGACACGAAAAGCTGAGGGCAATACTCAGCTTTTTAAAAAAAAATTGGAATTAAAATAAAGAATTTCCAATGGCCTACTTATTAAGCATACGACTTTTCCTACAGCCAATTCCGCGACTAGCCGGCCAATAATTCTGCCAAATAAATTGATTAAATTTTTACACCTTAAACAGAAACGAGTGCCCCACTAGATACCCTCACATTTAGGATTGCTGGTAAAACCGACTGTTTAACATTGGTAATTCGCTCGTTATGGTTAATTAAAATAGCCATCATCATTGCGTATAAAACCTGATTTTCGGCAAAGGAATTTCCAGTGGCCCAAGTTCTTAAGCATACGACTTCCCATACAGCCAATTCAACGATTAGCCGGCCAATAATTCTGCTAAATAAACTGTTTAATTTTTACACCTTAAACAGAAACAAGTGCCCCACTAGATACCCTCACATTTAGGATTGCTGGTAAAACCGACTGTTTAACATTAACAATTCGTTCGTTCTGATTAATTTGATCTATAAGGATACTTATTAAAGATGCACTCATCTCCTCTAAGGGCTGCTTTATCCCCGTTATTGATGGACTTAGTGCTGAATAAAAAGGTTGGTCATCATAAGATAAAAAAGCAACATCATCAGGTACTTTCAGATTCAATTGAGCCGTTGCCTTCAAACCTCCCATTGCCAAATAGTTAGTGGCAAAAAATAAAGCGTCAAGGTTTTTTTTGGGTTTTAAAAATTTGAAAATGTCTTTCTCCGTTTGGATTTGGCTCGAAGAAAAGTTTGCTTCCATTACATACGGCGTCAGACCGTTTTCCTGGATTGCTTTATGGTAACCGGCAAGACGTGCCGCCATTTGAGTTTGTTGAGAATTGATAGTAATAAAAGCAATCTGAGACCTGTTGCATTCATGAATTAAGTGGCAGGTAGCATTATAAGTGCTTTCAAAGTTATTTAAAACAACATGCGAACACTCTACATCAGGATAGTAGCGGTCAAATAACACAACCGGAATATTGTCGTTGATGAGGCTTTTAATCTCTTTTTTAATGCCAGGAGTAGGTACGATAATGTATGCATCAACATGCCTTTCCCGAAACATGTTGATAATCCCCCGAGCAGTTTTATCATCGTTGTCAGTACTGCAATACATTATTTTGTAGCCATATTCAGCCGCATACTTTTCAACGTAATAGGCAAGTTCAGCAAAAAAATTGTCGGATATTTTTTCAACCAGCAGCCCTATTATTTTGGTTTTGCCCGTGGCCAGGCATTTTGCCAGATGATTTGTTTTATACCCTCTTTCATTTACATACTTAAATACCCTCTCAATTGATGCCGAACTTATTTTCATTTCCGGCCCTTTTCCGTTTAATATAAATGAAACGGTGGTAGCGGATAAACCCAGCTCCTTAGCAATATCTTTTAATAATACCTTCTCTGACATTCTATCACAATAAATTGGTTGCTCCTGCGAAACAGGAAAAAAGAAAAGCGACGTTCTCTTTGGCTAAATTGGAGAAAAATTGAACCAGGGAACGGGGAGAAAGCAACCAAGTATAAGCGGTAGATATTGCAGCGACGCAATTTAATTGCTGTATAACAGAGATTTCTGGATTTATTGTAATAAGCCTCGTTGCGTTTTTTAATTTAAGTGCAATATTAAGCGAGAGGCTGCGTTCCGCCAGATTTAGGGCTGCGCTTGATTGGCTAAGCTAGCTTAAGAATAGAATACGCGGATATTTCTGCGGTCAAGCTCTGCTACGCTAAGATTAAACCAAGAGGCGCAGCATGTTAAAATTCCCTGGTATGCAAGATTTAAAGCTGCGATTTAATCAATCTACCTATCTAACCAGATTATAACAAGGACAAATATGAACCAGCCAATCAACTTCCCGGAGCACGTAAAAAGGTACGGCGGTATTTTTTAATGTAGTCAGAAGGATTTAAGCCAAAAATCTTACTAAACTGTTCCCGGAAATAGCGAGCATCTTGTATACCTACATTGTAAGCAACTTCTTTAACCTGAATATCGGTTTGGATCATGAGTTCGGCAGCTTTCTTTAAACGGATATAGCGTATAAATTCACTTATAGATAATCCAGAAATTGCTTTAACCTTTCTAAAAACATTCGAATGGCTCATACCCATTTCCTTAACAAAGACCTTAACGTTAAATTGCTCATCCTGAAGATGTTTATCTACAATATCTATGCACTTTTTCAGGAAAGCACTGTATTCTTCAGAGACTTTTTCATTATTACTCTGCAGGGTTACTTCGTTAAAGAAATAACGTTTCAAAGAATCACGGCCCTTTAAAATACTTCTTATCCGCGCTATTAAAAGATCCTTTTCAAATGGCTTGGTAATATAATCGTCTGCCCCACATTCAATGCCCTTCAATTTTACTTCCGGAGAAGATGTTCCGGTTAGTAGAATTACCGGGATATGGCTAAATTCTTTTGATTCTTTAATTTTAGCACAAAGCTCAACACCACTCATGCCTTCCATCACAATATCGGATACAATAATATCCGGCTCCACCTTTTTCAAGAGTTCGGAAGCCCGTTCAGCACTTTCTGATTCAAAAATATTATATGAAGACTGCAGAATTTGCCTTACATAAGCCCTTATTTCCGCATCATCATCAACAAGGAGCACGTTGGGCTTTTGTTCTACTACCCCCTCATATACCCGGCTCATACTTTCTGACACCGTCTCTTTCGAGTTGACCTCATTGTCTGTTGGGCCTACATATAATTCTTCTAACAGGTTAGTATTTGAAGGATTGGTTTCTTTTGAGGTACTTATATCAATATTTTCAGTATTTAATGGCAAGCGGTATTCAAAAATTGTCCCTTTCTCTGAAGTACTGCTATAAGAAAGCTTACCACCCTGAATTTCACTGATTTGCTTGGAAATGAATAAGCCGATGCCGAAGCCACTCTTCTTTGTGGGTGCTTGGCTTTGCCCCAGCCTAAAAAACTTTTCGAAAAGCTTTTCTCCAATATCTGCAGGAATAACCGGACCCGTATTTTTAACTGACATTAGTGCATTTACGCCATCTTGTTTTAGAGTTAAAATAACAGTTCCCTTCTCGCCGCCGTATTTAATTGCATTAGATAACAGATTGAACAATACAATTTCTATTTTTTCCCTGTCTCCAAATATTTTCAAATCATGTACCTTGTTATCAAAAGTGTATTCAATTCCCTTTGCTTTCACCTGGTTGATAAAACATAAAAACACCTCGTTACATACTTCGCCTAAATCCAGAACCTCTGGCTTAAGATTTGATACTTCGTTTTCTGCACTTTTAAATAGTAAGAGCTGGTCAACCAGGCTTAAAAGCCTACGAGTATTTCTATGCACGGCACTAACATCTACCAGGTTTATGTTTTTGCCGTCATTATTTAACAGATCTTTTACCGGGTTAACAATGAGTGTAAGCGGAGTCCTTAACTCGTGAGCAATATTGGTAAAAAACGATATCCGCTTTTCATTCAACTCAGCCTCTTGTGCTGCCTTTAGGGAGGTTAACTCGACTTCAAACTTCAGCCGGGCTTTTTCTTTTTGATAATATACATAACCATAAATGGCCGAAGCTCCCATTGCTATATAAAGGCAGTACGCCCACCAACTACGATACCAGGGAGGTAAAACAGTAATCTCGATTAACTTGCTGGAATGATTCCAGATGCCTGATGCGTTGGTTGACCTTATTTCAAGTGTATATTTTCCTTCGTTTAGCCGCGAATAACTTACAGTGCGCAAGTTGTTAGTGTAATTCCAGGCTTTGTCCCATCCTTTAAGGTGGTACGCATATTTAATCTTATCGGGGAGCGAATATTCAAGCGCCACGAAGTTGAGCGAAAACATCGACTTTTCGTAAGGCAATACAATATGTTTTATGTCGTAAATGGACGATGCATTATCCAAAAACTCACTGTCGGCAGATACTGGATTATTCAAAACGCTCATGCCCGTGATAACGATTGGAGGAAACCCCTTATACGCTTTAATATCCTTTGGATTGAAAATATTAAAACCATTAATACCGCCAAAGAGCAATTCGCCGGTACGTAGCTTTGCGGAGGAATTGTAGTAAAACTGGTTAGCCTGGAGTCCGTCTGCGGCATAAAAATTTTCGAATTTGAGTGTCTTAGGGTTTAGCCTCGACAGGCCATTGAATGTTGCCAGCCAGATAAAACCATTTGCATCCTCCTCAATATTTACAACAGTATTGTTTGCCAGCCCATTCTTTTCATTAAGGGTTTTAAGGTCATTAAGCTTCGCATTGTAAACTACAAGCCCTCTTCCGTAGGCCCCCATCCATACGTTTTCTTCTTTATCGACATACACGGCCCTAACATAAGTATCGAGGTCAAATCGTTTGACTTTTCTGCTTTTTTTATTTACCTGCAAAACATTACTAATAGTGCCGAGCCATAGGTTGCCAGACTTATCTTCAGCTATTGAGATAACTTCCGCATTTATCGGGAATGGGGCCGGAACAAATCTGTTTGAAATTCTATCGAATTTAAAAAGCCCTTTCTCTAAGTTCCCGGCATAGCGGCCTTTTATACACCCGGCCCATATATTATTTTCCGAGTCGCGGAATAGTTTAAAAACATATTTGGCTCCATTATCCCGCTGCAAAAAAGGCACATTTTCAAAGTCCTGGGTTGCTTTATTAAACCTTTTTACCCCTGCACCATAACTTGCTGCCCAGATGTTTCCATTCTGATCTCTTATTATAGAAGTGATTTGATTTGCACCTGGTTGATTCTTAAAAACATAAGGTTTAAATAGATTCTTATTTCGATTCCAAAGGCTTATACCTCCTCCATCTGTCCCAATCCAAATGTTTTCTCCATCCTCACAAAAAGAAAGTACCGTATTATGGATCAAACTATTAGGATTATACGGCTCGTGCCTGATAGTTTTAAAGATATTTTTATGGCCGTCCAGGATATTTATCCCCCCCCTCATGGTTCCAATCCATTTGCGGCCGTCCTTATCTATATAAACTGTATATAAGGAGTTGCTTGTTAAAAGCTTGTCCTCATTATGCTTAAAGGTTTGAACAATTTTGTTTGATTGGATGTCGATTACCGGCAGGCCATCGCCATCCGTAGATATCCACAAGTAGCGCCCCTTCTCGAATTCGATATCCATTATTCGGCTTGAGGAAAGGTTTAAGCCCGGTAAATCGTAGGGCTTACAGGAGGCAGTACCTTTGTCAATTCTGAATAAACCAGCATTAGTACCCAACCATAAATTCCCTGCTAAATCATATTTTATACAATTAGCATTTTTTAAATTGGGAGCATAGTTACTAATTGCACCGGTTTGGCTATTATAAAGACACAAACCTTCTTGATTACATTCAAACCAAACATCTGTTCCTTTGCCCGCACATACGGCACTCACACCGGGACTTTGCTTTATTTGACGCGCAACAATTTCGCCTTTTTTAAGAACCAACAAGCCCAGGCCTGCAGTAGTGATATAAATGTTGCCTCTCTCATCTTCCTGAATCGCATTCACGTACTTATCAATGGGAAACAATTTCTTCGGGTTGGCTAAGGAGCGGTATTTCAGGATAGAAAATTTGAATGTTTTATAATTTAAAATCCCAATTCCTTTTTTAGTTCCAACGTATAACTTCTTATCTTTTGCCTCCAGGATTGCGTTTACATAATTATCGGGTAGGCTGGTCGAATCACCTATCAAGTTCCTGTACTTTGTGAAGGTATATCCATCATAACGATTTAAGCCATCAAAAGTGCCAAACCACATAAAGCCATAGCTATCCTTAAAAATACTGGTTACTGTACTGTTTGATAGGCCTTGGTCCATGCCAAGGTATGTAACGCTCTGGCTATATCCATCAATCACAGAAAAAGCCAGAAAACATATAATTCCGGCACAAAATCTAAACTGCATCACAATAGTATTTAAACCATTAAATCCTCATTGGCCATCATAACAGCTTCAGAAATAGCTTTTTTATTAAAATATTTTAGCCGTTGGCTTAATTGGTCTTATTTATAACAGGACTACTAAGGTAATAAATTGCAACATTAATTTTACATCGGGCACAAAAAAGGCATCCGAAAAATCGAATGCCCTAACCAATTGTACTAGCCACGCAATAGCTTATTAACCAAAGAGAAACAAGTGGATAATAATATATTTTAGGTATTTGTAAACTCGATATTTTATTTATTTAAAGTTTGAAATCTATTAAGCTACGTTAAGTTCCTGTTCGAACCTGTAATCCTCCCTTAAGGATTGAACCGCCCTATGAATATGATTAACAACCGATTGGTATTTAATTCCGGTAACTTCTACTATTTGTGTGTAATCGAGGCTCTCATAGAAGCGGAGGTAAATTATTTCGCGCTGGCGTGAAGGCAACTTATTTAATGCGGCTGTTATGGTCTTTTTTAGTTTCAGGGAAGTTTCCTTTTCGGTTATGATATCTTCTGCCGAAAACTGTATATCTATTATAGATGCTAAATCATCAAGCTTACTCTCCCGAAGTTTAACCTGCCTGATGTAATTCAATGCAATTGAGCGGATGGCAGTATAGAAGTACGACTTAACGTTATCTATTTTCCCTATCGATTCCTTTTTTAGCCATAGCTTTACAAACATATCTTGTAACAGGTCATTGGCCTCCTCTTCGTTCTTTAAAATGCTTCTCACATAGGAAAACAGCCCCGGATATAATTGAGTGTGCAATGTTCCATAGGCCTCTTGATTGCCCAAACATACAGCATCCCAAAGCTTCGAAAGTTCTATTGTGTTGTTTAACATTACTGGATATAATCAATGCGTTAACCCTGATAATACCCGAGTATAATTGGCTTTATTTTTCAGAGGAAAGACTACCTTCCATGCTTTTTATAGCTTTTTGGATTGAATCCCAGTGCTTTTTTACCTGCTCTTCAGGAATTTGAATGGGATTAAAATCAAATGGCAAAGCTTCCTCCTCATTAAGTCCTTCTGGTTTCTGTGCTTGCATATACAACTAAGACAGTCGAAACCATTTTTTATACTCAGAATACTTCTCTTTTCTAAAAATTATTTGCGGCCAGAGGCCTTACATTACCCACATTGCAAAAACAGCTGCGGCATAATTTACGGGAAAGCTCAATCGGAATACCCCTGAGGTATTTGGATAGATTTGGTGGAAAAATCTGGAAATTCATATTTATTGGTTTTCTTATAATTGGTATCAACTCGTTTCAAACACCCAAGCTTAGATTCTATTATGCTGCAGAGTACTGTGGAGCAGACAAAAAGTAAATCGCTTTAGTAACAGAGCTAATGTCGCCAAATAAGCGGCCTATCGGGAGAGGCAAAACGGTCAAACAGAAGGGGGAAATATTGCAAAAAAGCCCGTAATGAGTCAAAATCCCCATTTTTTAATAAAGCGAGCTTCCATTCGGGGTGGAATTATATAAGAGTTACCGCAAACCGAACATCGGGAAAACGGGTAACTTCCAGTATTCAGAAAATCAAAAGAAAATAAAGATTTCTTGAAGGGGGGGTACATAGTTCTACTTAACCAAATACCTTGGGCGGACAATTGGCTGGGCACTTGCATCAACAAAAAAAGGAGCCAGCTGAGCTCCCCTATTTAACTAACCAAAAAATCTTGATACTATTTTTCGAACTTAATATCGGATGCAAAATTCCCAATGCGAATATTTGCATCTGATGCAGATTCAATCAACTTGCCGTTTATGCGCAGGTTTTGGAAACGGATATCCTTAATGGCATGGCTTTCGTCAATTCCTTCAATTACCGAAGGCATAAGGTTAAGTCCGTTATAACTTATATTTTTAAACACGATATTCTCAATTCCTTTACCTGGACCTGTATTGTATTTTTCATTGTTTACTATCCTAAGGTTTAGCAATTGCCCCTCTTCAAAATCTTCGATCCTGATGTCCTCAAACTTGACGTTTCTTATCAGATTAAAATCTCCATCGGTTAGGGCTATACATCCCTGGTAGTTCGGGTCATCTTCATCCTGCTCGAGAATATCAATATTTTTGAAATCCAGATTTTCAATTACCTCGCCCGAGTTCTCAGTGTTGCCATGCAAACCGATATTTATCGGATGCGCTACGTCTGCCCATAAAACCGAATTGGTTACCTTATAATTTTTCACATCGCCATAAAAGTCCCAGCGATGGCCATATATAGCAATGCAATCGTCGGAGTTACGCATAAATACATCATCGATGGTTACATCAGAGCAACTCATTAGATCAATGCCGTCACTCCATCCGTTGGCGCTAAATGATTTGAGGTTTTTAATGGTGAGCTTTTTGGAGCCGCCCCCATAAATTGTATAATGTTTAGGGTTTAATACTATAATTCCGTCTATCGTTATATCTTTTGAGTGCCGGATTTCGACTCCCCTCATTGGCTGGTCTATAATTCCCCTTCCAATTATGCGTACATTCTTAGCCCTGTCGCAAACGAACTTTGCACGCACCACAGCTCCGCCTGCAATATAAACTGTTTTGTCTGAAGGGATATTAAACTCATCACCTGGCAAATCCTTTGGCTGGTGCACTCCCGGCCCAAAATAAATAACATTAGGATCTTTAGGATCAGGCTTTTCCGTTTCTATAGGATTGGCAAAAACATGAAGGTTATGCAGCTTATCGCCATCAAACTCAAGCGATAATTTTCGGGGCCTGTCCAAGCTAAAAAATACAGTCTTCCCCCGCACCTCGGGCTTAATACCATAGGACGCTGGCCTTATGGCTGCAGACTGAAATTGGTTGTTATTTTTTGTTACAGCCAGCTCCACAGTGCCAGAAAAATCAAAATAAACCATCGAAGCATCCTGAGGCTTATCTAAATCTACCTTTACGTTGTACTCGAATAAATCCTGCCAAACTCCGCCAGGTTTACGTACCCGAACAGTATAGTCGTCGTTATGCCCAGTATATACTACTCCATTTGGAGCGGGATATGTGACTAATTCCTGGGCATTGCTATTAAAAACTAATGCACTGATTATAATGCCTAATAGTTGTATCTTTTTTCTCACGCTTCCTGAAAATGTCTATCAATATTTCGTTTTTGCCTTTTTAATAACTCTTTCACTAGTTTACCTGCTCGGCAAGTTGTAAATTCTAAACCGGTTTAGCAAAATCTAAAACAAATTACGCTTAATATTTGTCTTTAGCGGGAGCGATAAAATGCTACAACAGAACTCTGTAAAAAAAAGCTTCATGTAAATAAGTGCAGTTATTTAATAATGACACTTTAAATGCGAATCTCATACTCATGTTTTTTTACATTTTTTAACTTTTTTTATTCTAGTC
>CBIHNR010000098.1:0-20778 GCA_966211215.1 uncultured Pedobacter sp.
GACTTCCATAACAGATGTACATATAAACAACACCAACACCCGCGTACATCATTTCATTGCGTATAGTACGTTTATTATTATATGCATGCGAGCCCAAATCCTCAGGGCCTTTGTATGCTTCTGTTTCTACTATGATGCCTCCGGTTAAATGGCCATGTATATTGCTGAAGAGGTACTTTCCTAATAGTTCCTGCGCTATTAAAACCACATCTTCTCTTTGGTAAAATGAAAGTGGGAGCTTCATTAACTGCGATAATCGAAATAATACAAAGAAAACGGGCTGTGATATACAACCTTTTTATCATTCGAGCGTCATATATCTATACCATAACGATATTTTTTAGCGTTATGCATTTACACAAATACACACACAAAGATGAAACCAATTTTATTGACCATTGCCCTATGCGCAGCTTTGGGAGCTGCCTCGGCACAGAATTATCCTTACAATAATGACAGAAGGTACGATGACCGCGGAAACTGCAACGATAATGGGCCGCAGGACTGGAGAGTTGTTGAACAACGCGTCTGGGTTCCAGCTCAGAGGGTGAGCAATGGAATCTTTACCAGAACTATTCCCGGCCATTATGAAATCCGCCGCGATAGAGTGAGGGTTTATCGCAATGATAACGATGATCGATACTACAACAAATCTTATAAGCACAAAAAAGGAATGCCTTATGGCCAATGGAAAAAGCACAGGAGAGACGATGATCACGATGGCCGCGGCCGTTGGAACGGACGTGATCGAGATTAGGCAAATCCTTCAATTTTATTAAATTTGCATTTACAGGCTGTTCTATCGCTGTTCCGATTTATCGGGAAAGAGGAAAGTCCGGGCAACACAGAGCATCCTGCTTCCTAACGGGAAGGGTTGGAATGAAAGTTCTGATACGGAAAGTGCCACAGAAAATAAACCGCCACTACGTGGTAAGGGTGAAAACGCGAGGTAAGAGCTCACGGCTTTGCATGGCAACATGCATCGCGGTAAACCCCAGGAGTTGAAAGGCCAAATAAGCTAACGTTTGAGGGTTGCTCGCCCAAGTTAGTGGGTAGGTCGTTAGACCTTATCAGCGATGGTAAGGCTAGATAAATGATAGAAGTTCGGTTCGCCGAATACAGAATCCGGCTTATAGGCCTGTAATTTTAAAATTCATAAACGTCCATTCATTTTTTGACTGGGCGTTTTTTATTTGGCGGCTGGCCAGCTCCTCAAGGCGAATCTCAAGGCATAAAGTCTGGAGTATCCGTCTCAAGGCCTCAACGAGCTAAATACATAACACACTGAATATTAATGAATTATATTTATAAAACCGTTCAATATCCACGCAAAATAAGGATATAAAAAACTAGCTTTTTAATTAATACTGTATATATTTGTATACAACGCACAAACAATTACCTGCTCCCTGCGTTTCCAAGAACATAGCATTATGGCAAAGATTCTTATTGTTGACGACGAACGCGCAATTCGTAATACCCTGAGAGAAATTCTGGAGTATGAAGACTACCAGGTTGAAGATGTAGATAATGGCATCGATGGGCTTGATTTAATTAAAAAGACTGATTTTGACCTCGTTCTATGTGATATTAAAATGAACAAAATGGATGGCATGGAAGTGCTTGCCGAAGGGCTTGCTATTAAACCAGACCTTCCTTTTATAATGATTTCTGGCCATGGAACGATTGAAACGGCGGTAGAAGCCAGCAAGAAAGGCGCATATGATTTTATCTCTAAACCGCCTGATTTAAACCGGCTTTTAATTACAGTAAGAAACGCACTTGAACGAGGCAATCTTGTTACAGAAACCAAAGTATTAAAGCGCAAGGTTAGTAAAGTACGTGAGATTTTAGGAAATTCACCTGCAATAACCAAAATTAAGGATACAATTGAGCGGGTTGCACCCACCGATGCCCGGGTCCTGGTTACGGGGGCAAACGGAAGCGGTAAAGAGCTTGTAGCTCGTTGGCTTCATGAAAAATCACACAGGCGCAATGCCCCGATTATAGAAGTAAACTGCGCTGCCATACCCTCAGAACTAATAGAAAGCGAGTTATTTGGACACGAAAAAGGCTCATTTACTTCTGCAGTAAAACAACGCATAGGCAAATTTGAACAGGCTACTGGTGGAACCTTGTTTTTAGATGAGATTGGCGATATGAGCCACTCTGCCCAAGCAAAAGTTCTTCGGGCACTTCAGGAGAACCGCATTACACGTGTTGGTGGCGAGAAGGAAATTGAGGTAGATGTTCGGGTTGTTGCAGCAACCAACAAGGACTTGCTGAAAGAAATTGAAGCTGGAAACTTTCGAATGGACTTATATCATCGCCTAAGTGTTATTTTAATACATGTCCCCCCGCTTACTGAACGAAAAGAGGATATTCCAATTATAGCCGAGAGTTTTTGCGAGGAGATATGCAGTGAATATGGAATGCCCTTTAAAAAATTCAGTGAAGGCGCCATCGAAGCGCTTAAATCTCTTCCATGGACAGGAAATATCCGGGAACTTAGGAATATGGTGGAAAGGCTTATTATTCTTAGTGATAAGGTGATTACCGAGAACGATGTGCGCACGTTTGCAAACCCAGCGGGGCCAGAAACTCCAACACCTTCATTTGCCAATGGGACTCCAAGTACGGCCGCAGTCTCCCAGACACCTGCAGTTAACTTTGATCAGTTCGCTAGTTTTCAGGAATACAAAGACAATGCGGAAAAAGACTATATAAAATACAAACTAGAGAAAAATAATTGGAACGTTTCAAAAACGGCCGATGATATTGACATTCAGCGAAGCCATTTGTACAGCAAGATTGAGAAGTATGGACTAAAGCGAAATGCTGATTAAGCTATTGGCTAAATAAAAAAGGAATGCCGCCAACCGGGGGCATTCCTTTTTTGGCTATTAGTGCAATGAACGTCATTGTTTGCAGAAAATTTTAACCAAGGAGGATATCTAAAAACAGCCTTTTTTTAGCCCCATCCCTGCCCTTTCCGAATTCTCGGGACAGGTATCCTCGATGGAGTCCTTTGGACAAAAGAGAAAGGTAATATGAATTTTCTAGAAGTTCCCTAAATTTAAACCAACAATCCGACCTGGTAGGCGTTTACACAACAATAAAATAATCCTAATCATATGGCAACAATCAACCCCTATTTAACCTTTGATGGAAATTGCGAAGAAGCATTTAATTTCTATAAGTCTATTTTTGGTGGCGAATTCCCCTACATTGGCAGATATAAAGACATGCCATCCGAGCATCCAATTCCAGATTCTGAGAAAGAAAAGATCATGCATGTCTCGCTTCCAATAAGCAAAGAAACAATTTTAATGGGTAGCGATTCTTCTGGTTCTTTTGGACATAATACGGTAGCTGGAAATAACTTTTCGCTTTCTGTCAATACTGACACTGAAGAAGAAGCAAAGTCTGTTTTTGAGAAACTATCTGCGGGAGGAAAAGTAACAATGCCTTTGGAGAAAACGTTTTGGAACGCTCTTTTCGGAATGTTTACTGATAAGTTCGGAATTAATTGGATGGTAAATTATGACTACAACCAAAATAAATAAGAAGGGGCATCCCTTCTTATTTATCTATAAAAATTTTTATAAAAATGATTTGCCAGGGTTACTACAATAACAATGGCAATAATGGTTAAAACTATGGTAAGAATCAGATTGACTGGCCTTTTTTTAACGTAGGAATCCTCGCTGTCTTCAACAGGTAAATTATACATTACATAAGGCGGTGGAATGGCCTCATCTGAAACAAACCCCTCTAATTCCGGCAAATCCTGTACGGGCGACCAATGTCTCAACCCGTTATGCCAAACCTGTATATTTTGATTTAAGCGTTTACTTCTCAGTTCTTCAATTGTAAAAGGCCCCTCCTGATCTATACCATCATGTATATAATACTTAATCATAATTATATTGCCCCTGTCCTATTCGAGGACTTAATACCCCGATGTTTTTTTATACTATGTAATACGTAATTTGAGGAAACGTATCACATAAAAAAACCGCTTAAAATATAATTTTAGCGGTTTCTCTGTACACCCATCAGGATTCGAACCTGAGACCCACGGTTTAGAAAACCGTTGCTCTATCCAGCTGAGCTATGGGTGCCCTTTGTGGATGCAAATATAGAAAAGCTAAGCTTATTACACAAAAAAATATCAGCTAAGTTTATTACAAAACACACTTTAGATATACCAAAAGTAGTTTTTTAGATTATAGGCTTCTCTATTTCAGCAGTTTCGTAATTATGTATTAACGTAAAATATTTAAAAAAAATATTGGGAACTAAGTATCTTTTCCTCTTTTCATGATACCAACAATGAATTACGCCTATATTTTGTCTCCATTACAAACTTTTTCCTATTACAGCTTCTCAGAAAATGCCTATGTTTACCACCACAGCGTAACAATACTGCAGGTACGCAATCTATTTGTAAAAACATGCTTAGCGTAAAAAACATTGTAAAGCAATATTCAAACCACAAGGCTCTCGACGATGTAAGCCTTGATATAAATACCGGCAGTATTTTTGGATTATTAGGGCCCAACGGAGCGGGCAAAACTTCTCTCATCAGAATTATCAATCAAATTACTGCACCAGATAGCGGCCAAGTATTATTAAATGGAGAAAAGCTTAATCCTTCACATATTGGAATGATAGGATACCTGCCTGAAGAGCGGGGCTTATATAAAAAAATGGAAATTGGAGAGCAGGTTATTTATCTCTCGCAATTAAAAGGCTTGTCAAAAAATGAAGCCATTAAACGAGCTAAATATTGGTTCGAAAAGCTTGAAATGCAATCGTGGTGGAAAAAAAAGGTAGAGGACTTGAGCAAAGGAATGCAGCAAAAAGTGCAGTTTGTGGCTACTGTAATTCACGAGCCCAGTTTAATTATCCTTGATGAACCATTTTCAGGATTTGATCCGGTTAACGCGGACATTATAAAAGATGAGATTGTTGAACTAAATAAAAAAGGCGCTACAATTATATTCTCTACTCATAGAATGGAGTCTGTTGAAGAACTTTGTGATAGCATTGCACTGCTCCATAAATCGAAGAAAATTTTGGAGGGTAAGGTCAAGGATATTAGAAATTCTTACCGAAATGGAACCTTTATCATTCAATATCTTTCTAGTTCCACAATAACAGAACATAATGAGATTTTTACAGTACTGGATAGCTCCCAAAATGAAGAGATTAAGGAAGTAAGAATAAAACTCAACGATCAAAGAAAACCAAATGATGCCCTGAATTACTTACTTCCGCACGTACAGGTATTAGGGTTGGCAGAGATAGTACCTACCATTCATGAAATTTTCGTTCACCAGGTAAAACAAAGCAATTAATGCACAAAATCTTTCTGATCATTCAACGGGAATACTTGAGCAGGGTAAAGAAGAAATCATTTATCATTATGACCTTCGTTGTCCCTCTCCTCTTCATTGCTATGTATGGGGCAATATTTTACATGTTTGCAAAGCGAGACGACTTAAGCGATACGAAAAATGTTATAGTGGTAGATGATAATGGAATTTTCCGGTCTAAACTAAGAAATACAGCTTCATTAAACTTTGATTATAGCAAGAAGGATATTAGTGATGAACGGAAGGCTTTTCTGAATTCATCATATGATTACCTGCTATATATTCCGGCTATCCAGCAAGGCATCACTTTGTTAAGCCAAAGAAAACCAAGTGTAAGCTCGATATCAGAGATTGAAAACCAGCTCAATGCCATTAACCATGTGCAGCAACTGCTTTCTGCCGGAATTGATACCGGAATTCTCAACTCAAACAAAAGCCAGTTGCAGGTAAATGCAAGGCAACTTACAGAAGCTGGTGAAGAAGATGCAAGTTCCTGGCTGGCTTCGGGGATTGGTTTCGTAGCCGCTTTCCTGATCTATATGTCGCTTTTTATATATGGTGTTCAGGTAATGAGGGGGGTGATAGAAGAAAAAACCAACCGAATAATAGAAGTGATCATTTCTTCTGTGAAACCATTTCAACTAATGCTCGGGAAGATAATTGGCGTGGGCCTGGTAGGGTTAACACAGTTTTTGCTATGGATTATATTATGCCTTAGCCTTGCTGGCGCAGGTGGTTCTTTACTTTTAAAAAATAAAAGCTTTAATAAACAAGTTAAAATTGAAACAGCAAACCAACAGGGGCAACAAATCCATCAAACTGGTGCAGATAATCAAGGCTTAGAGATTCTACATTCTTTAGATTCTGTACCCCTGTTTTACACGCTAAGTATATTCCTTTTTTACTTTCTGTTCGGTTTTCTGCTTTACAGTTCCATTTTTGCCGCGGTAGGTTCTGCAGTTGATAGCGAGACGGAAACGCAGCAATTTATGCTGCCTATTACCATGCCGCTGATCTTCACATTCATTATATCTATTAATCTGGTGATCAATAATCCGGAAAGCAATTTATCATTCTGGCTTTCAGTTATTCCCTTTACATCGCCTATAGCTATGATGATCAGGGTGCCCTTTGGAGTGCCCATTTGGGAACTTGCGCTGTCTATGAGCCTTTTGGTTGCCGGTTTTCTGGTGATTACCTGGGTTGCTGCGCGAATATACCGTGTAGGAATATTAATGTATGGCAAAAAAGCCAGCTACAGAGAGTTGCTGAAATGGTTTATGTATAAAGAATAATTGTGTCATGGCTAAAAAACGCATTGCTGCCCTTGACCTCGGCACTAACACTTTTCATCTACTAATTGCCGATGTGTTTAATAATACGTTTGAGACGATTAAAGAAGAACAAGCCCATGTTAAGCTTGGCGAAGGCGGTATCAATAATGGTTTTATTGCAGACGTACCATTTAAGCGAGGGCTAAACGCCCTTCAACACTTCAAGTCTGAAATAGAAATGTTTTCTGTTGATGTAATACGTGCTACCGGAACCGCCGCCCTGCGAAGTGCGAAAAATGGATCCACTTTTATTAAGCAAGTAAAAGATTCAACAGGCATTGAAATTCAAATCATTGATGGAGATCTTGAAGCATCCTTGATATATACAGGAGTTCGAGCTTCTGTAAGCCTTGAACCTTCGGCACTAATAATGGATATAGGTGGAGGCAGTGTCGAATTTATTTTTTGTAATGATCAAACTATATTTTGGAAGAAGAGCTACCCTATTGGGGCAGCGAAACTGATGGCCCAGTTTCATGATACCGATCCAATTTCAACGCAAAATATAAAAGCAATTCATTTACATCTTTCCAGTACTCTCGATGAACTAGGCAATAAAATAGCAGAATTTCGTCCCGATAAATTTATAGGATCGGCTGGCGCTTTTGAGACCTTTGCAGCATTGGTTGCGGAGAGATTTGATAGTGACGAGATCCAGACAACCATATTCAAATTTAATCGGGCACAATTGGAAGCGATTTTGAGGGATATTATCGCATCCAATCACCAAAGTAGAGAAGCAAATCCATTAATTATTCCAGTGCGCACAGACATGATAGTTGTTGCATCAGTACTGACACAGTATGTACTGAGCTTGCTACCTACAAAAAATATTTTACTCTCCCGGTATGCGCTAAAGGAAGGATTGCTATTTAAGGAATAATTCTGCCTATTTCAAAGACATCAGTTCCTGATACACTCTATGTGTAGGCAAGCCAACAACGTTGGTATAGGAACCATTAATTTTTTCGATGCCAACCAAACCAGGCCACTCCTGTATGCCGTAGGAACCGGCTTTATCAAATGGCTTTGCAGTTTTTATGTAATGCCTGATTTCCTCGGATTCAAGGGGCAAAAAGTAAACCTCAGAGACTTCATAAAATGAATGAAGTTTGTGATTCTGTAATAAGGCTACCCCAGTTATCACCTCATGCTTTCTTCCCGATAAAAGTGATAGCATTTCAAAGGCATGTTCCTCCCCTTCTGGCTTGCCCAGTATTTGCCCATCAATGCAAACAATGGTATCCGCTGTTAAAACTATTTCATTTTCCCCCAGAGTTTCGTCAAATGCTTTCGCCTTCTTTTCTGCGATATAAACTGCGATTTCAGCCGGGCTTAAACCTTCCGGATATGATTCATCTACATCTTTAATCGCGATTCTGAAATCAATTCCCATCAGCTTAAGCAACTCTTGCCTGCGTGGAGATTTTGAAGCTAGTATGATTGGAGGAAAGCTATTCATAATATGAGCGGTTAGCGGGTTAGGTATTAGCTATTAGCTATTAGCTCATTGCTAACACCTAACTACTATTTAACATAATAATTTTTATATTGACGGAATAAGTTCTTCTTTGCCAGAAGGATTGACATCAAACCATTGGCCCTGTATTTTTAAAACCTTCTCTATTACATCTCTTACACAGCCAAAGCCACCGTTTTTATTGGAGATATATTCAGATACTGCCTTTACCTCTTCAACAGCGTCGGCCGGACAAGTTGGTGCCCCTACTTCTTTTAACACAGGAATATCCGGAATATCATCGCCCATATATAAAACCTCCGCAGAAGTAATTTTATGCCTCTTAAGGAAATCATTGTAAACGTCCATTTTCTTATCTATTCCTAAATAAACGTCGGTAATGCCTAAACCTCTTAACCTATGCACCACTGTTTGAGATTTTCCACCTGAGATTACGCAGATAAAGTAACCTTTTTTCACTGCCAGCTGTAAGGCATATCCATCGCGTACGTTAAAACGCCGTAATTGCTCGCCTGATTCTGTTACCAATATTGTGGCATCCGTTAATACGCCGTCGATATCTAATACGAAGGCTTTAATATCTTTTAGCTTAGAAAGAAACATAAATGGGGATAATAAAAACGAGAAAACCTGAAATTGATTTAACAATTCCAGGTTTTCAGAATATTTATTTGATTATTGATTGTCTCTCCACTCGTACACCCATGCCGACTGGATTTGCTCTAAGTGGCCTTCATTGCACTCTTCGCGGGTTCCGGCAAAGTTAGGAAGGCTTAATACCCACTCCATTAAATCAGTAAACCTGATACGGTAAATTTTTGATTCGTTGAAATCATCGCCGAACTTTTCATACAAGCCCATTGCAATGTCTTCATAATCGTTCCATTTAAATGGTAAAGCAAATTTATCCTGAGTCATTATAATTTTATTAGTGTCCTAAGAATTGGGTTTGGTTTGGCAAAGTTACTTCAATATCGCCATCTATAACAACACATTGGCAACCTAACCGTGAGTTTATACGCGGATCTACCGCCCTGTCTATAAAATCTTCTTCCTTGTCAGAAATCTCCTGAAGGTTGTCCATTCCATTGTTCACATAGATATGACAGGTGCTGCAACCGCAAACGCCGCCACAATTGTGCTGAAGTTCTATGCCGTTATCAAGGCAAACGTCCAACACAGATTCGCCTTCTGCAATTTGAAGCTCGACAGTTTCGTGCCCAGGTTCTTCAAAGTTGATTTTTATATTAAAAACATTCATCGCTGCGCAAAATTAAAAAAATACTTACCGCATTAAGGCTTTTGATAGAAATTGATAATGTTTTGACTAAGATCTCTGTATAAAGCCTGTAGCTCTGGCTTACCTTTCAAAAACTCAAGATGCTTATTTACAATAGCTAAGTCATTTCTTACAGCCGGGCCTGTTTGCACTTCGTCGGGATAAAAATTTTGTACTTTTTTTGCGGTTTCCTCTATTAAAGGCCGAATTAGTTCAAAATTAAGGTGCGAAGCCCCAAGTATTTCTTTAGATAAGGTATACAAATGGTTTGTAAAATTACAGGCAAATACCGCCGCAACGTGTAGTGCTTTTCTTTTCTCTGAATCAAAAACCACCACGTTTTCGGAGATCGATTCGGCAAGCCTTTTCAAGTCGCTTTCTATTTCTGCTGTGCAGCCTTCTACTGCAACTGGGATTTTTTGAAAATTAACCGGCCGTTGTTTAGAAAAAGTTTGTAGCGGATAAAATACTCCGGTTCGCTGAGATGCCCTTTGAAGAACCTCAATGCCTGTTGTACCGGAAGTATGCACTAATAACTTGTTTGAAAAAGGGAATGCAGCTGCAATAGAAGGGATAGCATCATCGCTGACTGAAATGATATAGATATCTGCTGCATCCGACAGCAGCGCGAGAGAGCTTATGGCTTTTGCGTTTAACAATTCTGCAAGCTCGTGAGCATTCTGGATATTTCTGCTCCAAACTTGCAGAATTGTATGGCCGGCTGATTTTAAGGCTTTACCCAGATGAGTGGCAACATTTCCGCTTCCAATCAGAACAACCTTCATTTAAGCGGTTTTAACTTCTTTATTCCTTCTAAAAATTGACAGTAAAAAGCCGATCACCATAATGATGGTTCCACCCCAGAACAAATTGATATATGGGAATTTGATTGCCTTCATCACAATCCATTTCTTCTCGGCTGTGGGCTTCTGGTAAACCGTTAATTCCAGTTTATTTTTTGCAGGGTCAATCTTAGAGAAACGAAGTTTTAAGCCTTCCTGATCTACCGTTTTTGCAAAGTCGAAAACATTGCCGCCCTTTATTAGGTAAAGTGGAGTAACAGTATATTTCTTTGACTTATTTATAACCTCAAGCTCCATACCTACGGCAATATCGCCAGACGCCAGAGGAATTTTCTCGATTGTTGCATTGCGATTAACTCCTTTCACAACAATATAGCCGTTCTTATAATTTACAGTGTCGCCCACAGAAACCTGATGAGCAACCGGGGCATCGTAACCTTCCTCTTCATGATTGTGCTCTCCCTCATGTTCGTGCTCATGGCCTTGTTGTTCTTCCTGTAAAGGCACACTGCTTACGTGGGTGTAAATATCATGCAGCAGGTAATGGCGAGTATCTGGCGAAGCCACAATAGAACGCATTTTTGCATTCTGCTGAGCATTAGGATATAAATTAAATTCCTCCTTCACCTTATCACCCTCAAGTATCTTATAATTAACCTTATAAAAGGTATTAGGGCCAACAACAGAATCGCCTAAATAAGTTACGCTATACTCGTCCATCTTTACTGGCTCATCAATGTATAGCATGATGTTTTCACGAGGATTATTTTCTTTGGCAAACTCTTCGCCGTAGCCAACGCCGGTGTTGTTAATGGAAATTACGTCATTTGTAGCGGCAGCTACCAAAGCTCCAACCAATAGCATGGCGAAGCCAATATGCGCAACAGAAGAGCCTGCTAATTTCCACTTTCCTTTTAGTGAGTCCAATAAAATCCTTCCGTTGCAAATAACTGAGAATACCGCTGCAAAGGTTAGCACGATATACATCAGATTTCCATAGACCTTTGTGAAGTAAACAAATCCACCGGTAATAACCGCAGCAACAATTAGTGATGCAATGACGGTGTTAAAGAATTTCTTATAATCAGTATTCTTATATTTTAAGAACTGTGCAAAGCCGGATACGAATGCAACAACGACTGCAAATGGCACCTGCCACTTGTTATAGTGGGCAATTACATCAGGTGGAGGGGCTATTTTAGTGCCGAAAGCTGCGTTAAATACAGGTACAGACGTAAATGCAATGATTTGCAAACATGACAGAGCCAAAACTAAAGCTCCGATAAACAGCCAAAACTCACGGGAATATGTTTCCTCATCTTTTTGGGTTATTGGCATCTCTTTCCATCTGATTACAAGAAAAATAACAGACAGTAGCAGGAATGCAAGGATATATGAAATAAGGTGCCCAAACATTCCCAAGTCGGTAAATGAGTGAACTGAAGTTTCACCTAATACGCCACTACGCGTTAAAAATGAAGCATATAAAACTAAAACGAAACTAATGAGTGTAAGAAATGTGGCTGTAAAGTAGGAATGGCCTGAATGGCGGTAGGCTATAATTACATGCACTGCGGCAATCAGTGTAAGCCATGGAATGATTGAGGCATTCTCAACCGGGTCCCAAGCCCAGAAACCGCCGAAGTTAAGCGCTTCATAAGCCCAGAAAGAACCCATAATAATTCCGGTACCCAAAATCATTACAGCAAATAAAGCCCATGGTAAAGCAGCTGAAGTCCACTCTTTATAGCGTTTTTCCCACAAACCGCCTAAAGCATAAGCGAATGGTACCACCATGGAGGCAAATCCCAGAAACAAGGTTGGCGGATGAATAACCATCCAGTAATTTTGCAATAATGGATTTAAGCCATTTCCATCGGGTATTAAAGTAAGGTAATCCGGGCGGGAAAATATAGGGCCTTCGATTGCATCCCGAAGCAAGATAAAAGGAGAACTACCTATTCTGGTACCTACAATCTCCACACCTAGTAGCATGGATGCAAGAAATACTTGTGAAAGCATAATGATTGCTAAAACAGAATTTTCCCAGCTTTTGGCCTTCCAAACCAGAATGTTTGCCAGTACAGATTGCCAGAACATCCAAAGCCAGAAACTTCCTTCCTGTCCTTCCCAGAAACTGGAAATAATATAATAGGTTGGTAATGACCTTGATGAGTGCGCCCAGGCGTAATGATACTCAAAGAGATGATTATAGATAATGTAGAAAAGGCAGGCACCAATACCTATAACAGAAATTCCATTAAGCCAGGTGGCTATACGGCCAATGTTTCTCCAGGAATTATCCTGAAGGTCTTTTACAGTTGCGAAATAATAAGAGATTGCAGATAAAAGAGCTGTACCGAAAGATAATATAATAAAGAACTGGCCTAAATTACCAGGCAGAAGGTGTTCGCCTTCAAATTTAATATCCATTAAAACTATTTAATATTGTACTGAAGCTGTTGTAACTTCCTGAACCTCAACTTGATCTTTTTTGTACTTCGAAGGGCACTTCATTAAAATCTTAGAAGCGTGAAACTCGTCATTAACCATTCTACCGGTTAACACAATTTGCTCTGACCTTTCAAAATCCTGGGGTTTTGTACCATTAAAAACCACCTTACATTCTTTTCCATTGTTATCTGTCATGTAAAATGCAAAGTAATTTGCATCCTTTTTCGGGTTATAGATCAGTTCTTTCGATTTATCCAACTTACCAACAACGTGCAGTTCGTCCTGAGTTTCTTTTGCCTCGGTAAAAGTTCCATAAGTGCTTGAATCTGCATAGGTACTGATAATTACCCCGATAGCGATGGCAATAATGATGATCCCTATAATTGAGCTTTTCTTCATTGAATTTGTGTGTATTACAGACCTAACGGTTTTGGTGGTGCAAAATTACAAATACATTATGATAAGAAGAATTTAATGCCGTGATATTAATCAGAGAACGGCCAAGAAATTGTCAGGGAAAGTGAGGAAATACGGAGTGGAAAGGACATAAAAAAAGCCTCAAAACAAAAGGCTGTTAAGAGGCTTGCATAATGGAAAGAGATGTTATGTGCAATAAAGTTGCACAAAATGCCGAAAATAGATAGGTAGATGTAGTCGGGCAAAAACTTACACCTCTTCTTCATTATGCGATACTCGCCGGCAAAACTTACCGGCGAGTACTTAGGGAACCTTTAAAAACTGTTTTTTTTCATCCCTGTCCCTTCTCCTCCGAAGGAGTCCTTTGGACAAAAGAGAAGGGAATATATGGAGTTTTTAGAGGCCCCTTTAATGCATATATCGATAGGATCCTTTTGGGGTGCGATGAGCTGGGTCGTCCTTTGGCCCGTCTTGCGAAAGTATTTCGTTGTACTTTTCTAGCAGGTAGATGTATTTATTCATCCAGTAATTAACCGAATTAGAATCTGATTCTTTTTCAGGTGGTTGAAAGTCGTCGGGCTCCTTGTTTTTTGCCTGGACGTCTTTAATTGCCGAGGGTAATTCGATGGAAAAATCTACTGCTAAAACGTTGCATATTCTATGCAAAATGTATGGACGGATTGACTTTTGCTTAAACCAATTGTAAACAGAACGCCTGTTTACATGCATCTTCCTTGCCACTTCGCTTATACTTAACTGGTTTACACGGATTATTTCTTCAATCATCTCCCCAATATGTATACTTGAATTCATTTTTCTAGGTAGTTAAGAGAATTAAAGATTATCGGGACTTTCTTTAACGCTAAAGGGCACAAGCGACATTCCACTTGGGCCACTTATAGCATAAGACAAGCGCCCGATATTTGTTTTTGGTTAGCTTTAAAACTTAAAATTAGTTGTTAATTATAAGTTTCAAGTATATTATCAAGTTCTTCAAACTTGGAGTTATTGCTTTTAAACTCAGGAATAATTTCTTTCATCTTTCGGACGATCTCAATTTCATTTCCATATTCATTAAGCCCTAGTAACTCGCTAATTTTCTCTTGAACATATTTATATGGATAAACAATTACACTGGAGATTTTGATTTTATGGTGATGAGTTGGAATACTAAACTCTTCTTTATTCAAAAGCTCTTCGTATAGTTTTTCGCCGGGGCGAAGGCCGGAAAATTCGATCTGAATATCTTTGCCGGGAACCAAGCCTGATAACTTAATCATGTTACGGGCCAAATCCGCAATTTTAACCGGTTCGCCCATATCAAAAATAAATATCTCGCCGCCCTGCCCCATTGCACCGGCTTCCAGCACCAGCTGAACCGCTTCGGGAATTGTCATGAAATAACGGGTTATTTCGGGGTGTGTTACCGTAACTGGCCCGCCACGCTCAATTTGTGCTTTGAAACGAGGAATAACAGAACCACTTGACCCTAAAACATTTCCGAAACGGGTTGTAATAAACTTGGTGTGCTTAGTATCAATTTCTTCATGCAAATATTCATTATCTTCCATCATAGAAGCTAAAAGGCTTTTGTTGTACTGGCCGTTTAGCGATTGTATGTACATTTCTGCCAGGCGTTTTGAAGCGCCCATTACATTAGTTGGGTTTACCGCTTTATCAGTAGAGATCATTATGAATCTCTCTACATCAAACTCGATTGAAATGTCTGCCATGTTTTTAGTGCCCAAAACATTATCCCAAACAGCTTCACAAGGATTGTTTTCCATCATTGGCACATGTTTGTATGCAGCCGCATGAAATACAATCTCGGGCTTATACCTTTTGAAGATGGAATAAATGGTTTTGTAGTTCTGGATATTGGATATACAAACTTTCACTTTTTCTGCGATTCCCTTATCTTCTAATTCCAACTGCAACTCATGTAAGGGAGTTTCCGCCTGGTCTACAAGAATAAGTTGCGCAGGGTTATAGCTAAGAACCTGCCTTACAATTTCAGAACCGATCGAACCTGCTGCACCTGTAACCAAAACTCTTTTACCCGTAATCTGCCCAATAATATTTTTCTTTTTCAATACAATTGGCTCGCGTTGAAGAAGATCCTCTATTTTAAGGTCTTTAATTTGATTAAGGTTGAGTTGGCCATTTAGCCATTGGTCTGCAGGGGGCACAGTACGTACTTTGATACCAAGCTCCATGCATTCTTCCATTGCCTGCCTTTGGCCGTGTTTGTTAAGGCTGCTGGTGGCAACAATCATTTCGGCAACTGCATATTTTTCTTTCAAATTAGCTATCGCGTAGAAATTAAATACAGTTTTTTGCTGAATTTCTTTGCCAACTTTATCCATATCACTATCGATAAAACCAACCACTTCGTAATTAATACGTGAATGATTTTCCAGTGCTTGTTTAACCAACACAGCTAATCGTCCTGATCCATAAATCAATATCGGTTTTACCTCCTGCGCTTTATGATCTGATTCTATTACATTAAATACATTCTTAACACCCAACCTCAACATTGCTAAAGTGGTGGAGGAGAAAAAGAAGTTTAATACAATTGCTTCATTAAAGTTAGGAAAAGCAGCACCGTACTCAAGAGCAGACATAAATTGTGCGGCTACCCAAAAAAGGACATTACAAATTAAGGCAGCAGTAAAAATGCGCAGAATATCTTCTGTATTTGAATATCTGATAATACCAGTATGTATCCGTTTGATAACAAATACGGTAATAGCTATTGCGCTATATAAAGCAAGAAATACAGAATGCTTACCATAAATGATATCAATATACTCCACCTTATTTGTCATTAAGAATGACATAGATAAGGCCCATATTACAATCAGCTGGTCTATCAATAATATGAGCCAACGTGAATGCACTCTTTCATGAAAAATTGTTTGTACCATAGCAGTAGATGTTGATGTTAGTGTTGATATAATTTGTAAGCGAGTAGCTTTGATGTAATAAATAGGTATGTTAGCCCGGCATTGCTGCCAGGTAGTTATGTTATAATAAAATCGCTGGATTTATACGTTAGGAGCTTAGCATTCCTGATGCACCAGATTGCACCTGTATAGAGGGAAGAAATCAATGTCCAGATTCCGGTCAATTCCTTTCTCATCAACAAGTTGGTAGTAAACTTCCTCATTGACAATGAAGCGCCAGCTTCTATAATCGAGAAAATATTCAGAAAAACCTTTTTTCCAGTTAAATAAAGAATCTTCTTTAAAACCCAAACCTCCGCCTAATTGGTAATATTTCATACCCATTTTGCGTGCTAAGAGGGTTATCTCATCTACCAAAAATTTAGCTGGAGAATAATGTAGGTAATCTGACCGGGTTCCGATCAAGTGCCCCTGAACAATATCCTGGGTGCAGGTAATTATACTTCCGCAAACAACTTCGCCCTCAAAGTAGACTAAAATCAGCTTACCTTCGAACTCGGTGGCTTGCAAAAGTTTCACAAAATATTCTTCGTTAAAGAGGTAATATTCTGTAGCACCAATGCGCTTCATGTTTTCGGTATAAATATCAATAAACTGAAGAATTTCTTCTTGGGTGCTGGCCTCTTTAACCGTAAATCCACGCTTGCGTTGTTGCTTTACGGTTGCCAGGTGATTTCTCCTGTATCTTTTTCTCTGTTCTTCCAATGAAATAGTAAGGTCTATTACAACGGTTTTGCCATTGTCATGAAGCCCGCCAAATTTTTGGATCAATCCATCCTGGTTAAAGAAAGGGTGAAGCCTTGAGAAAACTGAAATTATATTATTTTTCCTCAGGTAGGTTAGTAAACCTATCTTGAAATTTTCCATAAATAATTCGCTCAAGCTTTCAAATTCTCTGTTTGAAATTGGCCCAGCATAACCGTATACCGAAATCAGGTCGAAGTACGGGGTGTCTGGAATGGGCCTTTTCAATAAAGGAAGTGCTATAAAATCATCGTTCTCCTGATAAACAAACAGCATAGGGTCGCCGCTGCTATCTAATGAATGATAAAACCAGGTATGATAAAAATCAAATTGGTTAGCTTTTTGGACATAAGATGTCCATTCATTTTTTTGGTGGATAGTAAATACACTTATCATGACACGATAAATTGTTGTAATAGGTAGAAATTGAATTTGATTAGGTATGAATGGTTAAGTTCCAAAAACCTGCTGCACAAAATTGGTAGCAAATTCCATCCCATCGTAAACCATTCGGGTAATAAACATTCGGGTAAACCCATAATCAGTTAAGCCAGCCTCCTGGAAGCCGAGCTTTTTATAAACTGTCATTGCGGCTAAGTTGTCTTTGTTGTAGTCTAAGTTGATACATTGTAAACCAAGATTTAAAAAGCCAAATTGAAAAACGAGTTTAATAGCAGATTTTGCAATCCCTTTGCCCCAGAAACGTTCCTCGCCAATAAACAAATGCATGTTAGCGTTTCCATCTTTTACCTGTAGCAACTGGATATTACCAATGTATTGGTCGGTTCTTTGTAAGCAGATTGCGAACCGATACTCGTCGTCCTTTTTTAGGCAGTTTTCAATCCATTTTCTCTCTATCTCTTCAGTGATATACTGCGTAGGCCTACCTTTAGTGTACTCCCATATTTTGGGATTGTTGCGCCATTTGTATGCAATTTTGGCGTCGTTGGGGGTTAATGGCCTTATGTAAACAGAAAAATCCATAGTATATATTTTATATAAGTTGAGTTAGATTGTTTAAAATTCGCGTCATATCGTCCAAATTATACCTGTGATCGATAGGAAGTGGAACCAGGTTGTTGGCAAGATAATATTCAAACATCCCTTTGCTAGCCCAATGAAAAACGTTAGGCCAAAATGTTGGCACAAATATTTTTCGCTCTATTAACTTTTCTTTGATACTTGGATCTGCTACCAAAAAAGGATAAGTCATTGGCCCGTTTATTTCAAGGCCTGGAAATTTCAACTGATTAGACTCTTCAAGAAAGTTGTGCAGGAACTTGAAATTTGCATTTCGTTTTGCCTTGCATTCTTCATAATTAATTCCTGACAAGATTTTTTTTGTCAGCGAAGACATTGACCTGATGGAATTACTTTCGAGCGCTCTATTATTCTCGATGTAATCTGAATAGCCGTCTTCAATGCTTAGGTCTATACTTTTAATTAAATGCGAAAATCTTTGAACCGACACATCGCTTTGCACATTAAGCCGTGTATATGTGTTGAGGTGTAAGTAAGCGCCATCTGGTACGCCAAAAAACTTTCGGCATGAGTAAAATGTGTCTACGTGAGGCAGCGGCTCTGAAAAAAATGCCTGCGAATTATCGATTATTAAATTATTGATATGGGTTGAAAGCCGATTTACGGTATCCTGCTTAAGGCCGAAATAGTTGGTGTAAACCATGCAATCTGTAGGCCCTAACTCAAAATCAATAATGGGGTCTAAATTGCTGTCTATTGAATAATATTTTAGTTTAATGCCCAGATGTTTAATTGGTTCGAGCAATACATCGCAGGTAAAATACGGCAGGTATATGGTTCTGTAACCTTTAACCAATAAAATGTACTCTAATGAGTTGCGGCCTGTATTTAATTTAATGAGCGAAGGATAATACTCTTCTCCGACAGGCAATTGTAGCTCAATGTACCCTCCAATAGGTTTCATAGTAAATGGAATAAGCAAGTTTTTTTTAAGGTTTGATGTTGTAGGTACTAGCCTTGTCCGGGCTGGTACATTCTTTTATGTGGTGGTTGATAAAATTCGTGAAGGTTGGCCGGCACCCGGGCGTTATATCCCAAAATTTGCCTTAAATCCTCACTTAAGCCCTCCCCATAATCGTACCCTAAAAAGCGAGGATAATCAAGTTGCTGTTTCATATAAGGTTTTGTAAAACTTAATGTTAATACTCTTCTTTGCGAATCGGTATTATTAACCCCGGCTGCATGCCATAAATTGGAATCGAACAACAAAATGCTTCCACGTTTAGCAATAGCCCGGTCGGCTTTTTGGTAAAACTCTTCGGCTTCTGGCTTAACATCCTGCCTGTGAGAACCAGTTAACAAATATGTGGCACCATTGTCTTCAGTAAAATCATCCAATAGCACTATCATTTGGATCATCATTTTCAGCCCTCCTGTAAAGGTCCTGATATCGCGATGGATGTTTTGAACATAGGGCCGGTTGCCTTTGCTGTTCATTACACCACCAAAAGCGTTTACCAGGTAGTTGCCACTAAAAAAATACTTCATTTCTTTGTCGCAATACATTTGCTGTAGAAACTTCATTGCGAAGTTACCGCGGTCAATCAAATGGTGCAGCGTGCCTTCCATATTGGCGTCAATACCATTTTCTATCTGGATTTGGCGGCGCACGTAATAGGCATAATCTAAGGAGTTTATTATTTCATTAACGAAGTCTTCGCTAAGAACGTTCTCGTACACCACCCAGCCATAGTTATCCATGGCATTGGCAAAATCATATAAATTGGCGTCAGGATAGTTAAACTTGTTTTTCATTGGACAATACTTTAATGAAGCCATCATGTGCGTCCCATGAGAGTGTTGGTATAGCACATGAATAGCCTCATGCGTTAAATAATTTTAGGCAATGCTAAAGCATTAATCTTTGACGGCTACCAGTTGTACACTTCGGTACTGCGGAAAAAAATCTGGCTGAGCCATACGCCGCATTCCCCTTATTTCGACCTGAGCATTATAAGCATCATTGTCGGCTATAAAGCGCCAGGTGTAGTCGTGTAAATAAAGGCCGGAGAAGTACGATTTAAATTTATAAAGCGTGTCCTCCCGGCCTCCTACCCCGCCCCCGAGATGAAAATATTTTGCGCCCATTTGCCTGCCTATTAAGCTAATCTCATCGGTAAGTAACTTACTTGGCGAGTCTTTAAGATAATTGACTGCTGTTGCCGACAAATGTGTGCGTATTATATTGTTTGCATACATCACTATAGCACCGCAAATGGCTGTTTGTCCATCAAAAACCATAATGAGCTTGCAATTAAAATCCTTATTATGAATTAACTTTCTAAAATATTCTTCGCTATAGTAGTAGCTTTCTGAGGCAGAAACTCTATCCATGTTTTCAGAATACATTTCGGTAAAGGCTTTTATGTCTTTAGCATCCCTCGTATCTCTAATTACAAAATCTCGTTTTCGAAGCTGCTTTATCTGGCGGAACAGCCGTTTTTCGTAGCGCGACCTTTGTTCATCAAGGCTGATTGTGAGATCCATATAAACGGTTTTGCCGTTGGCAGCAACGCCTCCGATCTTGTTTAAAAGAATATCTTGCCTGTAAAATGGATGCAGCCGTAAGAAAACGCAAATACAATCCTCCGATTTCATGAAGTTGATAAACAAATCTGTGAAATCCAGCAATAAATGATCATCTATTTCTTCAAATCGTTTGTTCGAAATAGGGCCGCTATAGCCATAAACCGACGATAGGTCGAACAAACTCGAATCGTCTATTTTTCTTTTCAGCAAAGGAAGCGCAATAAAGATGTCATCTTCCTGATATACAAATAGAAATGGTTTTCCGCTGTTATCTAACGTGTGATAGAACCAAGAATGGAAGCAATCGTAGTTTATGGAGCGGTTTACAAACTCATTCCATTCATCTT
>CBIHNR010000099.1:0-20689 GCA_966211215.1 uncultured Pedobacter sp.
TGGGAGTATTTAGCGACGCTTTAAATGTAGTATCCTTTCCAATAGGTGGATTATTAACATTGATAATGATAAAGATGGGCAGTGATTCTACATTATCACTATTTCGAAGCACATACGCTACCGTATCAATTCCATAAAAATCAGGGTGAGGCAAATAATTAAATGTTCCATCCGATTTTAGGTCGGGAAATCCATTGCCTATATAAGGGTGGGTTGTACTGTAATGAACTGTTGCTCCTGTCCTACCTAAATCATTGTTTTTAACATTGATAGCTGCAATCGGAAGCCCCCTTGTAGTTTTAGCCGCATCGTTTGTGCCTTTAGGCAAAGCCTTTATTTCTATCGTCACTTTCGCTGGGTCTGAAACAACCCCGAATCTATCTTCAATGGTGTATTCGAAAATCGCTGTCCCTGTAAAATTAGCAGCTGGAGTAAATTGAATGGTACTATCAGGCAGAACCACTAGATCCCCAGATGCAAGTGGAAGTGGTGTTGTTATCTTAATGCTTTTTCCGTTGATTCCTTTACCGCCGTTTCCTGTAGGAGTATCATTACTAAGCACTCGAATTTTCAAAGGTGCCGGAGGATTAGACATATAAACAGGGGGAGGGAAATCTGCATTCGCAACCGGTTTACTTGGGGGATCAATTTTTACATCAACACTATTAGATGCAGCACTGCCCTCTTTTTTAGTCTTATCGTGAGTACCTCTTCCGGTAGCAATATTTTTATAAGTAACCGATGTTGCCAGGGCTTTTACGTTGACTACAAGTTCGACACTGTAATTAGTTTTACCATTCATCTTGCTCGATGGGTCAAGCAATTCGAAATCATTTACTCCATCAAAATTAGGGTTAACTACCAATGGAGCTAAGGGGTTAGCTGGCTTTAATGACACTACCTTAAATGTAGTTCCGGCAAAAATATTGCTCAGCGTATCCCTTAAAGAAACATTCTCAATAATATTATTTCCTGTATTGTTAATAACAAAGTTGAACTTCACATCATAACTATTGCCAGCAACTTCAACGGTGCTTAGTCGTTGTTTCGTGACAGTAATTTTGGGCAAATCGTGGATGGTTAAACTAACTCTGGCAGGCTTAGAAACCTCGCCCTGCTTGTCTTTTACCGTATAATCAAAAAAGTCCGTACCAACATGGCCTGAATTCGGCTTGTACCTTATAGCCCCATTCGTTATCGTATACGAGCCGTTTTGTGGGCCTGGCGCTATTATTTGTATACTTGATGGATCAAGCTCATTTTCAGCGTCGGTATCATTCGCCACCAAAGAAAAAACTACTTCCTCATTTACCGAAATATCGTCTTTAATATCTGCTACGGCTACAGGCGGCGAGTTGACTAAAATGGCAACCTCAATGGCATTTGAACGCGCTCCATCGGCGTATTCTAAATAATAATAAAGTGTATCTCTTCCAAAAAAGCCTGGATCGGGGTCATAATATAAGGTTCCGGAGTTTAACCCCAAAGAAACTGCATTCGCATGGTTGGGGCCTTTAAAAATAAAAACCTTAGTACCTATACTATCCTTATCATTCTTTTTAACCGATACTGAATTATTAATCTTGGTATTGGTAGTTGTATAATAACTATCCGGGCTACCGGTTGGCAAGGGCACAACATTAATTCTCACTATTGCAGTATTCGATACCAAGCCGGTATTATCTTTAACGTTATAAGTAAAAAAATCTTTTCCTACAAAACCGAGCGCAGGCGTATAGGTCACCTTATTGGATTTTTCACTAACCGACCCATTGGATGGCCGCAAAACAAATGATATAGTACTACTATCTAGAGTTTTCCCAGTTTCGGCGTAGTCATTTTTCAGTACATCAATATTCTTCGAAGCGCCCTCGTAAACCTTAATTTCCCCAGTTTCAGGGTCATCTTTTGCTACCGGCGGGATTATTGGATCTTTGCTAAATGAATTAATATATAAATTCCTGATTTCGTGAACATTGGCTAAATCACCCGTAGAAGATGCAATGCCATATCGTAACAAGTCAGGTGGCACTTCATCATAATCTGTATTTATAACTTCCTGTTCGTACTGTTCTGCCGCTGTTTTTCCTCCAATAAGAATTTTGATAACCAATTTATAGCCTATTGTTTTATCTCCGCTTTTTTTGGGCTCAAGGTTTATGGTCACCCTTCTATATCCTTCAGAAAGCTTACTAGTAACCCTATCAGTTTGTGCATCTATCTTAAAAGGCACAAAACCGGGTTGCGCTTCGGTTGTGACTCTCCTGGTAATAAAATTATAGTTCTTCAGGTGAGAGCCTCTGACAGTTACGTTATGAGGAGTTGGCCCTCCTAAAATTCCTCCAACCCTTCCTTCAATAGGATTAGCAAAATTTCCGTATTCATCCAAACCTATTCCTAAATAGCCACCACTTAAACCAGGGGATTTGATTTTGGAATTTTCAAATGGAGCATAACCCAGAGAACCGCCATAGCCACCTATATTAAAGGGCGAGGCCTCTGCATCAAACAAGAAAAAAGTAATTCCATCCGCTCCCAGGCCATAAGCCCCGCCTCCATATGAAAAATACTCAAATTGAATTGTTAACCCCTCTTTAGATGAAAAGGAACGGGTACTATAGATATACCCTTTTCTATTTTGGGCATTGGCCGTTAGTCTCAAGACACCTTTACCCTGCTCCTCATTTAATTGCGCAGATTTAGCCGTTAAAAACGCATCATCTCCGAAAACGATATTCGGTGCTGTAGAAAAAGTAAAAGATTCAAAATATGGGTCGCCTGTTGTTTGTGCATAACTATTACCCGCTTCAAAAAACACAAAGGCGTACAAAAGAAAAAGTAAAAATTTCCTCATATTAAACTATACCCCTGGCGGTAAGCCAAAAAACTCTGTTTGATTATAAACTCAAAAACTCATCAAGTAAGCTGATTTATAACATACTTGTGCTAAATACTCAAATATCAAACCATATGTTATAGAATCCCACACAAATATATCTCCCCCTGATGGAATCTGAACAATTAATTTAGATTATAATTAACAGGCTCATCTCCGTGGCTGCGAAAAATAGTTATTAACACTCGATGTTAATAAATCCACACATCAAAAAGACCGTTAGAAACCAGAAATCGGGGATGATATTCCCCAACAATCAGCGATGAGCAGGCATACCGTTTCTTAGTTTCCTTAAAATTAAGCCATAAACGAAACATTGTAAATCTGGCATGGTAGTGGCTCGGCGTTTTGGCAATTTGATGCCGTATATGATGTTAATAACTCAGCTTTCCATAATATATAATTATAGAGTACTTTTAAATTCTCTGAATTGAGTTATTGAAAAAATATGATCAAAAAAGGGATAACACTCTCACTGGTATCTGTTTTATTTTTATTATTAGGGTTTACGCATCGAACTAAGGCACAAGAATCTTTGATTAATGACGTGTCTTACGTTTATTTAGAGAAATTGGTTGCAGTTGCGCTAGAAAATTTCCCAAGAATTAAAAGTTCAGAAAGTAAGGTACGTATTGCAGAAGCAAATATTTCACGACAAAAAATTGGCTGGTTAAGCCCGTTTAGTTTATCGTATGTACACTCACCTTCCAACTCGTTGAATATTTTAAACCCGACTTTTTTTAGCGGGTACCAACTGGGGATTTTTATAAGCTTTGGATCACTTCTGCAAACGCCTTTTAACGTTAAAGCATCGCGGGAAGAATTAAAAGTTGTAAAAAATGATATTGCCGAATATACACTAACTTTAACCACTGAAGTGAAACGCAGGTATATAACCTATTTGTCGTCGTTAAAAGCGGTGCAGATAGCTACTAAATCTGCCGTTGATGCTCAAACAAGTGCAACGCTTACTAAATATAAATTTGAACGCGGAGAGACCTCGCTTTCGGATTATAATAATGCTTTAGACCGTTTAGGAGTACAAAACCAGGCGAAAACGCAGGCCGAAGCAAATTTAATTATTGCAAAATTTGGATTAGAAGAACTCTTGGGGGTAAAACTTGAAGAGGTGAAATAGAATGGAGTTAGGAAAATTCTTTAATTACTTATATAAGTACGTCACAATAATAATCATTATACCGGTTGTTACTGTAGCAATCACGTATTTTCTTGTCCGCAACTTGCCCAGCACTTATCTGTCTAAAGCTCAAATATCTACGGGAATTGTAGATAAATCCGAGGATGCGGTAGTTACTGGCCAGCCAGCTCCAGCCCAGCAGGAAGTTGAGCAGAAATTTAGTAATATGATACAAATTCTCCAGATGCAAAAAGTGCTGGACCTTGTATCCTATAAATTAATTTTACATGATCTGGACTCTCCTACTCCATTTAGAAAGCATAGCAAAGTAATCCAAAATTTAAGCCCTGCAGAAAAAAAACGAGTTAGGGCCGCCATCCAATATCGTTACGACAGAAAACAGGCATTGACTCTAATGTCTCCGGAAGAGGAGCAATTAAATAACGTAATTTCATCAATGCGTTACAATGCTGATGCTATCAGAGAAAAATTAAGAGTTTTCCGAGTTGGGCAAAGTGATTTTATAACAGTAGAATTTGAATCTGAAGATGCAAAACTAACTGCCTTTATAGCCAATTCAGTCTGCGAAGAGTTTATCAATTATTACGCTGGCACAATTAAAGACGCCGACAGAAAATCGGTTAATTTCTTATCAAACCTTTTAATGGAAAAACAAAGGAATTTGAATGAGAAAATGAACCTCTTGAAATCGTACAAGATAAAAAATGGAGTTTTAAACCTGCCAGAGCAAGCGAGGATACTGTACGGACGGATGATTGAGGTGCAAAGTAATCGGGAAAAGGCAGAAAAAGACATAACTTCTTTCGCAGGAGCCATCAAAGACATTTCCAACAAATTCACACCCAAAGAAAGAAGGTATTTAGAAGCAACATCCAGTAAAGTAAATGCAGATATTGTTGCTTATCGGGAAAGATTGCAGGCAATGAACTTGCAATATATCCAGGATGGGTTTGATGCAACATACAAAGAGAGTATGGACTCTCTGCAAAATGCCCTTACTGAAAAAATCATCGAGTCTGTAGATGAAAATATTTTTAATCCTTTAGCAGCAAAACAAGATCTGGTTTCCCAAAAAATCAATCTTGAAATGCAATTAGACATTATTAAGCATAGTGTTAGTTCTCTTTTGAAGGAGTATAACTCTCTGAGCTCGCAATTTTCGAGGCTTGTTCCATTTGAAGCGAGTATTCAAAGCTACGAGCGCGATATCGAAATAGCCAGCCAGGAATATCTGGACATTTTGGATAAGTATAATCTTTCCAGCATGCAAAGCAACTTCTCAATAAGGCTTAAACAAAGCCAGGTCGCAATGCCTGGAGCAGCCCAGCCCTCAAAAAAAATGCTGCTTATAATACTAAGTGGTATTATTGGCTTTACTTTCGTAGTGTTGGTGTTGTTCATTATGTTCTATCTGGACACCTCTATTACGCATCCCAAGGAATTGGCTAATGCAACAAAATTTCCGGTATTAGGGCACATCGAGAAATTAAGTTCCCCAACTAACGACGTTCATACACTTTGGAACTGGCATAAAAGCAATTCATTTAAAGACCAACTGAGGTCAATCCGTTTCGAAATAAGTAATGAACTTCAGCAAGACAACTTTTTAGCCTTGCCTAGTGCAGAGCTCTCATTGACTAGCCAAAATGTACCGCCTACCCCACCCGAAAACAATAAAATACTGTGCGTTACCAGTTTCACTAAAGGTGAAGGAAAAACTTTATTATCGATAAGCCTTGCTTATGCGTTCGCTTTAACTAATAAAAACGTGTTGCTTATTGACGGTAATTTCACTAATCCATCCCTATCAAAGTCAATAAATGCAGAATTTGACCTTGAAGATTATCTTCAAGGCAAAATTTTGGAAACCGATTTCAAAAGAAGAGGTATAAGTGTTTTAGGGAATAAAGGAAATGACATTTCTTTATTAGAGGTTACTGACCAAAAAATTTTAGAGGAAAAGCTAGGCAGGCTAAAAGCATCTTTCGATTATATAATTGTGGAAACGCCATCCTTGAAAGCTTTAGATAAGGCAAAAGAGTGGTTTCAAATTACCGATAAAGTTGTAGGAGTATTCGAAGCCAACCATAAAGTCAATGATCAGCAAAAAAATCATATCGATTACCTGCACGCCCTAAATAGTGATAAATTTATTGGCTGGGTAATTAATAAAGTTCAGGTTACCAAAGCCCGTAAAAAAACAGGATGGTTTAAAAAGAACATAGATGACTCAGTTAGCTAGCAGCATCTGTATTGCAATCCTGGTAATCATTTGTGACAATCTTATTTTCCCAATAATTTTACTGCTTATTTCAGCAGTAACAGGTAAAAAAAAACGAAAGTTTTTGCCAAACCAAACTGAATCAGATTACGCAATTATAGTAACCGCTTATCTTTATACAGACAACCTTCATTCTGTTGTCAACTCAATATCTAAATTAAAGTACTCCAATTACCTCATTTATATTGTTGCCGACAATTGTGATATAACAGGGCTTAGTTTTGATAGTGATAAAGTGGTTTTACTACGTCCTGAAACAGTGCTGGCAAGCAATACCCGCTCCCATTTCCATGCTATAAATCATTTTAAAAGAAAGCATGACAGGCTGACTATAATTGATAGCGATAACATTGTCCATCCAGACTATTTAAATCGCCTGAACGAAGCATTTAGCGAAGGGTTTTCTGCCGTTCAGGGAATAAGGGAGGCTAAAAATCTAGATACAACTTACTCACGGTTAGACGCGGCAAGAGACATATACTACCATTTTTATGATGGGAAACTTCTTTTTGAATCGGGCTCCTCAGCCACCCTTGCCGGTTCGGGTATGGCCTTTACGGTAGAACTGTATAAAGAATGCCTGGAGAAAAAAGACATCACGGGCGCCGGATTTGACAAAATTTTACAGTCTGAGATAGTTAAGCGGAATTACCGAATAGCTTTTGCTCCAGATGCTATAGTATACGACGAAAAAACGTCGAGGCCTGATCAGTTGGTAAATCAAAGGGCCCGCTGGATTAATACTTGGTTTAAATATTTCAAATTTGGTTTCACCTTAATAGCCAAAGGGATTGGCAACTTTAGCTGGAATCAATTTTTGTTCGGATTTGTACTACTACGTCCACCCTTGTTTATATTTCTGCTGCTTTCGTTAGCAATGATGGCGGTTAACATTTTTATCAACCCTATCGCCGCTGCTGTGTGGCTGGCAGGATTCATTTCTTTTGTTGCTGGCTTTATAATTGCGCTCAAAAAATCTGATACCGACCCGAGGATTTATAGCTCTTTAGTAGGAATTCCAAAGTTTATATTCTTTCAACTGATTTCCTTAGCTAACATTTTCAGGGCTAACAAGCGCTCTGTCGCTACTAAACATTATCACACAGAATTAACAGCAGAAGAGCATACAAATTAAATTCAATAGTATATGAGGACTAACCCTGAATTTAAGGAGGATGATTTTCAAAAATTGCCGTTCGAAAATCAGCTGCAGCAACGTTTGGCTGTAATTGTTGTTTTCGCCGGAGTTTTTGGTTTTCTTATTAAAATTATCTTTTTATAATGCGCTATGAACCAGATACCCCTTACACTGGTTTAAAAGCTAAGCCAGTTATTTCTTATGATCAACAGGAGCCTGGCGAATTTAGCAAGGCCTTTTTTAAGTTTTTCAATTACATTGGAGTAGCTTTCTTAATCCTGTCATCTGCTTTCTTTGCTTACCAAATTGCGAACTATGGGGTAACGGTGGGAGCTATTATTATGGCCGGCATGGCGGCAATTCCTATCGTTTATGCTGTTGTTGCCTATCCTAATATCGGAATCCTAATACTTCTGATGTTTGCGTATTTCATCATGTTTGCCCTTAGAATTATTAAGGGTGCCGCGCCATTGGGTACCTTAATGGATGGCTTGATATTATTGCTCGTCTTTGGTTTTTTTGTCAAACAAAAATATGAGAAGAACTGGAAAATATTAAAATCGCCGATATCGACCCTAATCATTGTCTGGTTTCTTTATTTGATTTTCCAGGCGGCCAATCCTACAACTGAAGCCCGAATGGCCTGGGTATATACTGTTAGAGGGTTTGCCGGTGTTACGCTTACCTATTTTATCTTTACCTACTACATACGAACAGTTGATTTTTTACGAATAATATTCAAAGTTTGGATGATGCTCTCTGTGTTTGCTGCGATATATGCGCTCAAACAAGAATACATCGGTTTTTTCCAGTTCGAACAGGATGAATTAAACGATCCCCTTGTTGCCCAGTTGCTATTCATAAATGGAGTTTGGCGCAAGTTTTCAATATTTTCTGACCCTGTTGCTTTCGCCTACAATATGGTAATAAGCAGTATTTTCTGCATTTGTATGCTAAGGGCTCCTATCTCCCGAAAAGCCAAGTTTGTATATGGCGCTATCGCAGCTCTTTGCATTACAACCATGCTCTATTCTGGAACACGTGGGGCCTTCGTTTTAATTCCTGCCGCAATGGTGTTGTATGTTGTCATGCATATAAATAAAAAGACCCTGATATTCGCGTCCGTTGGAGCTTTTTTATTTCTGGCACTGATCAACATGCCAACATCCAATGTAACATTGTATCGTTTCCAGTCAGCGTTTAAACCTTCTGATGATGCCTCCTTTAATGTTAGGAAAAAAAATCAAAAGATGATTCAGCCATATATTCAAACCCATCCGCTTGGAGGTGGTTTAGGCGCTACTGGTGTTTGGGGCGTACGTTTTGCGCCACATTCGTTTTTAGCACAATTCCCGCCAGACAGTGGCTACGTTCGGGTTGCAGTAGAATTAGGCAGCATCGGAATATTAATTTTTTGCTCGCTCATGTTCACCATTCTGCGGCAAGGAATTAGGAATTATTACCAAATAAAAGACCCGGAACTGAAAATCTATTGCCTGGCAATGACACTGGTAATATTTGCCTTAAATATTGGCAATTATCCCCAGGAAGCGCTGGTACAGTTTCCTACGAACATCTACTTTTACCTATTTGTAGCAATAATTAATATTACATTGCGGATTGATAAGGAGAAAAATGATATTTTGTCTCCCGTAAAACCTAAATTATTAATAAGGTAGAGTTTAGAAAATATGTCGGTAACAACCCAAATTAAATCCAACCCTGTTCTAAAAAAAATCGTACACCGGCTTCTAATCCCTAAAAATGAACATAGGCCGAGACTATGGGTTAAACTGTTTCTTAACCCGTTTAAGCATCAACGAGGTAAAGGCTCTCGCATTCGCAGCAATACACGCATGGACCTAATGCCATTTAACAATTTTCAATTAGGTGATAATTCAACCGTTGAAGAATTTTCAACTGTTAACAATGGCGTTGGGGATGTCATTATTGGCTCGAATACGATAATCGGAATCGGCAATGTGGTCATTGGCCCGGTTGTTATCGGCGATAACGTAATGTTAGCTCAAAACATTGTTATTTCAGGACTAAACCACGGCTATGAAGACATCAATGTATCTCCCAGCAAACAGAAGGTAGTGACCAAGCCAATCTCTATTTCAAATGATGTTTGGATTGGCGCTAACAGCGTAATCACTGCTGGTGTCACTATCGGCAAACACGTAGTAATCGGAGCTGGAAGTGTCGTTACCAAAAGCATTCCAGACTATTCTGTAGCGGTAGGCAATCCAGCGAAAATCGTAAAGAAATATAATTTCGAATCAAATACCTGGGAGAAGGTGTAGTATGGCACTAAAAGATCATCATATTTTCATTCTGGGTACAGCCAAATTCGATGGGCCTTACGAATCAACGAGCTACACAATTGCCAAATACCTGTCTAAGGATAACTATGTGTATTATATCGAAAACCCATATACATGGAAGGATTATTTTAAACAAAAGGGATCAGCGGAATTCGAAAAAAGAAAATCATCCTTTTCAAAAACATCGAGTGGGTTAATCAATACGGAAGCTCCCAATCTTAAAGTTGTTATTACGCCTCCACTTTTATCAATAAATTTTATTCCAGAAGGATTTATTTATCGGCAGCTCTTAAAAATTAGTGAATCGATTATTGCCGGCCGAATCGAGCAGATAAAAAAACTTAAACAGATCAAGGATTTTATCTTCATTAACTCCTTTAACTTTCATTATCCTGGAATTGCAAACCTGGTTAAGCCCAAATTAGCTGTTTACCATTGTGTAGACCCCCTGATTATTCCTTTTGATATGAAACATGGGCTTACCTCTGAACCACAACTAGTTAAAGAAAGTGATGTGGTTATCTGCACCAGCAGGCAGCTCTATAATGAGAAAAAAGCGATTAATAAAAATACCTTTTTCATTCCCAATGCAGCAGATATAAGCCATAGTGCAAAAGCATTGGAAGAAAATCTTGCTGTACATCCCAAAATTGAGAACATAAAAAAACCTGTTATCGGATATTTTGGGAATATCGAAAGGCGGATGGATTTTCCGCTCATTAAAGAGGCTGCAGAAAAAAACCCGGAAAAAAGTTTTGTTTTCGTTGGCCCTTTGTCTGAAGAATTTATCCCCGAATGGTTCTTCAACACACCCAATATACACCTGGTTGGCCGCCAGCCGTACGATCAAATGCCCCAAATTATAAAAGGCTTTGATGTTGCAATAATCCCCTTTAAAAAAGATGATGTGAGCAGCACTATATTTCCACTGAAGCTGTTTGAGTATCTGGGTGCAGGAAAGCCAGTGGTAGCAACTAATTTCAATTTAGACCTTGAAGAATTTACAAAGGATACAGTAAGCTTTAGTGAAAACGCCGAAAAGTTTTCTAGCTTACTCAATTTCGAGTTAGAAAACAATTCGCAGGAGAAAGTTAGTAAAAGGCTTACTGTTGCCCAGGAAAACACATGGGATAACCGTGCGTGCGACTTTTCCAACGTCTTATTAGACAATCTTTCTAAGTAACCAATCCTATTTTTTACAGATAAACGAAACCAGGATGAGCATTAAAGTTCTATTTGATCATCAGAAATTCAGTACACAAAAGTACGGGGGCATTAGCAGGTATTTTGCAAATATTATTCACACCATAAAACATTCGCCAGATTACGATTACAGTTTAGGCGTTTTAACTTGTAATAACCATTATATAAAAGGCGAGAAACTTGCCTTGAAAAGCCTTGGAAACGTTCTTTCTGCGCCTACCAGAGCTTATAAAATCAATCAGCTTTATAGTAAGCGGCTTATAGAGCAAAATAATTTTGATGTTTTACATCCCACCTATTATGACCCATACTTTTTAGAAAAGGCCAAAAAGCCCATTGTCATAACAATACATGATATGACTTACGAGCGCTTACCTGAATATTTTTGGGCTCTTGATCCTTTAACCTACCAAAAACGATTAAATATCGAAAGGGCAGACAAAATAATCGCCATTTCAGAGACAACCAAGGCTGACCTCATCAGATATTCTAACGTAGACCCTTCAAAAATCTCAATTGTATATCATGGAATTGATTATGATACTACCCTCCAAACAACTTCGGTAAAAAACTTACCCGATAATTACATACTTTTCGTAGGGGACAGAAGCGGATATAAGAATTTTTATCTTTTCTTAAATGCATTTAAACAAATCTCATCAAAATACAAAGAAATCAATGTCGTTTTAACCGGTGGCGGAAATTTGGGAATCGCTGATATTGAGTTCATTAAACGTTTGAACCTTGAAAAGAGAGTTATGCACGTAAATGCAACAGATGAAGAATTAAATTTTTTGTATCAAAATGCAATAACTTTCGTATACCCCTCACTCCATGAGGGCTTCGGGTTACCAATACTTGAAGCTTTTATGGCGAAATGTAGTGTAATATTAAGCGATACGGATTGTTTTAGGGAGATTGGATCTGATGCGGCGGTATATTTTAATCCATATCAGATTGATGATTTAATTGCAACATTAGAAAAGGTAATAAACGATAGCGGGCTGAGAAATCTGCTGGTTGAAAATGGGCTAAAGAGATTGAAAGATTTCCCCATTAAGAAATCGATGGATGAAACGTTGGCTATCTACAAATCACTTTTGTAATGAGCAGTAGAATAAAGAATAAGGATGCTTTTTAACTCGATTGATTTTGTATTTTTCTATTTATTAGTTACTGTATTATTCTTTATTCTCCCTCACAAATTTCGGTGGGTTCTTTTATTGACTGCGAGCTGCTATTTTTATATGGCATTCGTACCAGTCTATATCTTAATTCTGGGCTTTACTATTGTCATAGACTATTTCGCAGGAATATATATTGAAAACGCCAACGGAAAAAGAAGAAAAGCACTGCTAATTCTAAGCTTAGCAGCAAATATTGGAGTATTAGCCGTCTTCAAGTACTTCAATTTCATTAATGAAAACATTACGCTTCTGTTGGAAAACTTTGGCAAAAGCAATCCAATCCCATATCTGAGCATTTTGCTGCCTATTGGGCTTTCCTTCCATACATTTCAGGCCATGAGCTATACCATCGAAGTGTACAGAGGTAATCAAAAGGCAGAAAGACATTTCGGTATTTACAGCTTGTACGTAATGTTTTACCCTCAGCTTGTTGCGGGGCCGATTGAAAGGCCTCAAAATATCCTTCATCAAATGCATATTCATCATAAATTTAGTTATGATAATATGATAGCCGGCCTAAAGCAAATGCTTTGGGGATTTGTGAAGAAATTGGTGGTTGCAGACCGCCTTTCAATTTATGTCGATTCAATATACAATAATCCAGATCTTCATAACGGGTCATCAGTAGCGCTCGCATCTGCTTTTTTCGCCATTCAAATTTATTGTGACTTTTCGGCTTATTCAGATATAGCAATTGGTAGCGCAAGAACGATGGGGTTTGATTTAATGACCAACTTCAAAAGGCCCTATTTTTCTAAATCAATACAGGAGTTCTGGAGTAAATGGCATATATCACTATCTACCTGGTTCCGCGATTATGTTTATATTCCTTTAGGCGGAAGCAGGACCTCCAGATACAAATGGTATTTCAATCTTTTTGTAGTTTTCATGGTTAGTGGTATCTGGCATGGGGCAAATTATACATTTATAGTTTGGGGTGCTCTGCATGCATTTTATCAGGTTATTGGAATTATTGTAAAGCCATCTTTAATCTCCTTTGAGGAAAAATATGGCATCAGAAATAGCGGAATTCTTAAAGCTGTTAAAACGGCGTTTATATTTTGTATCGTGACCTTTGCCTGGATATTTTTCCGCGCTAGCTCAATAAATGATGCGCTCATTTTAATTGGCAATCTAAAAACATTTGGCGCACAACCTTTTCTGGGAAATGGTATAAACCACTTCTCGCATTGTATTCTGGCTGTTGTAATATTGTTTACCGTTGAATATTATATGGAATTTAAGCCGCACGTTAGCCTATTTAGTAATCGATTAGCATGGGTAAGATGGGCTTCCGTGATTACCGCAATTTTCGTTATTTTAATATTCGGAGTCTTTAATGGCGGGCAATTTATATATTTTCAATTTTAAGAAATGGTAAAATCTAAACAACTGTCTAAATTTCTAAAAAGCGTTATTATCTTCTGCCTGCTATTCGTAGCGATGGATAGAATCATAGGTACTTTACTAAAAACATTATACACCAGCTTAAAAAAAGGGCAGTTTGCACAAACCACATATTCTATAGACAGCACCTCCAATAAAGATGTATTGGTATTTGGTAGTTCAAGAGCGATTCGCCACTACTCTCCGTCTATCCTTTCCAACTCTTTAAACCTTAAATGCTATAATGTGGGGCGTGACGGTGAGTTCATGCCGTATTATACAGCCGTTCAAGACGTTATTTTAAGGAAGAATAAGCCCAAAGTAATTATTTTGGATGCCAACGTATGGGAATTTGCTCCAAACAATGAAAAGTATGAAAAGCTTTCGATCCTTTTACCCTATGTGCCCCAACACCCGGAACTTAAAAAATATGTCAAGGAAATAAGCCAATGGGAAAGTTTAAAGCTGAATAGCCTTACTTATCTATTCAATTCAACCCTGTTTATCTCTTTACATGATTTTATGCTTCCTAACAGCATCGTCAAAGATGATAACGGCTATATGCCTCTGGAACGAACACTGACAAAAGGTGAGTTTGAGGATTGGAAGGCGAGAAAACTGATTTACGACCAAAAACGTACCAAGTCCAAAATTCAAATTGATCAAAAGGCTGTAAGCTATTACCGGCAATTCCTCGACAAAGCTCGAAATCTGGGAATCAAAACCTTTGTAATTATTTCACCAACGGTATTGCAAGAGCCCAATACCAAGGAAAAACAGCTCATTGAATCGATCGCAAAAGAATATTCAAACGTGACATTCCTTGATTACTCGAATAATCAAAAATTTAATAACAAATACGAAAAATTTGCTGACGTATTTCACCTAAATAAAGCAGGATCTTCAGAGTTCACCAAAGACCTGGTTAACAAGATTAATTTATAAAAGCTGGACTAATACCGTATCAGCATCCACCCCAAAAAGATAAGCCCGGCTCAAATTACTAAGCCGGGCTTATCTTTTTTTATGTAGCATTTTTTTCTCCTATTGCACCAATGCTTCCTCTTTTTTTGCAGACAGTACATCACACCATATAAATTTATCGGTCATAACACCACGTGGGTGCTCACTTCCTATACGGAAAGCCATCCAGTTTTTGGGTCCGTAAACAACATTCTTTTTCGGACTCAAATAAGCTGCCCACCACGCAAAAGTGCTGTTAGATATAATGGCAATATCGGCGTGTTGTATGATCTGAAAGTCGGTTATCTCGTCATTATTTGAAAAGATAAAATTAGGCTTCTGGGGAAAGTATGCTTTTACATAATCCAGATCATCACTCACAAAAAATACTTTATAGCTATCCAGATCTTTAATAGCATTAAGTCGTTCTACAAAATACTCTCCTGGCAATGAAATATCGCGCTTACCATACTTCAGGTAGTCGGTACGGCGAATATGTACTACTATGGTTTTGTTGTTATTAAATAATTCTCCAAACTTCTGGTTGAAGCTGTCAACATAGCGCTGCCTGATCTTCAAATTTAATCCCCCCTCTATTTGCTTAAGATACCAGTCAGATTGAAAGTATCCATATATCATCGAAAAATCATTAAACTTACGTTCCCGGGGAAAAACAAAATTCTCAATAAAGACTTCTTTAAACTTAATCACTTTAGGAATACACCTGGTAACCACACTATAAAGTTTAGACCCCAGTGTTAAGTTATCGTAGGTTCCCAAATCGAAATACTTCGTCAAGTAAGCATGGTGAGGATTAGGAAAAAAGTACACTTTACTCTTATCTTTTGATTTAAGATATTTTAGGTAGGTATATTGAAACAACTGGTTACCTAGCCTGCCTTTGAAATAAACCCCTATCATAATTACTTCTTTAAAATATATCTGTTAATGAACTCCGGATAGAACTTATAAGCATACACGAATGCATTGAGGGCATTTACCCTCAGCTCCCTCCACAGAATAACCTGGGCAATAACAAACCCAACTACGTTAGAAATCAATGTAGCATATGCCGCACCTATAACTCCGTATTTCCTTATGAAAACATAGTTTAGCCCCAGAATTACACAAGTGTTAAAAATGACAATAAGAAAAGTTGTCCGAGTTTTACCAATCGAATCCAGGATAACACCTACCTGGCGCCCAAATGGGCCGAATATGCAGTACAACAAGGTGATGTTTAAAATAGGTACTGTATCAGCATACTTGTCACCGGCTATTAAATCAATAATTAAGCTGTTGAAAAAATATAAAAAAATGATAGCGGGAATAACCATTGCCAGAATGGTGCCTACAGATTTCTCATATAGATATTTGACTGCACCCTTCCCTTCTGTTTCTATTCTTTTAGCACTTTGAGGAAATACAATTGTAGCGATCGCATTCGTTGGTATATCTATGAGATTACCAATACGCACAGCGATGTTAAAAGCACCGGAAGCAGCCGGCGATATCATGCCAGCAAGCATCCACTGATCTATAGTACCCGATAATATTGAGCTTACAGTAGTTGCAAATGCATACTTCCCATAGTTGAAAATACGCATTGCCCAGCCCTTGCTGAATGAATAAGAAAATTGCATAAAATCTCTCACATAAAACCATGCAATCACACTACCTATAACCACAGCAAACATCTGGACATAGACTAGCGCCATCAGGTTGGTTGAGATATGAAAGGAAAAGTTGATAAGTAAAAAGACACAAAGTATTGACTGTCGTACCAAACCGCTCACAAATACTCCAGTATATTTAAAATTTGCTTGCTCAATACAATTGAATTGGGTTAAAACGCCAGAGAAAAGAAACACAATATTGTACCAATGAAACATATTCTCTAACTCAGGTGCCTTAAGGAGCCTTGCCAGATGGCCTGCAAAAAGGAAGTTAATTATAATACAGGCGAAGGTTATAGTGCCGCTTATGGTAATGGCAGCAGACATTATTTGAGAATGTTCACCCTTATCTGAAGAACCCGACATAAATTTAATAAGGGCGCTGGAAATTAATCCATTGCGTACAATTTCCAAGATTGTAACTGTTTGCAAATACAATCCCCATATACCATAATCATTTTTACTAAGCAGCCTTACCAGGATAAAAAAAGTGGTAAGGTTAATAATCGTCCCTGAAAAATTCTGAAGGATATTTATTATTCCTGATTTAAGCCAGTACTGGTCTTTAGTACTCATTTGAAGCCGTCACTGTGTTAAATTGTAAATTATTATCAGCCATAAAATTTTTCCGCACATAATCTTTTACTTCTTCATCAGTTTTGGCATGTAAGATCTTCGCTCCCGAAAATTGAGGATATAATTTTTGATAGCAATTAAAATAATGCTCAGGGCCTCTTTTTGAAAGAATAATATTGGTGCCACCAAAATAGCTTGCCAGCGTAGCAGTTCCCCCATGAATTGACAGGAAATTGTTGGCATTTGCGTAAACCATTAGTTGAAGGTGATTGAAGTTTCGCACATTTGCCTTGTTCTCCTTAAACAGATTTTCCATTAACAGAATATCCGGATGTTCAGTGGCCAACCATTCAAATTCGTCCATGTCATAAATATCACTATTGTCCATAGTAATATTTTGTGGGCGGGGACGGTTATAGATAATCGTATATTTATCTTTCAGGTTTTCTATAATAAACTTAAGCAAAGGGATGCTAAAATAGCTGATCGGCGGCCCATCCCATTCCATATTATAACGGTTTGCAATAATTAGTATAGGTTTATCATACACATAAATATCATTAGAATACTTTTCTTTAAGTGGGACCGGCTCCCATTTACTCATATCATAATCGTGGCTATATAATATTCTGGGAATCTCAAAACTGTAATTGCCTTCATTGCTACGCGTATCAAAATATTCCTCATGATCGTCCGAAAAAAAGTATAGCTCCTTTGTGTACTTCGATGATTGGGTTTTTTTAAGAGTTCCATTCTTATAATGCCAATAGGCAAATGGAAGTGCAAACTGTAACTCAGGAGCAAACTCGCCGTGGAATGAGACCGTCTTATATTTCTTTTTAGAGACATAGTCCTTTAAAATATACCTCAGTTGGCGTAATTCACAATGATAGGTATCCCTATAAAAATATTTTAACTCCTTTGGAACCTTATTGCCATGCCTAAGCAAAACATATAAGCTTAGAAATTTATTTAAAAAAGCCTCAAACATGTAGGAAAGCGTATATATGTAGGTTGTATTTTGTTAGTGATGATTTCGTTTAAATAAATTCTTTTCTATACGAAACCTGAGCTACAATGGTTGTAAAAATTTCAAAATACTCTTATAAATACTTTAAAATTTAAGTAGCAAATGCAACCTAAGCAGGTATTTCTTGAGGTGGCTGGGATGTTGCAACAGCATATTGATCATTCTCTGGATTTTTTTTTGCACTTACCCGATAAAACTTCATTTCGATATTTTTGTAAGTCCACTTTGAGACGAAGTATATTAAAAGAAAGTTAAAAATAAATAAGTAGGAATAATCAGCCGGAGAAAACTTCAAAATTCGAACGAAGAGCACATTAAACAAACTCAGAATAAAAGCGTGAGTCATATAAATCGAGTACGAATATTGTCCAATGTTGTGAAGAAAGAAATACTTTTTAAAGCAGGAAGAAACATAGCCACGTTCAAAAGAGAAAATCAATACCGCCGCAAAAAATAACACTTCATATATATATTGGTTTTCCCTAAGCATGTCTCCGATACCCACAAATGAGAAGATTAGTAGAATTGAAAGTACTTCCCCCATAGTAAACCAGATACTGTCAAAATTAGCCCAAACATTCTTCTTGCTATGATAAATGCTATAACATAATGCTCCGGTAAAAAATCCGATAATACCTCTTAAGAAACCATAGTCGTAACTATAAGTAAGTTTGAAATTGCCGTTAATGAAATATAATGCCAACCAACCAAACAAAACAACAGAAACATATAGCATTGTCTTATGCTTGCTAATTTTTAAATTGTGAAACACAAGCATTGTGGCTCCAAACAAAAAATAAGAAATCATTTCAGCACTGATTGACCAACTCGGCATATTCCAGGAAACATCAACAATTGATGGAAGCTTGACAGAATTTAACAAGAAGAGCGCAGACAAAAACGAAAAAAGATTATTATCCTCATTATTCAGTTGGTTAATATGTATATAATGAGATGCAAATTCTTTCGCTGTTTCGATAAAGAAAAAAGCAACAAGCATTACTAAATGCAGCGGGTATATTCTTAGAAACCGTTTCTTATAAAATTTTTTAAATTCCCCAATACTCGCGATACCACTGTAATTATGAGCAATTACAAATCCACTAAGAACAAAAAAGAAGTCAACGAATACATCTGAATTATTAAAGACTGGATTATTTATAACATTCGTGGCTGTAAACGTTGTCAGATGAAAGAAAACTACCATTAAGGCAAATAATCCACGAAAAATGTCTAAGACCTCAAATCTTTCTTTCATAAAATAAACTCATCACGATAAAGCTAGGAAATGAACTGTAATAATACATAATTATTGATAAAGTTCGAAGCAATAAGGGTCACCAATTTGGATCCAACACAACTTAAATATCAAGGTAACTATTAATTATGTGTGTGTGATTAACAAATGCGGTGCCATAGTTTAATCCAAAAACTACACATTTTGTATAGTAATACACACAATATGCCGAATATTTCCACTCTTGCCAAACAAATAAGAATCATGAAAGATGCCATAAATTGCTGCAATTCAAAAGTTTTCAATTTTATATCATAAAAACGGCGCTGTTATTGAAGAATCATTATCAAAACACACAATTTATTTAAACAATTAAAATTGATTTAAACATGAAAACAATACTTTTACTGGCAGCAGGATTCTTTGCAGGAACAGCTGCGTTCTCTCAAACTTCAACAACCGCCACTGGTTCGGGAACCAAATGGGGATTAAAAGTCGGAGTAAATTTACCTAAGTTTAGTTCCCATGTGGAAGATGGGGAAAATCCTGAAACAAAAACCACAACTAATTTCCACGTAAGAGGCTATGCCGACCTTCCTTTGGGTAGCATGTTTTCTATCCAACCTGGGGTTGCACTTGAAGGTAAGGGCGGAAAATCCACTCTGGGTAATACAGATTTCGAGACCAATACGCTTAATATTGAAGTGCCTGTAAATTTAGTTGGAAAAGTGCCACTGGGGACAACAGGTACGAGCTTATATCTTGGAGCGGGCCCATACATAGCTTATGCTGTATCAGGTGAATTTAAAACAGATCTTGAAGATGGCCCTGATACAAAAACAGACATTGAATTTGGTGATAAAGCAGGAGATGACCTAAAACCCCTCGACCTCGGTGTTAATTTCTTAGGCGGAATTCAACTGGGAGGTGGTTTCAATGTTGGAGCCCAATATGGACTTGGATTGAATGATTTACGCCCAACTGGCGAAGGTGGATCAGGCAAATTAACTAACCGCGTTTGGTCATTTTCCTTAGGATATTCTTTCTAATTTTTTTAAACTTGTCTATTAAATCCTGGCTTATGAGCCGGGATTTTTTATTTTCTTTTTCTTATCAAACACAATTGACAGTTGAGACTCCCTAGTCCTTCAAAAATATCTAGGCTAAAATTCATCAAGCGGAATTCTTTGAAGAAATAAAATGATTATTGATCCATTCTTCAGCGATTAAAAAAAGCCATCATCTTGTATTACCATTTCTACGTAAAGGATTATAACATTTTTAAACTGAAGTAAGTTCTCCAACCGAGTCAGAACACGAGATTACTTGAAACAGAAGAACATTCCCAAAGGATAGCGAGATCCAAAAAAATTTAAGGGACAGCCCGGAATTAAGCATTTTATAGGCTTGGCAAAAAAGTCTTTCAATGCCAAAACCTAAAGCGTGGGAAGTTTAATACTGGCATGGAAAAGTTAATTCAACTCTCTCTACTTAGTTTCAGATAAAGACGATAATAAGCGGGCTCCTCATGTAAGAAAAGGGGATAACCGGGGCGATTTAAACCAAAAAGCCCCAAATGCTGTTGCAAACGGGGCTTTGTTAATAAAGGGTGGCACCGACCTACTCTCCC
>CBIHNR010000100.1:0-20463 GCA_966211215.1 uncultured Pedobacter sp.
TCGGCCCCGAGGAGAAGATTAGGTAACCAAGAGGAGAAGAAGAGGTTAACAAGAGCTAAAGAAAACCTATTTTTAGGAAGTGACAACAGACAAATTCCCGGCTTTTTTGCTTAATCCTATTTCGGCATTCTCATCAGATGGGCAAAAAAAATCCCCCTTACCGAAACTGGCAAGGGGGCTAATATCTTAGTAAATAGCTGTTATCCTTTATCAATTACCTTGGCAACCTTAAAATAAACACCATCCTGAAGTGGCGCATTTAACAAAGCATTTTCTATCGTTGTTTCTTGCTTAACCTCGTCCTCTCTCAAAACATTTACTTCATCTGTAAGGTAAATTAAGGGCTCTACATTGCTGGTATCTAAACCGTTAAGAGTTTCCATAAAATGAAGAATGTTATTTATGTCTTTCAATAAAGACTCTTTCTCGCCCTCTGTTACCTCAAGCCTCGCCAGATGTGCAATTTTAACAATGGTTTCGTTATCAAGATTCATATTGCTCTAAATCAGCATGTATAATAGTATAAATTTTGTCCCGCAGGGCATCTGCATCTGCCAGGCTTAGCCCACTGGTTTCAACCGGAGCGTGAACGCAAATATGGCAAATTCCCGGACTACTTCCATATTTAGTTCCATCATCCCACATTTTCTTCCAGGCATCTTTAATGGTCACCGGTATTATTGGGATATTTTCACAAATGGCCAGGCGAAAAGGCCCGTTTTTAAAAGGATGTAACTTAGGTGGATAATCGTCGGCAATCTTTCCCTCTGGAAAAATCATGAGGCTTATGCCCTGCCGTAAATATTCCTCCGCCTTTTTAAAGGCTTTGAAGGATGAAATCCTGCTTTCGCGATTTAGCGGAATATCTATTGTTTTAAAAAATAGCCCGGTTATAGGGTTATCCAACAGGTCATCTTTACCCATATAGGCAAAGTTATTCTGTATCAACAAAGTAGTGGCCGGGATATCCAGATTTGATGCGTGATTGGCGCAAATAATATAGGTACGGCTCCAGTCAATCTTCTTCTCTACTTTATAATTAAATGCAAGGCCGGATAAGCAGGAGCTGCAAAAGGCATAAAGCCGGCGAAAATGATTAAGTGTTTTAAAGCGGCTTCTGTTGCGCGAAAAATAATACAAAAAAGGGTAAAAGAGTACAAAAAATAAGCTTACAACCACTATGTACCAGCTTCGGTGCAGCTTCTTGAAAAATTGTTTCATCCAATTCAAAAATATAAAAATTCCTTACTTTCGCCACCGTATGGAAACAGTTGTAAGCGGTATTCGCAGCACCGGGAAACTACATTTAGGAAACTATTATGGTGCGGTACAAAACTTTGTAAAAATGCAGCATGAGTATAATTGCTACTTTTTTATTGCAGATTATCATTCTTTAACCACGCATCCCACACCGGAAAATCTTCATAGTAATGTTAAACAGGTTTTAATCGAATACCTTGCCGCTGGCATCGATCCTGAAAAAGCCACTATCTACGTACAGTCTGACGTACCACAGATTGCTGAGCTTTATCTTTACCTTAACATGAATGCCTACATGGGCGAGCTTGAGAGAAGCACTTCTTTTAAGGATAAAGTTCGTTCGCAGCCGGATAATGTAAACGCAGGCTTACTTACTTACCCGGTGTTAATGGCGGCAGATATATTGATTCATAAAGCAACTAAAGTTCCGGTTGGAAAAGACCAGGAACAACACCTTGAAATGGCCCGTACTTTCGGCAATCGTTTCAATCGCTTATATAATAATGAGTATTTCCCCGAGCCTTTTGCCTTTAGTTTTAGCGACAAGCTTGTTAAAGTGCCAGGCCTTGATGGAAAAGGAAAAATGGGTAAGTCTGAAGGCGAAGCTAATGCGGTTTATTTATCGGACAGCCCTGAAGTTATTCGCAAAAAAGTAATGCGAGCAGTAAGCGATAGCGGCCCTACAGAGGAAAATCAGCTTAAACCCGAACCAATTCAAAATCTGTTCGACCTGATGCGCGTAGTTTCATCGGAAGACACTCACCAATACTTTGATGACCTTTATAATAAGTGTGAAATAAGGTACGGCGACTTTAAAAAACAATTGGCAGCCGACATAATTTTGGCAACCGAATCTGTACGCGAACGCATTAATGATATTGCAGCAGATACCGAGTATCTAAGTAAGGTTGCCAAACTTGGTGCAGATAAAGCTCGCGAAAGCGCATGCAGGACGATAAGAGATGTAAGGGAAATTATAGGAATTAAGAGCTTTTAAGCGGGGGGGTGATAGCTAATAGCGGTTAGCAGTTAGTTGATAGCTCAAAGCTGATAGCTAATAACTCATTTATCTTTTTAAAATTTTACATTTACAGCATGCATATAGCCATAGTTGGAAATATCGGGGCAGGTAAAACCACTCTTACAGAGTTACTAGCTAAACACCTAGGGTTCGAACCTCATTTTGAAGCAGTTGACCATAACCCCTATCTGGAAGATTTTTATAATGATATGAAGCGCTGGAGTTTTAACCTTCAGATTTACTTTCTAAACAGCCGCTTCAATCAGATAAGAGAGATTACTTCTCTGCATAAAAATATTGTTCAGGACAGGACTATCTATGAAGATGCCTACATTTTTGCCGAAAACCTGCATGAAATGGGCCTAATGACTTCCCGAGACTATGAGAACTATAGGGCTATTTTTGAAAATATGACCTCGTTTATTAAGGCTCCTGATTTGTTGATCTATCTCAAAGCCTCTGTTCCTACACTGGTAAGCAATATTCAGCGCCGTGGCCGCGAATATGAGGCGGGAATCCGGTTAGATTATCTTTCTAAGCTGAATGAAAAATATCAAAAATGGATTGGCAGCTATAACGGAGGCAAGTTGTTGGTTCTAGATAAAGATAAACTCGATTTCGCCAACAATCCTGAAGATCTGGGTTATATTATCCAAAGCATTGAACGGGAAATAAACGGACTGTTTTAAGCAAAATTTATTAATAAGATGATGGAGGCTGCAAGCATTAATACCTCAATGGAGAAAGAAAAGCCAAACAAGATTTTAGGTGTAATACCTGCACGTTATGCCTCTACCCGTTTTCCAGGAAAGCCCCTGATAGATATTAATGGAGCAAGTATGATCCAGCGTGTTTATCAGCAGGCTACAAAAACAGTTAATATTGACGAAGTTGTAGTAGCTACTGATGATGAACGTATTCTATTGCATGTAAATGAATTCGGCGGAAGGGCAATATTAACTTCAGATAAACACCAAAGTGGAACAGACCGCTGCGCTGAGGTTGCTCAAAAGCTTCCGGGCTTCGATATTATTATCAATATCCAGGGCGACGAGCCTTATATAGACCCTCGCCAGATCGATGCCGTTTGTAACTGTTTTGCCAGTGCAGATACTCATTTAGCCACTCTGGTAAAAGCTATTAAATCTGAAGAAGAGCTTAATAACCCGAATTCTCCAAAGGTTGTATTAAACAAATTTTCGGAAGCTATTTATTTTAGCCGGTCAACTATTCCTTATGTGCGCGGCGCCGAAGTATCCAAGTGGCTTGAGAGTCATACTTTTTATAAACATATCGGCATCTATGGCTACAGAATTGACACCTTGCTTGCAATTACGCAATTACCAGTGTCTGTTCTGGAAAAGACAGAAGCATTAGAACAGCTAAGGTGGATCGAAAACGGCTATAGGATCAAAACGGCGGTTACAGATATTGAAACAATTGCTATCGATACTCCAGCTGATTTGGAACGTATCTTGTCCCAGGGCAAATAGCGTTAAAAATAGGAATTTAACTTTTATGTAATTTACAATTCCTTAATTGTTAAGACTGTCTACTCGAAATTTCATTTGAAAGACTTCCAATATTTAGTGATTCTTAAGCTGGACTCCAATATTTTTAATAATCTAACATTAAACACCTTATTATTTTTATCTTTGCACGCCATTCAATTAGAAATCGGGAAACATTTGTTTATTTAAGAACGTAAAATCGGCACTGTCCATCCAAAACAGGAGGCAGGTTTGATTAGGGAAAGATAAGATGAAGAAAATTTCAATCGTAAGCATTATTGATGATGATGCCCTGTTCCAATTCTCAATAAGAAAAATATTAACGGCTACAGATGCAATAGATAAAGTTTTACAGTTTGCAAATGGTAGTGATGCTATTGATTATTTTTTAGAAAATAAGAACCAGGCTTCAAATCTTCCGGACCTGGTGTTCCTGGATTTAAACATGCCACTAATGAATGGTTGGCAGTTTCTGGATAAGTTTTTAGAACAAACATTTGCAAAGAAAAATATCATGATCTACATCTGCACTTCTTCTGTAAATAATAAAGACCAGGAAAAATTCAGGAGCTATTCAGAATTAAAAGGCTATATAATAAAGCCATTACATAAAGCTGAAATATATGAGGTTTTGGATAGGGAATTGCACCAGACATACCCTATTACCTATTAAAAATTAACCGGCAAAGCTTTCCAATCACAGCTTTGCCAATTTAATCAGAGTGCATTTCCATCAAAATTTATCTTGTATTCCTTGGAATCAGCATCGGTGAGTAGGATGTAGCTGTCAAATATTTGTACCTCATTCTCTCCGTTGTTGTTTACAAAGATATCATTGCCTGTAAAGCTCCATACCTCTTCACCTGATTTGTTTACTCTGAACACAGACGATTCACCTCTGATTAAAACATCATCTTCCAGCCAATAAAATTCAAACAGGTCAAATGGGCCAGGCTTAAATACCCATTGAAGTTCAAGGCTTGGAATGGAATAACATAAAAGTGAGTCGCCGCAGCTTATCAGTAAATTATTGTCAAAGCCGGCAACTGTACCTCCTTCATCATTACTTACAAGAGAATATAAAAAAGTGGTGCCGTCCAAAACCAGAATTGCTTCTTTGAGGAATTTTCCCTCCTTAAAAACATTTATTCTTATTTCCGATTGGTAAAGCCCCTCCACTTCTGTCAATTGTAGCTGAAGCTGAAATTTATTTATTTGAATTTCTTCAATATCGTGTATCATGATTGATCTAAATGTGTTGGGAATTGATTTAATTCAAAGACACGTACATTTCACACTGTGTAAGCCACACGCCTTTTATCTTTCGCCACATGGCAGAATACTTGCCGTGAAACTTATCGGTTTTGTAATTCCAGGTCCCCTTTTCCCAAGCCATATCTCCGGCCGCATTGATTGTAATCTCATCTGGCAAACGCTCAAAAACCGGACTACTATGCTTAAACATATACTTCCAGTCGGCAATAATTTTTGCCTTACCTTTAGAAAAGCTGCCATCTCCGGCAATTTGAACAAAATCGTGCATCCAAAATTTGGCAACACTATCAACATCCTTTCGTGCAATAGCAGCATTAGAAGACAGTCTGGCTTCGTGAATAGCCAATACTTCGTTTTGGACAGGAAATGGGTCTGAATTAAGCATGCACAAAAGTGCAATTTTTAAATTAAGTCGCCTTAATGGGCCTCTAATAAACCCGGCTTTCTTTCTAAAAACAAATAATCAATTATTCTGCCCGTAATAGTGGATTAGTTTTTGATTTACAATACTCAATTAACACATAAAACCTATGAAAACAGTCCTTTTAGCGATATTTACATTTGCAGCAGTCTTTTTATATAGCTCCTGCGGGCGCGGAAACCAAGGCGTTAATGAGTCTGGCTCGGCTGATTCTGATTCCATGATGAACACCGACACCCTAATGGTTGATACCAGTGGAGGTGTTAATACTGTCGATACTACCGGAAACAGCAAAACAGTTGGCGATTCTAGCAAAGTGCCGGTCCCAACTCAATAACACCCTAATAATCCACTTGCCAGAATTAGCGGCAAGTGGATTATCGTATTTTCGTAGCGATCCAATTATAACTGCCTGGGTTCTTTATCACTGTATCTAGGTGACGAGTATCCAAAGCCGCCTTGTCTTCTCAGAAATTTACAAGTATTACTTTCATTCAAAATCTTTAATTAATTTACAAGGCTAATTATTAACTATGGCTTTATTACATCTTGCTAGCTGGAACGTAAATGGCATTCGTTCCATTATGAAAAAGGATTTTGTTAAAGATATACACACCCTGAATCCAGATATTCTTTGTTTACAGGAAACTAAAGCTGGTACAGAGGATGTGCGGTCGTTATGTGAATTGCTGCCAGAATACAAGGTTTACGCAAATTCATCAAAAGCGCGCAAAGGGTATTCGGGTACGGCTATCCTTACAAAGTCTGCTCCACTTAGCATCACGTATGATATGAATATTGAGGAGCACGACCAGGAAGGCAGGGTAATTACGGCTGAGTACGAAAACTTTCATCTGGTGACTGTATACACGGTAAATTCTGGCGAAGGTTTAAGGCGCCTTGATTACCGCGAGAAATGGGATTCCGATTTCAGGGCTTACCTCTTAATACTGAGCCTATCTAAGCCGGTTATTGTTTGCGGCGATTTAAATGTAGCGCATACGGCAAAGGATATTGCCCGTGCCAAAGAAAATTACAATAAATCAGCGGGTTATACTCAGCGCGAAATTGATGGATTTAATAAATTATTGGATGAGGGTTTCGTTGATTCCTTCCGGCACTTTTATCCTGAAGAGATTAAATACACTTACTGGAACCAGTTGTTTAATGCCCGGGCACGCAATACGGGCTGGCGCATTGACTACTTTCTGGTTAGCAATAAACTGATTAATCAGATGAAAGGCGCGGCTATTTATAATGATTTATTTGGCTCTGACCACTGTCCGGTTGGGTTACATATTGAGATATAAATTTACATTTATGATCTATGGAAACTTAAAGGCTATTGATGTTGATAGCTATATAGCAACATTCTCTCCTGAAATACAGCAAGCATTGCATGATGTGAGAGCAGCAATAAAAGAAACCGCCCCTGAAGCAGAAGAGTTTATAAGCTATGCAATGCCGGCTTATAGATTACATAAGCAGCAATTGGTTTATTTTGCCGCATTTAAAAACCACATTGGGTTTTATGCCCTGCCTTCCGGAAATGAAGAGTTTCAGAAAGAACTGTCACGGTATAAAACCGGCAAAGGCTCGATCCAATTTCCACTTAACCAGCCTATGCCTTTAGATCTAATAAAACAAATTGTAAGGTTCAGGATGCAGGAGAATTTAGAAAAGCTGCGGGCTAAAAGAAATAATGGAAAAGCCACCTAAATTAAATCAGGTGGCTTTTCCATTATTCTCTACCATCTAAGTTTCAGCCCGCCATTTACAACAAAACCATCCAGAGGCGCATATATATCTTTGAAAACAGGCTCAGCTAAACTGCCTGTATAGATACTCCCAAATCTGGTTTGTCGGGTATCGGTAAAGTTTTCAAAATTGATATAGATAGAAAAATGCTCCCATAGCTTCTCAATCATAAATCCGGTTGTCCAGTAGGGCTTTCCGTAGCTACCATCACTTAGCTTCTGTTTGCTGAAATAATACGCCTCCGCTCCTATCTTCCACTTATCTTCCAGCTCATACATCAATACATTATTCAACCGATGCTTAGGGGTTAGCATTGCCGTTGCAAACCTGTCATTCTCATGAAGTTTAGTATCAGTAAATGTATAACCCAAAAACAATTTGAAATCATGGTAAGCCAGTTTTACGTTGGTTTCCATTCCCCTGGTATCAATATGTCCGGCATTATTAACTAAAGCATAACCTCCATTGCCAAGAGCATTAAGTGTAAGCGGATTGTTTAGGTAGGTATAAAAGAACAATTGATTAATGTTAAAAGAGACTGTATTGAAAATCGGCGTACGAAAATTTATATCAGCATTAAGCCCATAGCTGCGCTCCAATTTATTGAGCACTGGGGTAACAGGTTGAACATTTCTAAATTGTATTCGCTCGCTATCTTCGGTAAAAATGCCTGGAGTTTTATATCCGAAACCACCTCCGATGCGAGAGTTTATTTTTTTGCCAGCTTTAAATAAAAGGGAAATTCGCGGTAGCACCGCCCAACCAAAATCATTAATATAATCAGCCCTCAAGCCTGTTTCAAGCTCAATTTTCGAATTTATATGCCTGTTGTTTTGTACAAAGGCTCCCATCGTATTTTGATCATAACTTCTATCTAGGCCCTGCAAAGTCTTCTTTTCCTGAAACTTATCAGTCCATACATTTATACCAGCTATCCATTCTGTAAAAGGCAGGTTTAAGTTGTAGGTCAGCTCGGAAAAGCTGGCATGTTGCTGCCCGTCAAACAGATAGTTAGGAATACTTAGCTGCCTGTCAAAATAACTCAGGCTATTTTTGATTGCCAGGCTGCTTTTATCATTAAAAGAGTGTTGCAAGGAAAACTGGCTTGAAACCCGGGCGGATTTATTCTTCTCGAAATAGGTATGCGAGCTTTCGTCTTTTCCTTCAATAAAGTGCAGATCGCCGCCGATACGGTTCTCGGCACTACTATTAATCCCAAAGCTCAGCTTTGTTTTATCATTCAAATAAAAAAACAGCTTCGGATTTAAAGTATATCGTTCGAACTCGGGTATAGCTGTTAAATCAATTCCTGCAGGGTCATAGGCTTTATTGCTGTTTCGGGCCGCAAAGAGTGTAAGCCCCGCCTTGCCAAAGCGCCGGGAGTAGAAGCCATTAATATCCAATCCTTTGGCTGAGGTTGCATTAAGTTGAAAATTAAGTTCAGGTTCATCTCCTGGTTCCTTGCTAATAAGGTTTACCAGGCCCGCAATGGCACCGCCACCATATAAAGTAGAGGCTGAGCCCTTCACCACCTCTATCTGCTTCAAATCTAACGGAGGTGTCTGTAATAGTCCCAGTCCACTGGCCGCACCAGAATACAGCGGAAAGCCGTCCTTTAGTAATTGAGTATAGCGGCCATCGAGTCCCTGTATGCGGATAGCCGAGTTGGCACTCGTAGCTGAGGTTTGCTGGGTTTGAATCCCGGTGCTTTCGCTTAAAACCATTCGGATATCCCCCGGCTTCATATTGGCTTTCTCTTCCAATTCTTCTCCGGCAATAAATTCTACCCGGGTAGGGATGTTCTGGATGGTGCGGCTTGAGCGCGTTGAACGTACTACAACTTCCTCCATTATTTCGCTTTCAGGCTTTAAATGCACAACAAGCGTATCCATTCCCACAAGTGGAAATACCAGCGTATCAGCCCGCTCCTCGTAGCCTTTTAGCTGGCACCTGATTAGATGTTTTCCTGCCGGGATATTTCGCAGTTCCGCATAGCCCCGGATGTCCGTTTTGCTCCTGCCTTCGCCGCCGAGTATCAAAGCGTCGGCCAAAGGATTATGGTTATCAGCATCTTTTACGCTTATTTTTAAGGTGTTTTGGCTCAAGGCAAGCACGCTAGAGAGCATTGCCAATAGCCAACAAAAAATATTTTTCATTGAATTGTTAAGGTTAATACTTGAAAATTAGATTGCTAAATTTTAGTATTAAGCTAATTTGGGCGGCTGCCAAATCGAAAGGCAAATTTTCTTTGCGTACAGATGGTTATAAGAAAAAATGGAGCGTTTATCGGTTACATTTACTGAAGGTTTCACTTCTGTTTTAGTGCTGAAAACCATAAAGCCAGCACAACTTGAACATGAAAAAAACGGTGAACAGCCTATGCAGTCAGGATCTTTCGAACAGCCTCTCTCCTTTTTCTCAATCAGGCATTGCTTTCCGTTGCTATCAAAATGTGTTTCTTCACAACAAGGCTTTGCTGCGAGAAAAATCACATATATCGACAATATTAAACTGAGCCATTTCACTTTGCAAATATAAGGTTGAGCCTAAAGTGAAAAAAATCTTATAAAAAAATATATCTCAGGGCAATAACATGGACGTCAAAGAGTTATAGATTACAGTAATAAATTACCAATAGGAGAAAATATATACGAAAAAACTGTACTTGGTTCATCTAATAATTAATAAAAAGAAGATCTATGAAAAAGTCAGTTTTTGTTTTTGCATTTTCGACATTTGTATTTGTCTCTGGACAATTGTTAGCGCAAGGTACAACTACCGCGCCTAAAGATTCTACCAAAGCAGATACCGTTAAAAAAGCCTCCACAGCAGCTACCACAAGCCCAACCCAGCAATCTACCGATGTTGTAAAGGCAATTGCAGGCTCAGGATACAACACTACCCTATCTTCTGAAATAAAAAATACCGGCCTGGATGCCAAATTGAATGATGGTCAGCAGTATACTGTATTCGCCCCTAACGACAAAGCTTTTGCTAACAACAAAACTAAAACCGATGCTCTATTTAAAAATAAAGCGACAGAACAAAAGGTACTAAAAAACCATATTGTAAAAGGCCGCTACACTAAAGATGAAATTATCAAAGCCTTAACGGCTAATAAGGGTACTACTACATTAACCACGGTAGACGGAGATAAAATAACGCTTAAGGTAAACTCCTTTAAGCACCTGGAAATCTTAGACAGCGACGGTAATAAGGCAGAGGTAACTCAATTTGACTTACAAGGCAATAATGGCGTTGCCCATGTTGTAGACAATATTTTATTAGCCCAATAGTATAGAAAGGGGCAAAAATAAAAGCCGCCCGGCATCGGGCGGCTTTTATTTTAAACGGGTTTTAGCTTATTTTCCTCGAGAATCTCCTTAAAGCTCTTCCCTTCATCTGAGGCAACCTGAATAATCTCGTCAATAAAGGCCTTTCCCAAAAGTCCTTGTGGCATCGACGGGTCTGGAGGCATAGGAAATCCCAATCTAAACCTGCACAAAAACTCCGCGCCACATTTAGGGCAGCTAACATAGCCGAATTCTATCTGGGGTATAAATAAATCAATGGCATTGGCATCGTTGAAATCATGCAGAGTTAAAAAGCTGTATTCACTGGTGGAGGGTTTAAATACCTTCACGCCATCAAACACTTCAGATAATTCGTCAAGTAATTTGCCGGAGTAAAATCTTGTAAATAACTTATCCACCAGGATATAGTTCTTAGCCTGGCTATCCTCTATAGACACAGTTGATGCACATTTCAGGCAGTTAAAAGAAATATTCCAATAACTGTTATAGGAAAACTCTAAAGGTAACTTTGCCCTTTTATACATTCCATGTTTTGGCTCACTATTTGGCACTTCCACCAAAGGGGCACCAAATAGTGTATAATCAACTTCTAAGATTTTGCCAATTGCTTTTATCATTGAACCTCTGTATTAACCAGGCTTGGGTATTTGCCGCTTGGGGATTTTTTAATCGTAATTTTTATGTAGCCTAAGGATACTAATTTATTCCACGTCATAGGGTAACCGGTTGATGGATCTTTCGGTATCTTCCACATTGTTTGTTTGCCGCCACCAACTTGATTAAACCATGGAATAATGTCGGCTGTTTGCCCGGCAAATGGCAAATCCTTCAAAACCTCGATTTCAAAATAGAAATCATAGGCATTTTCGGGCTGGTTTAGGGCTCTTTGTCCAAAGCTATAAATAATGTTATGAAGTATAGGACTCGTAAAATTACCACCCAAAGTTGGCGATCCCTGCCCGGTGTAGTTGCCTATTGCTCCACTGTATCTGTCAAACTTGGCACCTGCTTTAATTGGGGTGTTATCGATAATATTGTAACCGCCGTTAGCTGGAGGCCAGCCACCATTTAAATTATTCTTTTTGAATAAGGCCTCGAGTTCCTTCCATTTTCCGAGCTTGTATAAGACAAATGCCTGGTTCCTGATTGCCTTACTTACGGTATCGGCTTTATCATAAGAGGCTGCAAGTTCGTCGGCTGTTTTGTAAAATACTTTCTTTACCGGCGGAATGTTGCGTGAGAATGCTGCCGTGGTAATAAATAGTACGGCTGTGAAAACTGATAAGAATTTCTTCATACTTAAAGATGAGTTGATAAATTTTCTGCAAGTATATTAATTTTCATTTAGGAAAATTGACTACCAGGCCAAGTTTAAATGTCGAGCTTTGTATTCCAACGATAGATCTTTCCTATCGTGGAGATGTTGAAATGCCTTATTCTAATAAGTGAAGAAGAATGCGCTCAAAGTTTCAATAACCGGTTTCCTGTTTATTTCTCGGGTCGCCTGGCTTCGTTCTTTTTAATTAATGCTTTTATCTTTGGTGCTTTCAATTTCGGGACGGCTTATACAGAGGCGCTGAAGGAATATAATATGAACAAGATCTTATTGGTGCTGCTGGCTGCCTTTGCTTCGCATAGAGTTTATAGCCAAGCAAGTGATACAACCTTACATACCATCAGTATTAATGCCGCTGGAAATGCAAACAAAACAAATGGCGGCGATTCGTACATCTTAAATAACGGCTTCAAGCTTAGCATTCAGCGGAAGGAATCTATTGCATTAAATTTCAACAACGTTTGGCTCTATGGCAGAAATGATTCAAGGCTCACTAATAATGATTACACCGCAACGTTTGATGTAAACCTTTACAGGCACATAAAAGGCTTTTATTACTGGGGATTAGGAAATTATACTACCAGTTACTCACTAAAAATTATTAATCAGCTACAGACTGGTGCCGGCATTGCATATAACATCATTAAAACACCTGATACACAATTAAATATTAGTGATGGAATATTATTTGAAACATCCAGCATCAAGCCTTCAGCCGACGTAACAGAAGACTACCAAACCTTCAGAAACTCTTTACGGCTTACCTTTAGATATACCTTTGCGAAAAAAATAATCACAGATGGAACCGGCTTTCTGCAAAACTCGCTTAACTATAAAAACGATTACATTATCAGGGCGAATGCTGGTATCGGATTTAAAATCAACGACTGGCTAATGCTAAACACTGCTCTCAGGTACAATAAACTTGAGCGTACAAAAAGGGAAAACCTTTTATTAAGCTATGGCATCAGGGCCGAAAAGTCATTTTAATCACAACAGTATACTTCCTCTGCAAATATAAATATGCTCCATATCACATTGCATTTCCTGGTTCCCGCCCTGGTTTGTTATATTTTTTACAGGCAAGCTTTCTTTAAAAGCTGGCTAATCATGGCGGCAACTATGCTGGTGGACTTAGACCACTTGCTTGCCAACCCCATTTACGACCCCAACCGTTGCAGCATTGGATTTCATCCACTGCACACAACTTTTCCGGTGATAGTATATATGTTTCTCACTCTTTTTGGCAAGACACGGTTGGTGGGCCTGGGACTGGTGATTCACATGGCGTTAGACTATATCGATTGTTATTGCTAGGCGGCATTATTTAGTTTTTTTCGGCAGGCAACCCCGGTATTGTAAACAACGTACCTATTAATAAAACCCTGTCTATGAAAAACTTACTAAGTAAACGGATCTTTACTGCCAGTGCAGTAGCCGTAATTTTGTTGTTTACCTTTTCAGCATGCAAAAAGAGTAAAAAAGACGATGTCGACCCAATAAAGAGGGTAACCATCACCCTAAGTGGAGCTCAGGAAGTTCCGGCTAATTCAAGTACAGGTACCGGTACCGCGCAGATAGCTTACGACCCAACGTACAAAACAATTAGCTATCAAATTTCATGGCAGTTAGGTTCTGCTACCGCAACCACTATTAATATGCACTTTCATGGTGCAGAAAATGGTTCCGACCTTGTAAGCTCACCAGTTACCATAGGTATCACCGGCTTTACCAGTAATTATATTGGAAGCCTAAGCGGTACAACCCGGCCATTAACAGCAGATGAAGAACATCAGTTATTGGAGGGTAAATGGTACCTAAACATTCACAGTTCAACCGTTCCTGGAGGAGAACTAAGGGGGAATATTAAGTTCTAGGATGTAGGGGGCTGCCCTGAAGCAACGGCTGCACTATCGCTCTACCGGCATGATGGTGCTCCAACTTTCGGGCAGCTTTTTTTATACAAAACACAGCTTAAATAGTTGAAATTTTAAACTTCCCACCTATATTTAAGCATGTCTGATTTTAGGTTAGAAGTTTTCCAAACGGTTGCTAAAAGACTCAGTTTCACAAAAGCAGCGCAAGAGCTCTTTATTACTCAGCCTGCGGTTACCAAGCATATTCGTGAGCTGGAGGAACAGTACAAGGCAAAGCTGTTTGAACGTAATGGAAACAAAATAGCACTTACCAGGGCAGGCGATATCTTATTAAAATACTCAGAACAAATTTTCGCCATCTACCGCCAGGCTGAGTTTGAAATAAATATTATAAGCGAACGAAACACAGGAATATTACGCCTTGGTGCAAGTACTACTATTTCGCAGTATGTTATCCCGCCGCTCTTAGCCAGTTTTCACCAAAAGTTCCCTGAAATTAAAGTGAACCTAGTAAACGGCAATACGGAAGCAATTGAAAATGCACTTATCTCCAAGGAAATAGACCTGGGTTTAATAGAGGGACATTCCCGAAAAACACAGATCAGCTATTCTGAATTTGTTAAAGATGAAATTGTATTGGTATGCAGCAAAAAGCATCCCCTGGCAAAGTCTGCAGTGCTTAGCCTTGAAGAGTTAAAAGACACTCCTTTAATTTTAAGAGAAAGAGGCTCTGGCACTTTAGAAGTAATTGAACATTTTCTTGAGCCATCAAAGCTTAAACTAACTAATCTTCAAATAGAAATGAAACTGGGCAGCACCGAAGCCATTAAATCTTACCTGCTGCATTCTAATTGTATGGCATTCTTATCTATTCATGCCATTTTAAAAGAGCTTTCCACCGGAGAACTAAGAATTATAGATGTAAAAGGATTAAATATTCAGCGCAATTTTTATTTAATTAATCTCCATGGCCAAATACCGGGCTTAGCAGAAGTATTTATCAGGTTCCTGAAACTTAACCGCGGAAAAATTTAAAAACTGAAAATTTTGGCATAGTATTATTGACAGGGCCGATTGCCGAAATGTGGGAAAAAACCTTCTCAATATTTTAGATTTCAGGAAACAATCTAAAGAAAGCACCGTAGACATGAGCACCTTTGAACGCATGGTGTTATGAAAAGATTTCTATCCTTATTTTGTATTTCATTGTTTACCGTTTCGGCTATCAATACTAAAGCCGCTTTAATTACCGGAAATCCGTTTGAAAGTAATATTGTAGCTATGAGCCTCGACAAGGCAGGCACATTTGTGGATATAGCGAGTCTTCAAGCCAATTTTTCCATTGAATTCCAGAAGGCTGTTGTGCTAACCTGGAACGTCGCAACCATCAATAAGAGCTACACCTACACCATTGAGCGTGCAGCAAAAGATAAATTTGTTGCAATTGGTTCCCTGCATTCTGCAAATTCCCTGGATCAAAACATTTTTTGCTTCACTGATTTTCATCCCCTCGAGGGGACATCATATTACCGCATTAAGATTACAAACAAGGCAAACCAGTTAATGTATAGCAAAGTGTTGAGTGTAAAAAGCGAGGTTACAGAAGTTGTATCAAAACCCGCAGATGAGGAAGCATTATAAAAGGAAACCTAATTATAGAAAGAATGGGCAGGCTAACACCTGCCTTTTTCATTTCTAAGCTTACTTAACATTTTTGCTACATTATGTTTAAGTAGTTAAATATTATAACCTTTTGAAAAATACCACGTAAAGAAGAAGGCAGCAATTTTATTCCTATGAGATTGATAACCCAAAAACCAACCAACCTCGCTACCTTGCCAGAAACCTACGACCATTCAGGCAAAAACTTTGACAATCAACCAAGTACAAAGGAGAACTTTACTATTTTAATTACTGAAGGCCCCTCTTGTAATTTCACCAGCTTAAGTGAAATACTCGGATCTGAGGATCGTGTATTTTTAAAAACAAGCAATGAAAAGGATGCTTTTAAACTCGCACAGCGAAAGCCTAATATTGGATTGATTGTGTTTGATGCCGACAGGCTCGCCCAAACAGGCTATGAAGTAGTAAAACAGCTGGCAGGTAATCCACTTACAAAACATATTCCACTCCTTTTAATAGCGGGGCCAGCCGAACTTGAAAATATTAACCCGGAGAACTTTGGGAACCAGCCGGTCGATTATCTTCTGTCGCCGGTAAATAATACGGTGGCCAGGGCGAAAGTTTCATTATTCGAAAGGTCTTTTTTTCAGGAAGGAGAACTTAAGGAGATGCAGGCACAGCGGGACGAGGCAAACGCACAATTGAAACGCACTAAAGATATTGCTACCAAGCTGAAAACACCGGTTGCTGGAATCAACGGTTTGGTTTCCCTGATAAGAATGAACAAAGAGGTATTGAGAATAGATGATGTTCAGGATAAAATGAGTCTTTTGGGCTCACTCACATCCAATTTATCTGAGATGATAAGTTCATCATTTGATAGTTCGGAGAGCGGTGGCTATGAAGAACCAACTTCAACCGGCAAGCTCATTAGTAAATGTATAAGCCTGCTACAAGCCCCCTCCTCAATTTCCTTTAAAATAGAAAGTGACCTACCGATATTTAAAACTAAAGAACTCAAGCTTCAGTATGTATTTCAGCACCTCATTGATAACGCCATTAAATATACAGGCAAGCAGCAGGGACTGATTAGCATTGGTGTTGAAGATGCTGGTGACTTTTACAGATTTTACGTAAAAGGAAAAGGCGGCATGAAAGAGAATCTGAAGAAAAACCCAGAGTCTGCCCTAAGTTCGCTTAAATCATCCGTTGAAGAACAAGGTGGAAAAATCTGGGTTGAAGCAGTTCCTGGAGATGGCTGTAAATTCATGTTTCTTTGGAAAAAATAATCTACATAAGAAATTATTAATCAATCGGTTATTTCTCCTTTCCTACATTGAAGAAATAACCGATTACCACCTTATAGTTCCAGGGTTCCTGAAAGCACTTCGTCAATAATTCCGAATTCTTTAGCTTCGGAAGCAATCATCCAATAGTCTCTGTCTGATACTTCATGAACCCGTTCGTAGCTCTGTCCGCTATGTTTGGCAAGAATTTCATACAGTTCGCGCTTTAACTTTAAAGTTTCGCGGGCAGTAATTTCGATATCTGATGCTTGTCCCTGGACTCCACCGGAAGGTTGATGCAGCATTACACGAGAATGTGTTAAAGCCGCCCTTTTTCCCGCTGCTCCCGAGCATAACAACACCGCCCCCATGGAAAGCGCCATGCCTGTGCAAATGGTCGCCACATCCGGACCGATGTATTGCATGGTATCGTAAATTCCCAAACCTGCGTAAACCGAACCACCTGGCGAATTAATATACAGCTGGATATCTCTTTTTGCATCAGTGGATTGCAGAAACAGCAGTTGCGCCTGAATAATATTGGCGATATTATCATCCACCGGCGCGCCCAAAAATATAACCCTATCCATCATTAAACGCGAAAAGACGTCCATTTGAGCAACATTTAATTGGCGCTCTTCAATAATATACGGTGCAATTGCCAGTGGCGTTTGTTGTACCACTCCAGACATATAATGATCTACATTCAGGCTGCTGATACGATGGTGCTTTATAGCAAAATTCCGGAACTCATTTTTAAGACTGTTCATATTTATAATATTTAATACTATAGCATAGCATTCCCCAATGGCTGCCAGCCATCAATAATTTATTAAGTAAATAGTGATTATTTTCGGTTGAAAATGCTGAAAATCTTACTCTTAAAACTCTGATAGGTGCTTTGGGTAAACAGCATATCTTCTGCTGCTGCAATCTCTTTTTTCAAGTTACTTCGGCCATAATGCTTAATTAGCTTATAAGTTTGCTGCTGCCATTTCAGTTTATCGTATAGGCGGGGTTGTAAAATAAGCCTGGCTTCAAACAAAAGCCTATCTTCAGCTTCAGGAAAACCTAAAAGCTGAACCTCAATTTCCTGAGCTTCAATCAATGAAGTCTGCATAGCTTAAAGATTTTAATTTAACCTGATTGCGGACCTTTTCCAGGCATTTAAACTTCTGCACCGTTGCCGAGCGGCTTCCTGCAAATCCAAATTGTTGGGCAAGCTCTTCGGGCGAAGTTTTATCATAATAAAATGCCCTAAGCAATTCCATGCACTTTTTGCCTGCTGCCTCTAGAAAATGGAGTACTTTGAGTTCTGATGGCTTTACATTCTCATCTTCTGAAGGATTCAGGTTGATATCGGAGTTTAAACTTACTTCTTTAGCAAGTGTCTTATAGCGTTTTAACCATAAATGGCGTGCTGTTCCAAGTATGTAAGCTTTTTCTGAATTCGTGATTTGAAGGCCCGAGGCAACCGCTTTTTCATACCAAATGATAATAGCATCCTGAAATACATCTTTTGCTTCATCCAGAGTGCCACTCATTTTGTTGACAAAACGGGCAAAATCCGGAAAGGCATATTTATAAAGGCTGATAAACAATTCCCTGCGCTGCAGGCTCTGGCTTTCTTCTGTAGCTGGTAGTTTCATGTTCGACTTTTTATTATAAGTGCCATTTACTTCCAAAATATCACCGTAAATTTTATTTTTTTGAGATGTGAGGTATTAGGTATGAGCAGTGAGGTATGAGGTAAAAGCTATGAGGTATGAGCTATTAGCAATGAGCTCATACCTCTTACCTAATTTGCTTCGGTATATTTCTTAAAGTTATCCAAAATTGCCTGCCAGCCACTCCTTTGCATTTCTTCAGGATGCATACTTTCAGCGTCAAAAGATTCAACGATCTTAGTTTCACCATCCAGGGAGGTAAATTCAACTCTCACTTTTCGACCATCGCCAAGTTCGTACTCAATAAGCTTATATTCTTCAACATTGGTATAAATGCCTTCAAAATCAAAACTTACACTGCCATCTTTTGCCGCCATAGTGGTCTTAAACTTTTTACCAGTCTGCGGGTCGTTTTCGGCATAAGGGGCATGCCAATCATCAGAAGCCTGGCACCATTTTGTAATGTGCTCTGGCGAAGTCCAGGAGTCCCACACTTTAACAACCGGCGCCTTTACTGTAGTTTGCACTGTAATAACTGTTTTGTTTGCTGTTTCCATCGCTTTTGTTTTTATAGTTGATATTAGTTCTAATGTATACGTTAATTTTCAGGTTAACACTAGCTTATGCTTAACGTTTATCTGATACAAACATAGCCTGGTATAGCTTGCAAAGCGATGTGCAAAACCGACAATTAAGAGGTGTTTTACGACAATGGCCTAAAGGGCCAGATGATCAAACAAGGCTGCCTCATTGCCTAATCTCAGAGGCTTTTTATTTAGCAAAAAAATGGACTTGAGGTAAATTGAGGCAGCCTTAATGCTATTCCTTAGCCGGCAGATTATTTCTTTTAAGCGCTTTTACAACCATCCTTGTACGGGCTCATCAGCCAGCCATTTATGCTTTTCAGGTAGGACTTTCATGATTTTACTTGTAAGGCGTGATTATCCAGGGGCCGATTTTTTAAATCTAAGTAATTACTAAAATGCCTTCAATAGCTAAAAGTAGCTATTTTCTTTACCGGAACGCAAATCATAAGTCACTCGCTGAAAAGGTGTCGCCCTGAGTAATATCACCTGATTCGAAACCTCTTTTGAACCACTTGACACGCTGAGCTGAAGTGCCATGGGTGAAGGCATCTGGCACAACATACCCCTGAGACTCCTTCTGAAGTTTATCATCGCCAATGGCATTAGCAGCACCCAAGGCTTCGTCAATATCGCCTTCCTCCAGTATCTTCTTCATTTTTTCGGCATGATGAGCCCACACTCCAGCAAGGAAATCCGCTTGTAGCTCAAGCTTTACAGACAGCTGGTTGTATTCTTTTTCGCTTACCCTGCCGCGCATCTGCGAAACCTTATCCGAAGTACCAAGCACATTCTGTATATGATGGCCCACCTCATGGGCAACCACATAAGCCATTGCGAAATCTCCGGGAGCACCAAACCTGTTCTTTAGTTCATCGTAAAACGAGAGGTCGATATATACTTTACTGTCTGCAGGGCAATAAAACGGCCCGGTAGCAGAGCTTGCTGAACCGCAGGCAGACCGCACGGCATCTTTAAACAGCACCAGAGTCGGTTCAGGATAATCCTCTCCCTGCCGGGAAAACAATGAATTCCATACATCTTCCGTATCCGCCAAAACCACCGATACAAAATGGGCAGCTTCGTCGCTTTTGGGATCGGTACTCAAAGGCGCCTCCTTTTGCTCTTGCGAGGCCCCACCCCCTAAGCCACCAACCAATTCAAGGGGATTTTGCCCGGTTAATAGAGACAATACAATTGCTATAACCGCAGTCAAACCTCCGCCTATAGCCAGGCCTCCTCCTCCCATTCTTCTGTCTTCTATATTGCCGCTTCCGCGCCTGCCAAACCACTTCATAATTTAAACTTTAAAGAATGAACAGTATGGTGAGGAATTGGTTTGGAGGGCGAAAGTATGTGCAAATGCTTTTCAAGCATCGAAAAATTTAACAGCAATGCAGGTTTCGCGCAGAGGCGCAAAGGGTTCGCAAAGGCGCTGTTGAATTGCGGGCTTCGGGATAAACCTCACGGCTTTGTGTGATACAAGCTCTGTAATAGATAATCCCGTTGTGGAAGAGCAACTTGTACTAA
>CBIHNR010000101.1:0-20099 GCA_966211215.1 uncultured Pedobacter sp.
ATAGAAAAATATGGTGGCGCCCCTATTTCAAACGCCTCTTTTAAGATCGTTGGTGGCAAAGCCATGGACATTATCATAAATGGTACGCCGTTGAATTTTTCTGAAGAGTATACTATTTTGACAAGCGACTACGTTGCAAATGGAGGTGATAAGGCAGATGTATATTTACAGGCAACCGACAGAAAAGATTTTGCACTTAAAGTAAGGGATGCAATTCTGTTGTATATCAAACAGCAGACAGCAGCCAACAAAATGTTGGATCCTAAACTAGACAATAGAATTGTAAGCGATACACCTGTTAACAATGAATAGAAGAAATTTTATTAAAAATACATTGGCAGGTTCGGGCTTACTTGCACTAGGTTTAAATGCCGACAGCGTTTATGCAAAAGATGATTTTGTAAAGCTTACTGTTCTTCATACAAATGATGTTCATAGCCGGATAGAGCCTTTTCCAATGGATGATGAAAAGTATCCAGGCAGGGGAGGCGTGGCTGCACGGGCTTCTCTAATAAAAAATATAAGGCAGCAAGAAAGAAACGTTTTGTTATTTGATGCCGGAGATATGTTCCAGGGAACCCCATATTTTAATTTCTATGGAGGGGAACTGGAATTAAAATTGATGAGCTTGCTCGAATACGATGCAGGCACCATGGGCAACCATGATTTTGATAATGGGATTGATGGTTTTTACACGCAATTGCCCCATGCCAATTTTCCGTTTCTAACGTCCAATTATGACTTTAGCGACACCCTGTTGAATGGCAAGACCAGCAGCTTTAAGATCTTCGTTAAAGATGGCCTGAAAGTTGGTGTTTTTGGCTTGGGTATAGACTTCGTCGGATTGGTTAACAAGCAGCAATATGGAAATACTCAGTATCTCGACCCTGTTAAAAGAGCTAAAGAAATGGAACATTATCTTAAGTTAGAGGAGAAGTGCGACTTTATTATTTGCTTATCCCATTTAGGGTATAAATATTTAAATGATAAGGTTTCTGATGTTGTGATAGCCAAAAATACTCAGTATCTTGACCTTGTAATTGGGGGGCATACACATACCTTTCTTAATGCTCCCGATGAGGTTAGAAATATAAAGGGTAAACAAGTTTTAATTAACCAAGTTGGGTATGCCGGACTCAATTTGGGGCGCCTGGATTTTGTGTTTGAAAGGAATACCAGAGGCAGAAAGGGCTATGCTTCTGTGGTTGAACCGATTAATACTTATTTCAAAAATTAGTTTTTAAAGCAGAATATTTTTAGAATATTCGAGGTTCCAAATCCGGCATAAAATTCATTTTCGGGTTTGTTGTAAATCAGATTATTACGAAATAAAACATGGAAAAAACTTGTACAAATGTATGGGATCATTGCCTTCAAATCATAAAAGACAATATTCCGGCGCAAAGCTACAAGACCTGGTTTGAACCAATCAGGGCTTTGCGCTTGGAAGGAAATGTCCTGACCATACAGGTGCCAAGTTTGTTCTTCTACGAGTGGCTGGAAGAACATTATGTAGGGCTTTTACGCAAAACTGTAAAAAAGCAGTTGGGCGACGAGGGTCGTTTGGAGTATAACATTGTGGTTGAGAAATCTTCTACAAGTAAACCGTATACTACCAATATGCCATCAAATGGCAATGGCTCTGAAGCAAAGAACCAATCAATCCCGGTTCCGGTTGCTTTAAACAAAGACATTAAGAATCCGTTTGTAATTCCGGGCTTAAAGAAACTGCAGGTAGATCCGCAGTTGAATTCGAATTATAACTTTGAAAACTTTATCGAGGGTGATTGTAACCGCTTAGCCCGTTCCGCAGGCTATGCTGTAGCTGGTAAGCCAGGTGGTACCTCATTTAACCCTTTATTACTTTACGGAGGTGTGGGGCTTGGAAAAACTCACCTTGCGCAAGCTATTGGAAATGAGATAAAACGTACTAACCCAGACAAGCTGGTTATCTATGTTTCCTGCGAGAAATTCTGCCAGCAGTTTGTTGATTCATTGAAGAATAACACGATCAATGACTTCGTGAACTTCTATCAGGCAATGGATGTAATCATTATGGATGACGTTCATAACTTTGCGGGCAAAGAGAAAACACAGGATATTTTCTTCCATATCTTTAACCATCTTCATCAATCGGGCAAACAGGTTATCTTAACTTCGGATAAAGCGCCTAAAGACTTAGCTGGTTTAGAGGAGCGTTTGTTGAGCCGCTTCAAATGGGGGCTTTCTGCCGATTTGCAAGTGCCTGATTTGGAAACCCGTATGGCTATCCTGAAAAAGAAAATGTACACCGATGGTATTGAATTACCGGTGGAGGTTATCGAATATGTTGCTCATAATATAGATAACAACGTACGTGAGCTTGAAGGTGCAATGGTTTCTTTGCTTGCTCAATCAACTTTGAATAAGAAAGAGATAGATTTAGCGTTAGCTAAGTCTATGCTGAAAAACTTTATTAAGAACACCTCGAAGGAGATTTCGATGGAATATATTCAAAAGCTTGTTTGCGAGTATTTCGAGGTACCTGTTGAAATGGTGAAGTCTAAAACGCGTAAACGTGAAATTGTTCAGGTGCGCCAGATTTCTATGTACTTAGCTAAAAGCCACACTAAAACATCACTAAAATCTATTGGGCAATTCTTTGGCGGAAGAGACCACTCTACAGTGATCTATGCTTGCCAAACGGTTGAGGATTTAATTGATACAGATAAGAAATTTAAAGCATACGTGCACGATATTCAGAAAAAACTGAAAATGAGTTAAATTTCTGTTTGCAATGTAAATACAAAGCCCTGTCTGTTTACAAGCAGATGGGGCTTTTGTGTTTTAGGAACGAATGGAATAAATGATAATACCTGTCAGGTGTCTGAAACCTGACAGGTATTATCATTTATTTATGCTCCTTTTTATTTTGAAGAGTTGAAAGTAATTCCCTGGATAATAAGCGGGATTGCAGCGGATACCTGCCTGTGGTTAATGCCTGGTGTGGTATGAGCAGAAAGCCCGGCTGCGGTGAATTAGATGTACTACCGGCCGCTTCCAAAAAATTAATAATCGCCGATAGAAAGCATTACCAAAGTACAGCCATAGAGTGTTTCAATTCCTTTTGATTCTGCCAGATTTTCAAGCTCAGGATTTTCGGTTCCCGGATTGAAGATTATTCTTTTAGGGTGTGTTTTTAAGATATAGTCATACAGAGGAGCCTGGTTCCTGGAACCAACGTATAAGGTGATAGTATCCACATCTGTATGAATTACCTCTGGTTTCTCAATGGGAATTCCGGCAACTTCGCCTTTTTTCAATCCGACATTAATTATTGGATGTCCGTACCTCACCAACTTATTCGAGGCCAGGAACGCATAGCGGCTGGAATCAGGAGTGGCGCCAAGCACCAATGTTTTCTTCATGATATGAGTATTTAGCCAATAAATAACTTCAATACAGAATCCGCACAATTCATGCCATCAATGGCTGCGGATACAATGCCGCCAGCATAGCCAGCACCTTCGCCACAAGGAAATAATCCGGTGAGTTGTGGATGCTGAAGCGTTTCTTTGTCCCGCGGTATGCGAACCGGAGAAGAAGTTCGGGATTCAACACCAGTTAAGATTGCTTCGTTAGTAAAATAGCCTTTCATCTTTTTGCCGAAAGCAGGGAGTGCTTTCTTTAATCGTGAGTAGACAAGTTCGGGAAGCACTTCTTTTAAATCTGCGCTTTTAGTGCCGGGCAGATAAGAGTTTGCGGGTAAGTCAACAGAAATTTTGCCATTTACGAAGTCAACCATGCGTTGAGCAGGAGCTACTAGTTTTCCGCCACCGGCAAGGTAAGCTTTGTGCTCTACCTCTGCCTGAAAGTTCAATAGCTTGAAAGGGTCACTATCCGAACCTTTAACATCTTCAAGATTAATTTGAACTACCGTTCCTGAATTGGCAAAAGGGTTGTTACGCTTTGATGGCGACCAGCCGTTAACTACGATTTCATTAAAGTCAGTGGAACAGGGGGCTATGATGCCTCCAGGGCACATGCAAAATGAGAATACGCCACGAGCGTCCACTTGTTCTACTAAACTGTAGTAGGACGGAGGAAGAAAAGGATCGCGAATGTCGCAGTGGTATTGAGCTTGATCTATAATTGCCTGAGGATGTTCGATGCGAACCCCGAGGGCGAAAGGCTTTGGCTCAAGCAAAATTCCCTGCCTGTTTAAAAGATGAAAAATATCGCGGGCGGAATGTCCGGTTGCCAGAATCACCGCTTCGGAGTTGTGAGTATCGCCATTGGCTGTTTTAACGCCTTTTATTTTTCCAGATGCGGTAACAAGATCGGTTACCTTGCAATCGAAAATTACCTCGCCTCCGGCATTTAAAATACTTTCGCGAATGGCGGTTATGATTTGGGGAAGCTTGTTGGTGCCAATGTGAGGGCGGGCATCAACCATTATATCTTCAGTTGCGCCGTGTGCTACTAAGGTTTTTAATACATAGTTAATATCGCCTCGTTTATTAGAGCGAGTGTAAAGTTTACCATCAGAGTAGGTGCCTGCACCTCCTTCACCAAAACAGTAGTTTGATTCCGGATTGATAATACCTTCTTTGTTGATCGCTGCTAAATCGCGGCGACGCTGTTTTACATCTTTACCTCGCTCCAGGATGATGGGCTTTAATCCCAGCTCAATACAGCGAATTGCCGCAAACAAACCTGCCGGCCCGGCACCTACAATTAACACAGGCTTTTTGTCGCTGACATTTGGATAGGTAACTGTAAAAACTTCAGGAACTATATTTTCATCTATGTAGGCATTTACCTTAACTCTGTAAACAACCTTTCTGCCCCGTGCATCAATAGAACGCTTATGGATTTTTACGTCTAAGATGCGTTTTAGAGGGATTTTAAGAGCGTCGGATGCTTTTTTTTTAATAATGGCACTGTCGGATGCTTCGCTGGGAAGAAGCACTAGTTCGGTTTCTTTAATCATACTATTGCCGGGTTTTTATCCCGGACAGTAACAAAGGTATGAATTTTGATATCTAACATGTAAATTGAAAAAGTTTTAACCTTACAAGAAATGGCAATTACAAGATTGAGAAAGTTATTTACAATAGTTGGTTTGTTTGCAACACTATCCTTATCGTCATGCGGCTACAATTCAATGGTTGATTTAGATGAGCAGGTAAAATCACAATGGGGGCAGGTTGAAAACGTTTACCAGCGGCGTGCAGACCTGATTCCTAACCTGGTTGCTTCCGTAAAAGGAGCAGCAAAGTTTGAACAGGAAACATTAACCAAGGTAACAGAGGCTCGTGCAAAGGCTACCTCCATAAAAGTTGACCCCGATAAACTTACACCAGAAAACGTTCAGAAATTTCAGCAAGCACAGGGCGAATTGAGTTCTGCCTTAAGCCGTTTGCTGGTTGTTACCGAGAATTATCCGGAACTAAAGGCAAACCAGAACTTCCTTGAACTTCAGGCTGAAATTGCCGGAACAGAAAACAGGATTTCGGTTGAACGCAGAAAATTCAACGAAGTAACTCAACAATACAATTCCAAAATTCGCAGCTTCCCGAATAACTTAACAGCAGGGATGTTTGGCTTTGAGAAAAAAGGTTATTTCCAAGCAGAAGCTGGCTCAGAAAGGGCTCCGAAGGTAGAGTTTTAATTCTCTTCCCGAAGATGATATTTCGGATGTACATAATGAATTTTAATGGCGCCTGGCAATGATTTGCAGGCGCTTAATTTTATCTTTTCACCATGGCATTATTTACTACAAAGGAAGAAGAACTTATTCGAAAGGCTGTGGAAGCAGCAGAAGCCAGGACTTCTGGAGAGATACGCATTTGTGCAGAAAAGCATTGCCCAGAGGATACACTCGACAGGGCTGCTAACTATTTCGCAAAATTAGATATGGATAAAACTGCGTTAAGGAATGGAGTTTTGATTTATCTGGCCACAGAAGACCACAAGTTTGCCATTATCGGAGATGCAGGAATAAACAAAGTAGTGCCTCACGATTTTTGGGAAACTACTAAAGAAGCAATGCTTGTACATTTTAAAAATGGAAATCTTGCCGAGGGAATAGTTACTGGCGTACACATGGCAGGCGAAAAACTTCAGGCTTATTTCCCGCTTCAGGATGGAGATAAAAATGAGTTATCCGACGATATCTCATACATGTAAAATCAGTTTAAAATCCTTCGTAAATGCTAACTAACATATAATGACTTTAAAAAAGATTGTTTCTGTCGTTGCCTTCATTACTTTGCTTTTACCTGGTGCTTTTGCCCAGGATTTCCCTGAGAAGCCAAATCGGCTGGTTAACGATTATACCGGCACTCTTTCAGAAAATGAGATTAATAGCCTTGAGCAAAAGCTTGTAGCTTTTGATGATTCAACCTCAACTCAGGTTGCGGTGGTCTTAATTAGCTCTGTAGGCGATTATGATATTAACGATTACACCAACCAGCTTGGCGAAAAGTGGGGTGTTGGTACAAAAGGAAAAGACAATGGGGTGGTAGTACTCGCCGCACTTAAAGACCGGAAAATATCAATACAGACAGGTTATGGTGTAGAGGGCGCCCTGCCCGATGGTATAACCAAAAGGATAATCGAGAATGAGATAAAGCCGAGCTTCAAGGCTGGAAATTATTATGAAGGGCTGGACCGTGCAACGGATGCAATAATAGCCTATACCAAGGGTGAATATAAAAACGAAGCGCCCAAAAAACAGAAAGGTAAGTCAAAGGGTTTTCCTTTTGGGATTATCGTCTTTATCGTAATAGCCATAATCTTTTTGGGCCGCGGTGGTGGCGGTGGTGGACAGGTAATTGGTGGGAGAGGAGGCGCTAGCCCGTTTTGGTGGATGCTGATGGGCTCTCAACTGGGCAGGAGCAGCCGTGGCGGTGGCTGGGGAGGATTTTCCGGCGGCGGTGGAAGTGGCGGTGGCTTCGGCGGAGGTAGTGGTGGCTTTGGCGGTTTCGGAGGTGGAAGCTTCGGTGGCGGAGGATCAAGTGGAAGCTGGTGATTTTTTAGCTTTTAGCAATCAGCTTTTAGCGATCAGCCTTTAGCAATGAGCTTGCAGCAGGGAGTTTGAGTGATCAGCGTTTTGTTTATTCTGACAATGTCTTTTAAAAAAGGAGAGTTATTATGATTAAGAAGGATTTTATGGAAGCCGAAATACAAAAATTGGCTCAGGTATTAGCAAGAATTATCGGATTGAAAAATGATGGCAATATTGATGAGGCAACCCAATTGGCCAATCAAACCGTTGAAGATGAATTCTCCTTATCAAAGGATTTTCTGGAAACACATTCAGTTGAAGAGTTTGAAGAATGGCTAAATACTAAAAATTATTCGCCAGAAAAGTTAAATTTGTTGGGTTCTTTGATATTTGAAAGCGTATATCCTTTCAACGAAACAGAAGAAACCCAGTTGGTGCTCCGCAAAACAGCATTGGTTTTAAACCGGCTGGAAACAGAGTATCACCAGCAATCCCTCGAAAACTTACACCGCAGGGATCAGATAGACAAATTTTTAAGTAATCTTCAATATGAGTAGCCACCTTCATTGGGAAAAATTATCATCTAAATATCTTGTTAAAGAAAAATGGGCAACCCTAAGAGTGGATGCTTGCAAAATGCCAAACGGCACCATTATTAATGATTACTATGTTTTAGAATATCCTGAATGGGCAAATGCAATTGCCATTACCGAAGATAATAAAGTTGTGCTTATACGCCAGTACAGGCATGCTTCAGGTGAGGTAATTTTAGAAATTCCGGGTGGCTGTGTGGATGAGGGCGAATCTCCTGAAGTTGCTATTAAACGTGAACTTTTAGAGGAAACTGGCTATGAATTTGATTCTATAGAACATATATCTACGGTCTACGCAAATCCATCAACATCTGCTAATAAAACCTGGAGCTACATAGCAAGAGGCGGCCGGAAAGTTGCTGAACAACATTTAGACGGCGGTGAGGAAATTGAAGTTCTTACCGTTTCCATTGATGAGTTAAAACAACTTTTATTCGAAAATAAATTTGGACAGGCATTGCATGCGAGTGCAATTTTTTATGCTTTAACCAAACTAGGCGAGTTAAAATAGCCATCCATTTCCAGATGAAGGTTCAGGATTTATATATCTATCCGGTGAAATCTCTTGGAGGGATAAGGCTGGACGAAGCCCTGGCATTACAAAAGGGCTTCGAGTTTGATAGAAGATGGATGCTGGTTGACGAAAGTGGTAAGTTTATTTCTCAGCGTGTGGAGCATCGCTTGGCCTTGCTTCAGGCCTCTACTAACGGTGATGGTATCACAATCCAACATAAACAAAACCCGGAGATTAGTATATCCATCCCATTTCAACAAAGCTCCATTGGGTGCATGGTTGTTTCTGTTTGGGATAATTTGGTAGAAGCCAATCACCTTGGCAAGGAACAGGACGATTGGTTTTCTGAATTCCTAGGGAAACCATGCCGCTTTGTTTTTCAGCCGGAGACAGGCAAGCGCCCAGTTAGCCTTAAATATGCAGAAAACCAGGAACAGGTGAGTTTCGCTGATGCTTTCCCTTATTTGCTAATATCTCAAGCTTCCCTGGATGAATTGAATAGCCGATTGGCGGTACCTGTGCCAATGAATCGATTCCGCCCTAATATTGTAGTCTCCGGAACTCAGCCTTTTGAGGAAGATTCCTGGGCCGAAATTCAGGTAGGAGAGGTTCGTTTTAAAGTTGCCAAACCCTGCGCACGGTGTGTGCTCACTACTGTAGACCAGGAAACTGGTACAAAGGGAACGGAACCACTTGCTACTTTAGCCCAATATCGTTCTATTGATAACAAAGTGATGTTCGGACAAAACCTCATAGCCTTGAATCGAGGTATAATTCGGGCTGGTGATCCGGTAAAGGTGCTTTCATTGAAATCACAGTAAAGATTATATTGTAAGGGAATGATAAATTACGATCCGAAGCGCTGGCTACCGTTTCTATTTAGAGTTAATAAAGCTGATACCTTTCGGAAACTGATGCCCTTAATGTTAATTGTTGGGGGATATTCAGCTATAATTGCCTATTTGGAAATTGAAGTTTTTCGATTAGGGAAATCCAGCTATCTAAGCAATATTGGATTAATGCATACGGTTTTGGGTTTCGTTATTTCGCTGTTGCTTGTTTTTCGTACAAATACGGCATACGACCGATGGTGGGAGGGGCGGAAACTCTGGGGGGCTTTAACCAACAGTTCCCGCAATTTTGCAATTAAGCTTCAAGCTATCATCAAACAAGAAGAAGATAAGCATTTTTTTAGGCTAATGATCCCTAATTATGCTTTTGCTCTGAAACATCATTTGCGCGAGAATGAAAATTTTACCGATTTAGATCCTGTCTTGGATTTGAAAAAGAATTATCATTTACCTAACCAAATAGCCTGCAAAATATTTGAGAGAATGCAGCTTTTGCAAGAACAAGGAAAATTTTCTGCCGAGCAAATGTGGTTGCTAAATGAGGAATTTAGGTCCTTGACAGATATTTGTGGAGGCTGCGAACGCATAAAAAATACACCTATTCCCTTCACTTATAGTGTTTTCATTAAAAAGTTTATCTTTTACTATGTGGTTACGCTTCCTTTTGGATGGACCTTTAGCCTCGGATATTTTATTGTCCCTGTAATTATGTTCATCCTATACGCCTTTGCTAGTTTAGAGCTTATCGCAGAAGAAATTGAAAATCCCTTTGGAACAGACCCTAATGATTTGCCGGTAGACCAGATCTGCCAGAATATTAGGAAGCATGTGAGTGAGGTGTTGTAGTTTTTGAATGGAGACTGCAGCTTTCGCCTAGCCAACCTAATCGCTAGTGTCTGTTCTCCAATCTCTAGTCACCGTTAAACGTCAATTTCCTTCAGAATTCTTAACTCCTTTGGTAGGTAGTTATTAATTCGATTGGGCAAAATTTTTGCCCATCCAAGGCCATAACCTTTGTAACACATCAGGCTCCAGCCGGTTTTGGCTCCTTCAAAGCGTAAATCGTCTTTGCGCAGATAGCTAATAGCTTGCTCATACGTAAGTTCGGTTCGGTTTATTTCTTTTTTGAGAATCAAGCTCAAAGCAAGTGCATGGTCGGGAATTAGATCTTTGCCCATAATTTTTCCTGCAAACACACCTGATTTTTTCAAATATAGTTTTGATTGCAACAGGTTAACATCATCCAAATGAATTGGATTAATTACGGCATAGCCATCTTTTACGGGGATTGCCTTTAATGCTTTTTTATCCTGCAGCCATGATTCAACAATGTCTAACTCTTGTTTATTTGGTTTTGAGGGTTTTACGCGTATAGATGCGGCTTCAGCCTCGCCATTATTTTTTTTAAAGCAGGTTACGAAAAAGCCTTCGCCTTTAACTTTATGAGGGTAGAAACGATAGCCATAGCAATTGTATTTTTCAGATCCAGTCTCAACAATATTCCAAGCCGGATCTATCTGTATTTTTACCGGTGAAACATCAAAGTTATCGCATAACCAATCTGCAATCTGTTCATTTTCTTCGGCCGAATAAGAACAGGTGGAATAAATTAGCAAGCCACCCTCTTTAAGAGCTGGGTAAGCATCCGCTAGTATTCGTTGCTGGCGTTGGCTGCACAGTTGTACATTTGCTTCCGACCATTCATTAATCGTTTGTGGATCTTTACGCCACATTCCTGATCCAGAGCACGGCGCGTCAATTACCATTACATCAAAGTATCCTTCTAATCGGGCAAAATCCTTTGGATCATTATTGCTTACTACCGAATTTAAAACTCCCCATCGGGCCATATTATCTGTTAAAACAGGCACACGGGTTTTGATAATCTCATTTGAGACAAGTAAACTATCCTTAGATATCAAAGAAGAAATAAGCGTGCTTTTCCCGCCGGGGGCAGCGCATAAATCTAACACTCTTAGATCATCGTTCAGATCTACAGTTTGTTTTAAAATATGCTCTATAAACATGGAAGAAGCTTCCTGTACGTAGTAACAACCGGCATGAAATAGTGGGTCGGCAATAAATGAAGGGCGTTCAGGTAAATAACGGCCGAATCCCGCCCAAGGGATATTTTCGGCTTCTTCAAAGGCTTTGGAAGGCTTAAACGGATTTAAACGAATAGATGTAATGCTTTCCCCAGCCTCATGGACTTCAAAAAAAAGTTTCTCATCTAAAGCAAACTTTTCATTTAATGACTTTATAAGTTGCGAAGGGAGTTTATTGCTCATATGCAAAAATACATGTTTGGGTATTCTCTAGGTGGCCGAAACTCATTTTCATTTGTTAATTCGTAATAATGCTTCCTTAAGTCTGAGGTTGAAAAGCTTAATTAAATTAGGGTGAGGAAAGGAGGAAAATACTTATTCTGAAGGCGAAGTTTTTCCATCGGTTGATACCAAGCATGAAATGCAAGTTTATATCTTTGCTTTCCCTTAATATTATCACAAAATGAAGTTTATTTTTTCTTTTTTAAGTGGCTTGTTCCTGGCGACAAGCTCATTGGGCCAGTCGATGCCTGTTCAACAAATTAAGGTCGGATTACTAACCGGCTTAAATGTTTCAAAATTTAACAGAGATGTAGAAGGATTCGGAAATGCAACGCCAAAAAATGGCTTGGGGTATGATAACTATTTCAGAATTTCTGGATCTATTGGAGTAACGTTTAGCTATCGGCTTAAGAAATATTTCGAGCCTTCGGTTGAGTTATTATATACAGGTAGAGGGATGGCTTATCGCAGGGAGAATTCTTCTGTTATACTAATTGGTGAAAAAGGAGCAGAGAAGGCCTACAACTACTATAAGTATAATATCAATTTTATCCAACTTCCGCTTCTCGCAAATTTAGTTGTAAATCCTACCGGCAGAAATAATTTCAAATTATATGGTGGCCTGGCGCCAGAACTTGTAGGTGCATCAAAAACTCGGGTAACAGGTTATTCTAGCTCCGGTTTTAGTTCCTCGCCTATGTCCCCGGCCAATGAAACCAGTTCCGATACTCCTTTGGAAGGGGTGAGAAGATTTAATTGTGAGTTGCTCGCAGGCTTTAAAGTTGACGATGCGTCTAATCATAGTATAAAGAGTAGCATTGGCTTTCGGGGCGGTTATACTTTATTGCCGGTGTTTACTGGTGAACAAAGCTCTGCTGGGAATCTCAAAACCCAAATGTTGTCTTTGTCTTTCAACATCGGGATGCTCTTTTAATGACGACAGCCTATCGATTTAGATAGATCTAAAAAGGGTGTTTGCTTGCTTTGTAAGCTGGCGAAAAACTTTGTTTGTTTTAAAAATATTCCTACATTTGCACTCCCTTGTAAAAGGGTAAATAATTGATAAACAAACAGAAAATGCAACAGTACGAAACAGTAATCGTTCTTACCCCGTTGTTATCTGATGAGGTTGCGAAAGAGGCAATTGCTAAATTCCGCAGCGTATTAACTGATAACGGAGCCGAAATTATCAACGAAGATAGTTGGGGTTTGAAGAAACTAGCGTATCCAATCCAAAAGAAAACGACTGGATACTATCACCTAATTGAATACAAGGCTCCGGGTGAATTAATTAACAAACTGGAGGTTGAATTCAAACGCGATGAGCGTGTTCTACGTTTCTTAACAGTTGCGCTTGATAAACATGCAGTTGCTTACAGCGAGAAAAAACGCAGTGGTGCTTTCAAGAAAAAACAAACTGAGGAGGTAGCAGGATAATGGCAAAAGATCAAATTCAATACGTAACTGCCCCTAAAGTAGAGGATAACCGTAAAAAATATTGCCGTTTCAAGAAAAACGGTATCAAATATATCGATTACAAAGACGCTAACTTCCTTTTGAAGTTTGTTAACGATCAGGGTAAAGTTTTACCTCGCCGTTTAACTGGTACTTCTTTGAAGTTTCAACGTAAAGTAGCTCAGGCTGTTAAGCGTGCACGTCATATCGGTATTTTACCTTATGTTACTGATTCATTAAAATAATTGGAGGTAAGTACGAAATGGAAATTATTTTAAAACAGGATATTAAAAACCTTGGCGAGAAAGACGATGTAGTAAACGTTAAGCCTGGTTATGGACGTAATTACCTAATTCCTCAAGGATTTGCTATTTTGGCAACTTCTTCTGCGAAAAAAGTTCTTGCTGAAAACTTAAAACAAGCTCAATTTAAACAAGAGAAGATTAAAAATGACGCTCTTGCTGTTGCGGCTCGTTTAGAGAACGTGAAATTAACTATCGGCGCTAAAGCTGGTGAAAGTGGTAAAATCTTCGGTGCTGTTAACACTATTCAGGTAGCTGATGCATTGAAGAAAGAAGGCTTCGAAGTTGACCGCCGTCGTATTACTTTTGAAACTGAGCCGAAATTTGTTGGTGAATATATTGCTAACTTAAACTTGCATAAAGAAGTTAAGGTTCAGGTTCCTTTTGAAGTTGTAGCTGAATAAGCCTCATCAGCCATAATGGCTACTTTAAAAATAAAAAAGATATATTTTAGGTGCTCCTGATTTTTCAGGGGCACTTTTTATTTTTGCAGCATGCCTCCAAGTAAGAAAAAAGGGAAGGGGAAACAATCTTCATCTACCAAATTCTCCAAGTATTTAAGCATTTCAAAAAAGATACTCAAGTGGTATTTTATTGTTACTATCGCTTGGGTGATTTTATATCGGTTTGTGAATCCGCCTGTCACTTTCCTGATGCTTCAGAGAGGTATTGAGGGGAAGTTTGCTGGTAAAGGCTGGGTTTTAGATAAGCGCTGGAAAGATTATAGCGAATTATCGAAAAACCTTAAGCATGCGGCTATTGCTGGCGAGGACGCCAATTTTATGATTCATCACGGCTTTGATTTTAGATCGATACAAAAGGCTTATTTTAAAAATAAGGCAGGTAAGCCCGTTCGAGGAGGGAGTACGATTAGCCAGCAGACTGCAAAAAATGTGTTTCTTTGGCCAGGCCGTTCTTATATCCGCAAAATTTTTGAGGCTTATTTTACGGTACTGATTGAGATCTTTTGGAGCAAGCAAAGGATATTGGAGGTCTATTTAAATGTAGCCGAAATGGGAGATGGCCTATATGGTGCCGAGGCAGCAACTCAGTATTACTTCCATAAATCTTCAGCGAGGCTTACAAAAAGCAGGGCTGCTTTAATTATAGCTGTGCTGCCAAACCCCAGAAAGTGGTCGCCGTCGCATCCCACTCCATACATTTATTACAAACAGAGTTTGATTCTAAGGAATATGAGGAGAGTGAGCCCCCCGGCCCCTTAGAGGGAATTCGCGGGGAGTGAATGTTAGCTATGGCACTTGTGGCTTTAGGCTGAATACCCGGGCATGCCAGCTTTGCTTAAAGGGTGCTTCCCAATTGGTATCTAAATCTTTTTTTGTTTGGACAAGATTATTAAATACAACGGTATCCTCGGTAACCTCGCCATGCTGAATTAGCATTTCGAATTCATGCCGGCTGGCGGTTTGTATTTTATCATCCTTACGGAATGCGATATTGAAACGGTCGAATAAATCTATATTATAAGTTTGCTCAAATTGTTTCATTAGCTGTACTGATTTATCAATAGAGCAGCCGGTAGCTCCTGCCTGTTCTTCATCTACTAAAAGGACTATAAAGCGGCTATATCTGATTTCACCTTTGGCTGCAAGTTGGCTGCCATGTGCCACCCACTGACTGGTAAATTCATCCAGGGCGTTTTGGACATCAGCCTCTTCATTTGCAGTGAACGGCCTGTTTGACTGATATATCCACACTCTTGATTTTTCTGAAAATTGCATAGAGCAAATTTATGCAAAATAAGCGTGCTAAGTTTCAGGGCAGTTTCATAATGATAATTTTCTACCTATTTCTTAACTTAGTAGGGTTTTCTAGTTTTTCCTAATGTTTTCTTCTAGCAGTAAAATACTCAGGGCACTGTTGATGCTTGCAGGTTTAAGCTTGTTATGCAGTTTTTTAATGTTGCCATCCAAAGGCCAGACAATAAAATGGATTGAAGAATGTTTAAAGGAGCGGTTTAATTCGGCTTCGGGTGTTGCAAAGCTTAAAAAATGGGAGCTTAGCCTTAGTGATAAGGGATTTTTTAGATTAAGAAAATTTTATCCGGCAGGTAAACAGGAATACTATTCTTTTAACGTGAGCCGTTTTAACGATTTACATTACATCGGCGCTGTAGATGGCGGCGAATTGTTGATAAAAACTGTTAGCGACGATATTATTGTGCAAACTTATAATGATCCAAAGGGAAATATCGACTCCATGTCTTCTAAAATGGTTATTCCGCTGCTAAATGTCGAGCCGGAGCTTCTTGATAGTCTTCGAAATGGTTTCTTTTCATTAAAGCACGAATGAAATATCGATTTGTTTGTTTCATTTGCGAGAAATGACTTATATCATGAAAAAGCAATCATAAAATGAGGTTTTAGTTTGGGTAATATTGCCGGCTTAATGTTTTTGTTTTTACCTTTGTGAATAGGAGTTGATGCTCTCAGGTTTAACTTCTAATTAATGATTAATGTGTTAAAATAGAATAGCTCGTTTGTTTCAGGCGAGCTATCTTTTTTAGGCTACTCCAAGCCATTTGCACGGGCAGTTATTTCTGCAATATCAAGCACTTGTACCTCTTGTTCTTTTTCCTTGTTTTTGATGCCGTCACGCATCATTACCATGCAAAATGGGCAGGCAGTTGAAATTATGCTTGCTTGTGTTGCCAAAGCCTCCTCTGTGCGTTCTATGTTAATGTCTTTTTTGCCTGGTTCGGGTTCCTTAAACATCTGGCCTCCGCCTGCGCCACAACATAAGCCAGATGCCTTACAGCGCTTCATTTCAACCAGGTCAGCATCTAATGCTTCCAGGGCTTTTCTGGGGGCTTCATAAATCTTATTTCCCCGCCCCAGGTAACATGGGTCGTGGAAGGTGATTTTTTTTCCTTTAAAAGTTTCTGCGTTTGGTGTAGTCAGCTGCCCTTGATATATCAGTTGCTGGATGAGCTGAGTATGATGGATTACTTCGTAATTGCCTCCTAATTGGGGGTATTCGTTTTTTAAAGTGTTAAAGCAGTGAGGGCAGCCAGTAACAATCTTTTTTATGTTGTATCCGTTCAATACTTGAATATTCATCATCGCCTGCATTTGAAAAAGGAATTCGTTTCCGCTGCGTTTTGCAGGGTCGCCGGTGCAGCTTTCCTCAGTGCCTAATACAGCGTATTTAATGCCCGTGTGCTGAAGTATTTTGCAAATGGATTTTGTGATTCGTTGAGCCCGTTCGTCAAAACTGCCCACGCAGCCTACCCAGAAAAGGACTTCAGGTTCCTCGCCGCTGGCTACTAATTCAGCCATAGTTGGGATGTTTAGGTTTTGGTTGTTTGGTTCTTCCATGTGAGTGGTTTAATGCCTGTTTTTATTTCGTTGCCCAATTAAATCTGTCTGCTGGAGAGTATTTCCAGGGGGCTGCATTGTTTTCAATGTTGTTAAACATCGTGTTAATGCTGGGGGAGGCTTTTGATTCTTCCATTATTGCGAACCGCCTTAACTCCATTATGATCGACAGGGGATCGATATTAACCGGGCAGGCTTGTACGCAAGCTTGGCAAGTGGTGCAGGCCCAGATTTCTTCTCTGCTTATGTAATTATCCAGAAGCGCTTTTCCATCGTTAAATTCTTTGCCATGTTTATCAATGTTTTTGCCCACTTCCTCAAGCCTGTCCCGGGTGTCCATCATTATTTTTCGGGGAGACAGCAGTTTGCCTGTAATATTTGCAGGGCATTCGGAAGTGCAGCGCCCACATTCGGTGCATGTATAGGCATCCATTAAATTTTTCCAAGATAAATCGGTGACATCCTTGGCACCAAAGCGGCTTACTTCTATCGGTTCTGGCGTAAATGATGGATCTAGCATGGCTTTCACTTCATTTGTTACCACAGGCATATTATTTATGGCGCCCTGGGGCTTGAGCTTCGAATAATAGGTATTGGGGAAAGCCATTATGATGTGGAAATGCTTTGAGTAGGGCAGGTAGTTAAGAAAAGCGAAAATACCTGTAATATGGAACCACCAGAAGAAGCGTTCTGTAAATATAAGCGGTCCATGTTCAGATGGAAGCCAGCCTGCGAACATACTACTCACCGGAAAGGACCCTGCTTTTATATAGTGGCCTACTCCGGATTGCTGAAGTTTATAATCAGCGGCGTTCATCGTTAGAAAAGCTACCATAAGAGCGATTTCAAAGATGAGAATATAGTTAGCGTCTGACTTTGGCCACGATTGCATTTCAATGCCCTTAAATCGGGAGATTTTTAGAATGTTCCGACGGATAAGGAACACTGCACATGCCAGTATTACTGCTATGGCTAGCCCTTCGAAAAAGGCAATGATAAAATTATAAAAGCCAGCCATTGGCGAGGCAAAAATCCGGTGAGTGCCTAAAAGTCCATCAAGTATTATTTCAAGGATTTCGATGTTGATTATTATAAAGCCTGCATAGACCATTAGGTGTAGAATAGCAGGAATAGGCCTTGTTACCATTTTGCTTTGGCCTAATGCAACTTTTAGCATTTTTTTCCAGCGTTGGGGTGGATTATCTGAGCGGTTTTCTGGCCGCCCTAGCCTGATGTTGCGAATTATCTTTTTAACATTACGGCTAAACAAGATAATACCAACTAAAATGAGTACGAAGAATATTGCCTGGCTTATCATTTTATAGGTTTACTTGATTTAAAATACACAAAAGATTTTATTGGTTTTTCTGCAGAGAAGATATTTATTTGACGCTCCAGGCAATTGTTTGATTATGAAAGGGTTGTTAATTGTTGTTTTATGCTGAAGCTACTGTGTGTACACATCTTTGTAGACTCAATTCTTTCTTTTCTTTTCCATTTGATGAAAAGAAACAATACTTAGCGGAGCGATCTCATGAACACCTATTAAAAACGATTAAAGAGGTGAATAAATCTTGTGCCTTGCGAGGTGCCTTTTCCGCACATTCCTCTGCGCAAATTATTGAGATGTTAATTATTCAATATGGACTCAATGAGTGCTTCGCAGTTCCCTTATCAGCCGCACGGTGCTGTGCCGGTCTTTCCCTTTCCGCACAGCCCATGCTTCGAAAACCGACCGAAGGGAGCTCATTGTCCAAAGGACTCCTTTGGAGAGACAAAGAAAAACAATTAACACTCAATAAACCCGACAATGCACCTTCCTCATACACAGGCTCGCTGATAAGTGAATTATTGAGCCATTAATTTTCTCTAAAGGGTCTCAATGAGTGCTTCGCAGTTTCTACCCAGGCAATCGCAAGGCACCGCCTCCGAATCAAGGGTTCTGCCTATTTCAAATGTCCTCCTGCAAATCGCCTTAATACAAAAAACTTGTGCACACACCGTAGATGCTGAAGAGAAAGTTCTTTTTAAGGAAAATGCCCCATGTTTGGAAATTTTCTAAAAATATTTTTTTTAATCAAAAAAGAAGCTACATTTGCAGCCCCAACGGGCTGGTACCATAGCTCAGTTGGTAGAGCAAAGGACTGAAAATCAGTGTGTCGCGGGTTCGATTCCAGCTGGGACCACAAAACCGCATTCAGATATACTTGAATGCGGTTTTTGTCCATTTAACATGGACAACCATCTATGTTTTTAGGAATTCTGTTCGTTGCTTTCTCCCAGTTCCTCTTTAATTTTTAAGATACACAGCTCGAGATGTTTTTTTACTTGTTTTTCCCAAAAGCGAATTACTTTATAACCCATTGACTGTAACTTAATAACATTTGCAAGATCACGTTGCATATTGCCCTCAATTTTTTTAATCCAGTATTCAGGGTTTGATTTAATGGTGGGTTTCTTTGTCTCCCAGTCATGGCCATGCCAGAATTCGCCATCTATAAAAATTATAAGCTTTTTGCTTTCAATCACAATGTCGGGTTTGCCAGGTAGTTTAGCCACATTCAAGCGGTACCGATAGCCTAAGCTCCATAACTTCTTTCGTAGCATAATTTCAGGGCTGGTGTTTTTGCCTTTTATTTTGCTCATTAGCAATGACCTGCTCTCAGTTGTTTCAAAGCCATATTTTGTTTTCAAAGCGATATAACTTGTAAGCGATAACTTTTGAACCGTCAGGTTGTTTGCACTTTTATATTAAGGCTGACTATTCAATTTTCTTTATAGCCTTCCCTTGATACTGCTTGGTTCCATCAATGAAACACACAATTAACAAAAGTTGCAATTTGCTATCATTCGAACAAAGAATGGGTTTTTTTATTGTTATTGTGTTGCTTAATTGAGTTTTTCTTTGAGATAATGGTAAAATTTGTATATTTGTGCAGGTTTATAATTGGTTAGTTTATAAAGGGCTTCATTCTCCCCGCTTGAAGCCCTTTTATTTTGATCCAGTGTTTCAACTAAATGTGACGTCAACAGTGTTCCATTTTAAATTCCCAGAATCTTGCCTTTTTTTCATATTCGGTTTACACAACCGTTAGGAAATCTGTTCGCAGTGTTTACGTTTTTAACTTAAATTAACTTTTGTTGCGATTTTACCTTAATTTAGAGTAACCTATTGAAAAACAGATTAAATAATGCTGACTTTGACTTGAAGTCCTGTGCTGGTCCGTTATTCTAATCATTAGCGGTTACTAGCTTGCAGAAAGTTTCTGGGTATTGCAATGTGCTTAACTAACCTACCAATAATTAAGCAATGTTATTGAACTGCCCTTAAGCCAATCTCAAGTATTTTATCTGTACCATTTTAAAGAAAAAGCCCTTGTACCTATGGCGGTTGCAAGAAAGGAATAGTATGTATTAATGGATTAAGTAAAGATCTTGGATGTGAGTAGATTTAGTCCTGCTTATTCTTCCGGGGGGGTAGCTCCCCCGGAGATAAGCTAAAACAATGGTTCTAGCCTCTCGGCTTCGGAAGGTACTGCTATTCTTGTACTTGAATGCTTATATAGACTTGCTGAGGTAACGAGATATCGGCACTCTTAATTCATGGATCTATCTATCCAATCGCTATTATGAGATACAAAAAAGCCCCTTCTTTTGGAAGGGGCTATCTGTGGTACCAGCTGGAATCGAACCAGCGACACAAGGATTTTCAGTCCTTTGCTCTACCAACT
>CBIHNR010000102.1:0-19902 GCA_966211215.1 uncultured Pedobacter sp.
AGAATAAAAAAATACGGGGCTCTCGGTTCCGACCTTCATACCGACATGCATGAGTGTATCGGGCATGCATCAGGACAGATTAATCCGGGCGTTGAGACACCGGAGAAAACCCTCAAAAATTATGCTTCAACATTAGAAGAAGCAAGGGCTGACCTCGTTGCGCTTTACTATATTCTCGATCCAAAACTTATCGAAATTGGGGTAATGCCTTCCCTGGAAGTTGGCAAAGCCGAATACGACGGTTATATCATGAACGGCCTTATTTCCCAATTGGTGAGGTTAAAGCAAGGTGACAATCTCCAGGAGGCGCATATGCGTAACCGCCAGCTAAATGCGCTATGGGCATATGAAAAGGGTAAAGCTGATAAGGTAATTGAGTTTGTTAAGGTTAACGGAAAAACCTATACAAAGATTAATGATTACAATAAATTGAGAGATCTTTTCGGGCAACTGCTCCGCGAAATTCAACGCATAAAATCCGAAGGTGATTATGAAGGAGGAAAAAACCTCGTTGAGAACTATGGTGTAAAAGTTGATCAGGCTCTATTGAAAGAAGTATTAGCACGTTACGCAAAACTTAACCTAAAACCATACAAAGGGTTCATCCAGGCTAAATTAACACCAGTAATGAATGGATCTGAAATTACAGATGTGAAGATTACTTACCCAACCTCATTTTTCGAACAGATGATAGAATACGGTAAAAATTATTCATACCTGCCGGTAAAAAATTAAGAACGAAAAAGGGGCTCAGCCCCTTTTTTTATACATATTCCCAGGCGCTTTGGTAAGCACCATGCTTCTCTGCGTATTCAATAAAGTCCTTATAAAATGGAAAACGGGAAAGAGTCGCGCTGTCGCCGATAACAACAAGCTTTTTCCTGGCACGTGTCATTGCCACATTCATCCTGCGTATATCAGATAAAAATCCTATCACGCCCTCTGTATTGCTACGGGCCATGCTGATATAAATAACGTCCCTTTCCTGTCCCTGAAAGCTATCAATGGTGTTTACTGTGATCTTATCCTTGTAAGAGCTCAACTCTACAGAATCAGCCAGAATATCATGTAATGCTTGCACTTGTTGCTTATAGGGAGAAATCACCCCAACGGTCGGAAAATTATCGTTTTTCTTGCCTTCCTCAGCAAGATTAGCAAAAAGCTGGCTTAAGTGTTTGAAAAGGAATATAGCTTCTTCGGGATTGACAATGCTGCTACCTTCTACTTTTTCATCAAAGCCACAGCCAGCCGTATCAACAAAAACTAAAGGTACGTCCTCAGAAAACAGCAGTCTATCGGAAACCGAAGAGTGGGCTTTCAATTTATCGTTATAGAAAACTTTAGAAGAGTATCCCATGATAGAGGCATGCATGCGGTACTGCTCATCTAAAAGAGCTACCGCCTGGGGATGCAACTCGGCACATTTCTCGAGCAAAGTGATATTCAACCCGCTTTTGGATGCTTCCGGCGACTTAATAGTTGGCGGCAATTGGCAATGGTCGCCTGCAAGAATTACCTTTCTGCTCTTTAAAATCGGAATCCAGCATGCGGTTTCTAAAGCTTGTCCCGCCTCGTCGATAACCACCGTATCAAAATTGAGGTGGCGCACGGTGTAATGGTTAGCGCCTACAAGCGTTGCAGTTATAACATGGGCTTTATCCAGTAAATCATCAGAAATGAATTTCTCGGTGTTCCCTACCTCCTTCATAATCTTATGAGCTTCATTAAATAACGCTTTGCGTTGTTCCTGTTCTGCCCTACCGAAATTACGCTTGTATTTGTGTGCCATGTTTTTATACTCTGCAGCTTGCTTCTTCAGCTTCTTTACTTCTTTCATGCTGCTATGGCCAGCCATTTTGCTATCCAGCGTTAAAGACATTAAATGCTCTGATACTCTACTAGGATTGCCAATACGCAATACATTCAAGCCTTCGTCAGAAAGCTTTTCGCTCAACAGGTCGACAGCTGTATTGCTGGGTGCAACAACCAGAACCTGTTTTTGGCTGCTTTTATAGAGCGCCTTAATTGCTTGAACCAGGGTAGTTGTTTTTCCGGTCCCGGGAGGGCCGTGCACTACTGCTAAAGATTCTGCCGACAGTATCTTATCGACGGCAGCCTGCTGGCTCGGATTTAAATGTGGAGCCCTGAATTCATTCTTTTCCAAAGCAAATATTGCTGGTTGGCTTCCTGTCAGGATTTTTATGAGTTGCGCATTTTCATTGTTTTTTAATGAAACAGATGCCAGCTTAAGCGCATTCTCCATTTCATCGTAGCTGTTATTGTCAAATAGCAACTCTATGCCTAATTTTCCGTTATTAGCCCATTCTGGCAATTCGTCTGTGCGTAGGGTAATTTTAAGCTGGTTTGCACCTTGATAGGCTATGATTCCTTCAGCCCGATGTTCTTTTGGGTTGTGGTTTGAAAATAAAACCGCAGATGCTCCGAACCTTAGTTGATGTGTAAGGTCCTGATGGGTAGTACGTTCTACTTCTACAGTTATGTAGTCTCCCCTGCTCATTTCAGAACCGCGAATAGCTATCGGGTACCAGGCCAGGCCATTAGCCCTGCGTTCTGAAATAGACGTACTTTCAGACTGTTGCTGGTATTGTTTAAAATCTTCATCCCGCTCAACCTTCAACAGGCCAAGCAGTTTATTAAAATATTCTGCCAAGTAAATGATTGTTTATGAAATGTGGGTAAATGCCTGTTCTACCCAATCAATGTTAAAGATACTGCTTTATTTATCCAGGAACATTTAAGCTATCAATTACAACGCAAATATTACTTATCCATGTATCTTTTTCGACGACTGATGGAGAATATCTACAAGAGTTTCGATGTTTATTGGCTTGGAGATGTACTCATTCATTCCTGCCTGGAAACAAATCTCGCGATCCTCTGGAAGGGCGTTTGCTGTCATTGCTACGATAATGGGCTGATAGCTAAAGTTTGCTCTTATATAACGGGTTGCTTCAAGTCCATCCATTTCCGGCATAAGTACGTCCATCAGTACCACCTGAAAATTGCGTGACTTTATCATATCTACGGCTTCACGCCCGTTGTTCGCTAATTCGGGTTTGTAGCCTAACTTGGTAAGTATTCTCATCGCAAGTTTTTGGTTAACAAGGTTATCTTCAACCAGCAAAATATCCAAAGGATTAGCTAGGGCAAACTCTTCAGTTAATATGTTTTTCTTTTTTTCTTTTTCTACTTCTTCTTCTTTGAGAGTTCCCGCCGCTTGCTCCTTTAACTCGGTTTGCACCAGCGTAAACAGCTGATTTTGCTTAACAGGTTTAGTTAAAACTGCATTAAACAAGTGAGGATATTTAGCTCGGGTTTCATCGCCAACTGAACTTAAAAGGATAATCGGTACATCCGGAAGCTTTTCCTTGGCAGCCGATGCAAATCCAACCCCATCCATTTCTGGCATCTGCATGTCTGTTATAATAAGATGAAACTCTCTTCCACTTCTGATCATGTTCAAAGCCTCCTCGCCTGACTTTGCAAGAGTTGGCACTAATTTCCATAGTTCCAGCTGCGATTTCAGAATAGAAAGATTGGTGCTATTATCATCTACAACTAGAATATGTTTACCCTCATTAGCACTTGTGTTGAAGCTTGCATATTGCCTTTTCTCCTCGTGTCCAACTTTGGTAGTAATTGTGAAGCTGAAAGTCGTTCCCTGGCCAACGGTGCTTTTCACCTTAATTTCGCCTCCCATTAGCTTAATAAGCCTCTGGCTAATGACTAGCCCTAAACCTGTACCTCCATATTTCCTGGTGGTAGAAGAGTCAACCTGAGAAAACGCTTTGAATAATCGGGAAAGTTTTTCTTCAGGAATACCTATACCCGTATCCTTTACTTCAAATAATAACTCAACATGGTCATCCAATAATTTCAATACGCTTACCTTTAAAAAGACTTCCCCTTTGTGGGTAAACTTAAGGGCATTATTTATTAGGTTTATGAGGATTTGCCTTAAGCGCATGCTATCGCCAATAATCTGTACTGGCACCATATGCCCAATCTGATAAATCAAATCCAGCCCCTGCGCCGCCGCTTTGCCAGCAAAAAGATCCATTACCTGTTCAATACATTGCCTGAGGTCGAAATCATGGTTCTCAAGTTCCATATTTCCCGATTCTATTTTCGAGAAATCCAAAATATCATTGATAACCGTTAAAAGTGCTTCTCCGCTACTACGAATCACGTTTACATAATCCTGCTGCTCATGGCTTAATGGCGTTTCGGACAATAGAGATGCCATGCCTATAACTCCATTCATCGGCGTTCGTATTTCATGGCTCATTGTTGCAAGAAAGGTGCTTTTAGCCTGGTTAGCCTTTTCCGCCTTTTCCCTCTCGGCCTGCAACTCAAGATTGATTAACTGAAGCTGGCCTGTTTGCGCCTGTAGCTTTTCGTTCATTACCGTCAGGTCATCCGACTTCGTTTTTAACTCCGCTGCTTTCTGGACAACTTCTGCTGTGCGCTCATCTACAAGCTTGGCTAATACTATTCTCTGCGAATTAATCGAACTTACTCTGTAGGAATAGAATGCTGCAGCGCATCCTAAAGTCAACAAGGTTATCAATGTTAAAAACCACCACGTTTTCCAGAATGGCGGCACTATAATGATTTTCACTGAAGCACCTTTTCGATTCCATACGCCATCGTTATTAGAACATATTACCCGGAAAATATACTCTCCCGGTGGAATATTAGTGTATGAAGCCCTTCGTATCTTGCCAGAATTGTACCATTCTTTATCAAAGTTCTCTAAAATATAGGCATATTCGTTATCCTTAGTCTGCGAGAAATTGAGAGCTGCAAAGTCAAATGAAAACTCAGATTGTTGGTAAGAAAGCCTTATTTCTGTTGTTTCAGTAATTACCTTTTTAAGTGGCGAGTTTTTTTCGCCCGGACGCACAGACTTGTTAAATAATTGAAAATCTGTGATATAAATTTTAGGTACGCGCTTGCTAATAACCAGCTTTTTGGGATTGAATAGGTTGAATCCATTTAAACCGCCAAATGCCATCTCGCCGCTCGACAATTTATAAGCCGACCGGGACAGCAGTTCATTATCGTCAAAGCCATTATTGAGATTAAAGTTATGAAAGGTGCCGCGTCCCATGTTAAATTTGGAAACACCTTTGTTGGTGCTTAGCCAAAGGTTTCGTTCATCATCTTCTAAAATACCGTTAATAAAATTATTAGCCAGGCCATTGCTTTCGGTAAATGCAGTAAAACTACCGTCTGGGTTCAGGCGGTTTAAACCTAATTGAGTGCCCACCCATAAATTGCCACGCTTGTCCTCATAAATATTAGTAATAAAATTATCAATCAAGCTTTTGGGATTGTTGGGGTCATGCTTATAAAACTTAAAGGCTCTGGTTTCATCATTGTATTTCACCAATCCGTCCAGGCTAGATCCCATCCATAGATTATTCTTTTTATCGATATAAAAACTGGTTAAGCCAACATAGGGAATTCTTGTTTTATGCCAGTAAACGCGCTCAAGCCTGTCTAGCTTTTTGTTTAATTTAAGAAGGCCACTGCTAAATGAAACAGCATATAGCTGCCCTTTACTATCTTGCTTAATGAACCAAATATCCCGAAGCGTAAATGCGGCTTTGCTTAAAGTGTCGTAACCATTGTAGTGCTTAAACGAGTTTGTTTCGGGTACAAACTCGAACATTCCTTCCTCAAAAGTGCCCAACCAAAGTCTGTTTTTGTCGCCCCAAATAGAAGTCACAGTCCCAATGCCTTTTCCGTCTGGTTGGCTTGTAAAGTGGGTAAATGTCCTTTCACGGCGATTAAACAGATCTACTCCTTGCCGCAAGCCCAGCCAAAGGCGCTTTTTAGAATCTTCATAAATGCTGAAAACCTCTTTGCTGCCCAGGCTCAGTGGCTTACCAGGGATATATGAAAATTTCGGAAAATGAGAAGCAGTTGATTCCTTTATTGACAAACCCGCAATGCTGCCCACCCAAATAATGCCCTCATCATCGCAATAAATCGTGTTTAACCCATTATCGAGTAATGAATTAACATCAAAAGGGTCATGGGTATAATTATCAAATAAATCGAATGATTTATTGTAAACACTTATCCCGAAATTAGTGGCAACCCAAAGCTTTCCATTAAGGTCTTCGCACATTTTCGGAACGTAATCGCCAAGCAAGCTGTAAGGGTTGGCTGTTTCATGCTTATAGGTAGTAAAGTCATTCGAAGCCCGATTAAACCGGCACAAACCTCCAAAGGCTGTGCCTATCCACACAGTATTTTTACTGTCTACAAATATGGTGCGTACAGCATTTGCACTTAAAGTATTGATTGTGTTACCTTTTACATAAATGGTAAAACGTTTTCTGTCTTTACTAACAACGGTGATCCCGTTCTCTGTGCCTACCCATAAATTGCCCCCTTTATCTTCATTTATGGAACGTATAACATGACTGATCAGGCCCTGCTTGCCACCAATTTTAAAGGCTCTTCTAAACTTGCGTGCCTTCCGGTCAAATATCTCGAGCCCACCATCTTCTGTACCTATATAAAAGGTTCCATCCTTTGATTCAAAAAAACTGGTTATTCGATTTGAATTGATACTGGTTGGGTCCTTGGGATTGTGCATAAAGACAGTGAAAGTGTCTTGCTCTGCGTTGTAGACATTCAGGCCACCGTTATCAGTGCCAACATACAGAACTCCTTGCCTGTCTACATAAGATGTTATAATTACGCTGGTACTAAGGCTTCCTTTTATTCTTGGATTGCTTCTGTACACTTTAAAAGTATAGCCGTCGTATTTATTCAAGCCGTCCGAAGTCCCAATCCAAACAAAACCCTTATGATCTTTGGTGATATTGCGTATAAAGCTTTGAGAAAGGCCATTTCGGGAAGTCTTGCGATTAAACTTCACTTCAGGTTCCTGGGCTTGGCTTATGGTTGCAGTCCCACAAAATAAACAAATTAGCACCTGAAGTAAAATCAGGCGCATCAAATTTCGGGAAACTTCAATTGGGGTAAATTTACCTGGCATCTAAGTTTTGTTAGGACTTTACAATAACAACAGCTAACCAGCTTATATTACGTATAAATATTCTGAAATGTTTATGCGTTTACACGAAAGCCAACCGGACTTAAAGCATAATAGGCAACACTAATCAATAAGCATCTTTTCAAACGCGAGGCTATCGCCTTTAAAAATGTTCATATCAACTACATGGTTAATGCCTTCTACCGTGGCCTTGTCTGTATGTTGCCAAAACTGCCAGTTGGTTTTATCTCCCACTCTCAATCTGGGCTGATAATAATGCGCCAACCAAAGCTTATAATCATCAAAATAGCCCTCTAAGTAATCTTTATAGAACATGAGGTTGGTATAAATAATCGGCTTAACTTTAGTTTTTTTCTCCACATACTGAATAAATGCCAGTAACTCGGTGCGCATCTTGGCGGGCGAAACATCATTAAGTTCTTCCACATCCACAACCGGAGGCAAATCACCTTTTTCGAAATTTACGTTTTGTAGGAAAAAAACAGCCTGCCATTTGCCGCTTTTTTGCGGACGCAAAAAATGGTAGGCACCACAAACAATACCAGCTTTGGGAGCCTCCCGCCAATTCCGCTGAAAATACGGATCAACGGTAAGCAGCCCCTCAGTAGCTTTAATGAATGCAAATTTTATTCGAACATCGTCCCCCTGCATTTGTTTAACTTTTTCCCAATTGATTTTTCCCTGATAATAAGAAACATCTACACCATGTACCGTGTATTTACCTGGAATCGGCACACTAAAATCATCATAAGTACGGTAGTTGGGGTCTTGCCCTATATCCCTAATCCAGCGCCAGGTAGAAGTAAATGACTTGAGAACGTAGCCATAATACAGGGGTGAAAGTAATATTAAAAGAATAAAGGCCGCTCCTACCTTAACCGCAGAAGGAATTTTTGTTTTTTTCGTTTTTGCCGTAGTTTTCCTTTTAACAGGAGGCTTTCTTTTTATAGGTAGTTTCTTCTCAGCCATCCGCATTTAAAATACAAAGGTACATTATAACGCAGTTTACAGCTCAATGGTACCTGCGTATGTAAAGGGTATTTAATTATAAAAGCGGAAAATTTATAGTCTGCTTATACTCACAATTGGCTATTGCCTTTTTATAACTCTCAATATTTTCAAAGTTAAGGCAGCGTTGAATTGCTTTTTTATAGTAAAGTATTGCTTCTTCGAAATTCATCTGGAATTCTTCTGCAATGCCTAACCTGTAATAAACTAAGGCTTTGTCGACCAGTGGAACCTGGATTGCTTTTTTTGCAAGGGATTTAATTTTTTCCCATTGCTCCAGGTCCGTATATAACTTAAAAAGGTTATTGTAGGTGTGTGGATAATTCTTATCCGTTTTTAAAGCCCTCACGAAGTGGTTTTCTGCCCTATGATAATCATCTAACTGAGATTTGTAAATCCAGCCCAATGAATTATGCGCAGGCACAAAGTCTGGTTCTTCCATAATAATCGATTCAAGCAATTGCTTGGCATGAAGGTAATTTTCGTTACGGATACACTCTTCAGCTTCTAAATAAACATCTTCTAAATGGGTCATAAACGTTGCAAAACTAACAAGAAAACGCTTAGCTTAAAACTATATCGCTATTGCCTCCCGATTATATTTACTTCGGTATTCTAAAGGAGATAAGCCGGTGCTTTTTCTGAACATAATCCTAAAGGCCTTTGCATCCGTATAACCAACTTTATACATCACCTCATTCACATTGTCCATTGAGGTTTCAAATGCTTTTTTAGCAGCCTCTATCTTTACGTTTTGAATATATTCCAATACAGTATTGGTGGTTGCTTTTTTAAACCTCCGCTCCAGGCTTCGGCGGTTAAGCGATACCAGTTCAGCTAATTTATTTACAGTAATTTTATTTGAAAAATTATCTTCAATATATTCCTGCACCTTTTTTACAGGTTCGTCACTGTGTTCCTTTTGTCCCCTAAAAATAATAAAAGGCGACTGGCTGTAGCGCCCATATTCAATTTCAAAAACTTTAGCAATCAATACCGACATTTCGCGGCCAGCGTACTTTTCAACCAGGTACAAAATTAAGTTCAGCGAAGAATAAGCTCCCCCACTGGTGTAAATTCCTCTCTCATCAGTAATGATTTTATCAGGAACTAAACTTACGCCGGGAAATAGTGTTTTAAAATCTGCTGTTTTAAGCCAGTGGGTAGAACATTCCTTACCGTCGAGTAAACCAGTTGATGCCAGCAAAAACGCACCGATACATAAGCTTGCTATCTCGGCTCCCGCGGAATGCTGTTTTAATATCCAGGGTAGGAAAAGTTGGTTGCTTGCAAGCACATCTGCACTTTCTCCATGCACCGCAGGTATAATAATTAAGTCCGTTTTCTCTATCTCATTAAAATGCGCCTCGGGTATCACTTTAAATAAGCCGTTGGTTAACACAGCCTCTTTTGATGCTCCAACTAACTGAACCCTAAACATTGCGGGCTTTCTACTGTTAATTAAAAAGCCATTTACCATGTTAAACATTTTATAGGCTCCTTCTATATTGCTCAAGCTGGTATCGCCTTCAAGAATAAGAATTGATATATGCTTCATAACTCAAACTTATATAAAGGCCCTGTCGCAATCAACCCCTTAAATAGCCGTACTTACACCTCACCAGCGCCGGCAATCGAATTTAACTTTGACAAACCTTAATTCAAAAAATATGGAAACGAAAACATTAGCCGACAACAGGTTACAATCATTACTGACACAGTATGACATGCATACCACCTATTTTAATAATGTATTGGAGGGCATTTCTGATGAAGATGCGCACCAACGTCTCCAAACCAAGGCAAACCACATAGCCTGGATAGCGGGCAGCCTGGTACAGGAACGTTTTGAATTAGCAAACACATTTGGCATTGAAGGGCATCAACAAGCCAACAGCTTGTTTGAGAACTATCAGGGCATAAAAGACCAGGAGGCCTATCCGCCCTTAAGCCAATATAAAGAAGATTGGGAGAAAATTTCGTCCCCTTTAAAAGACGCATTGCATGATGCTACCCGCGAAAAGCTAGACACCTTTTTTGAAATGATGCCCGGGCAAAATATGACTTATTATGACTTGGTGGTTTTTATGATGCACCGTGAAGCCTATTTGATCGGGCAAATTGGACTATGGCGCCGCCTATTGGGATACGAGGCCATGAAATATCAATAATATAATAATGATGATCGAAGTCTTTAGTACAAATGTTGACGATGCTGAAAACGCTAATATGCTGATATCAATCATTGCTGATCATTTTCCGGCCTGTAATATTAATTTCGACCTGGACGACTGTGACAAGATTCTACGGGTTGAAGGAAATGATTTCAGGCCGGCGAAGATTGTCTCTCTGGTTAAACAGAATGGCTTCCATTGCAGTATTTTAGACTAAAGCCGCTTCTTCACACATTTACTATTAAATCAGGCTAATTAATCACTAACAAATTATCAGTAAACTTTCGTATGTGCCACATGCAAAACAACAAAATCTTGTGGCCCTTACATAATTGTTTCACCACCTCAAAAACAATTTAATTTCCAATGAAAATCCTAAAGAAAATCTTAATCGCCATAGTAATTATTGCTGCTCTTCCTTTTATTGTGGCATTATTTATCAAAAAGGAGTATACCGTTGAGAGAAACATAGTCATCAACAGGCCCAATAATGAAGTATTTAATTACATTAAAATACTTAAAAATCAAGACCAATATAATAAATGGGTAATGGCCGACCCAAATATGAAAAAGGAATTACGCGGTACCGATGGAACTGTTGGGTTTGTATATGCATGGAACGGAAATGACCAGGCAGGACAAGGCGAACAGGTGATTAAGTCGATAGAGGAAGGTAAAAGGCTGGACACAGAATTGCATTTTATTAAGCCTTTTGAAGGCAGGGCAACCACCTTTGTGATCACCGAGCCCTTAACAGAAAATCAAACATCAGTACGCTGGTCTATGAGCGGGAAAAGTAATTATCCGATGAACTTCATGAATTTATTTATGGATAGCCTCTTGGGAAAAGATATGGATAAAAGCCTTATCACATTAAAGTCGAACCTTGAACAACAACAAATTAACTAATACTCACTTATAACATCTATTCAAAATGGAAACAATTGCAATTAAAAAATCGATCTCGATTAATGCCAAAGCAGAAAGAGTTTGGGAAGTATTGTTGCAGGACAAATACACCAGAATATGGTATGAAGAATTTAGTAAAGGTTCTTATGCAGAAACGGATTGGCAGCAAGGCAGTAAAGCAGTTTTCAAAGACAGTACGCAAAATGGCATAATAGGAAAAATTGCGGTAAATAAGCCCTATCAACAGCTGTCTATTGAATATACCGGGGTGGTTAAAGATGGAGTTGAAGATTATACTAGTGATGAAGCCCATAAAGTAAAAGGCAGCCATGAGGTTTACTACCTCGCAAACCTGGAGGATCACACATTGCTATCTGTTGAATGCGACATGCCCGAAGAATACTTTGAAACGATGGCTACCGCCTGGGACAAAGCATTAGAGAAAATAAAGGATCTGGCAGAGTCTAAAAAATGAATTTACGCTACATCTATCAAACAAGGCTGCCTGGAATGGGTTTAACAATAAATTTGATTAAATGAACAAGATTTTAAGTTATCGTGTGCTTGATGCAGACATAGCCGCCCTGCTCCTGAGATTGATAATGGGTGGATTATTTATTCGTTATGGATTTAACAAATTTATAGGCTATGATCAAATATTGCCCATGTTCGGGGACATTCTAGGTATTGGCTCTAAACTATCTTTTAATCTGGTAATATTTGCGGAACTGATCTGTGGAGCGCTTGTTGCTTTAGGCTTACTAACAAGGCTTGCAGTTATTCCTATTTTAATTACCATGGCAGTTGCATTTTTCGTTGCACATGCAAAAGACGCGTTTGACGCCAAAGCCTTGCCTTTTGTTTTTCTGCTTCTAACCTCTGTTGTATTCGTACTGGGGAGCGGAAAATATTCTATAGACAGATTTGTCTTTAACAGGTAAATAAATAAAGTGGCCTTCCAAAAAGAAGGCCACTTTATTTATTTATCTCGTTGCGATTAAAACTCTTCTGAAAACAATAGGATTACCCTTTCGTCCTTACAATCCCAAAGTCCTTCTTTTTTCCTCCAGGGCTTTACCAGAATCGCTGGCGATGCATCAAGCTTCATCTGGCATACATCCTCTGCCTGTTGCCATGAAAACATCTCAGCAGCTTCTTTGGCTTCTCCAAAATACAGGTATTCTTTTTCGCCTATAATTGGCCCCCACTTTAAATTTTCGCCATCTTTCTCGCCCTGTTGAATTGTAATTTTTCCCTGATTAAACTGTGTCATAAACTAATCGAGCATTTGTTAAAATAGAACAATGCAAAGATGGCTATGTTTAATAATCCTCATTTTTGTAGTAAAGGCCAATTTGCCAACCTCCCTCCTGTTGTTTTTCAGCCAGATTACCAATGAACATAAATTAGGCTTATTTTAGCCTTTCATTAAATACCTAACATGAAAATCTTTCAGCAGGCGATTCAACTACCAGAAAAAAGGCGCGGCTTCCATATTATAACCTCGGATGTAATACAGGCATTCCCCCAGCTAGCCGAGATAAAAACCGGTATCTGTCAGGTTTTTATACAACATACTTCAGCATCTTTAACCATCAACGAAAATGCCGACCCTACTGTAAGGCAAGATTTTGAGATGTACTTTAATAAGGCTGTACCTGAAGATGATCCGGATTATAAACATGATTATGAAGGCTCAGACGATATGCCTGCCCATTTAAAAGGCGCACTGCTTGGCTTTTCCGTAACAATACCAGTAAGGAACGGCCGCCTGGCCCTGGGTACATGGCAAGGTATTTATTTATGCGAACACCGTAATTACGGAGGGCCTAGAAAACTCATTTTAACTGCCTGGGGAGAATAAAAAAAGGGCAAATTAAAATTTGCCCTGAAAGCGTTTAGAAGCTATGTGTATCTAAGTAGCTAACTAAATAAAAGTTCGAACCCTAAAAATAAGGCGATAAACAAAGCTAATAGCTCAAACAGGACCACGAATCCGGCAACGCCGTTTACAAATGTAGATGTTTTCATAATATGATGTTTTTAGATGTGACAGAGTAAATGCCTATAATTTAAATAGCTTTAAATCAATAATATAAAGTTAAATTAATTTATAGTTAGCCACAAATAATTTTAAAAGATGTGCATTGTGTGAAAATAGTTGAGAAGGGGTTTAGGATGATTCATTTTAAAAAACCTATACAATAAAGGTTCAGAGACACACTAACCTTATTTTCAACAACTTAACTAGACTCATTGCAAGATACCTTGCGTGTATAAATTTTTCTCGGAAATAAACAATGCCGTCTGGGGCTAAACCCAACGCTACTAAGTTAAGAGCATTGTGGCTAAACCAGAAGGCATTGCATATTTTTATGCTAAAGTTTTTAAGCTAAAGCTCGTTTTATCAGATCCAAGCCTTTGTCTGAGTAACTTAGCGATAATGCTGCTTGCCTGCCAGCGTCGCTCATTTTCCCCCAGGTCTTTTGCAATATACGTATAAGCTTCAAATCGTCATGTTTACTTATGAAGTCCTCGTACTGATACTCAAGAAAAACCAAACACAAGGCATCTTCAATAGTCTGCACTTCAGGATCGGACTTAATTTGCTGCTTTAAAATAATGTGTTTTACTTTTTCAATTTCTTCCTCGCTATAACCTGCCTCCTTTAATAATTCCGAAGCTTTCTGTGCATGATATTTTCCGAGGTTTGACCGCCAGTTTAAATAGCCGGCCTTGTTTTGGGGATAGGTATCTCTAGGAATCTCCCAGCGCCCAATATGCTGGGCTCTAGAGGCTAACAACAAACTTTCACTTGCTTCAGGCTCTAGTTTTATTACCCAGTCATGTAGTTTAAGGGCATAAAAATATTCAGAAGGAAAAGTTTCACCATCCCAGCTAACTTGGTGCGGATCTTGCTGATTATACTTATCAAACAGGCTAAATGCTTTCTCAATTCTGTCTTGTGTCATAATTTATATTTTATTCTATAAATGCTCGATGTTAATGGTTCAATAATAATACTAATAAAAATAAGTTTTTTATCTTTGCACGATTTATTTCCTTGACATATTGATAGCACAAAGCCAGTTTTTTTGAAAAAAGCGAAAAGATTATAAAAAAATAATACCGTCGCGTTATGGTTTTTCAGAAAAAACAGCACAAAAGGTCCAAAATACCAATTGTTAGTGAAAAATCTCATAGCAATCGGTTTAGTTTTAAATGAATTCGAAACAATAGAAATAAATAATGCCAATATACTAGCTGAAGAGCTGAAATAAGATGAAAAGAAACGAGAAAACTTCTAATAGCCCGGATGTAATATTGATTGGGGCTGGTATTATGAGTGCTACACTCGGGGTAATGCTTAAAGAGTTAGACCCTACCATTACAATTGCTATTTATGAAAGATTGGACGTTGCCGCGGCTGAAAGTTCTGATGCCTGGAACAACGCTGGCACCGGCCACGCTGCATTTTGTGAGCTTAACTATACTCCTGAGCTCGAAAACGGCAGTGTCAATATCAGTAAGGCTATTAAAGTTGCGGAGTCTTTTGAGGCATCAAGGCAGTTTTGGGCTTATCTTGTAGAAAAAGGTTTTCTTGAAAACCCAGAAACATTTATCAAGCAAATTCCGCATATCAGTTTTGTTTGGGGCGATGCCAATGTTAATTTCTTAAAAAAGAGGTATGCGGCATTAACTCAAAATCCGCTATTTAGAGGGATGGAGTTCTCAGAGTCTCACAGCCAGCTTCAAGAGTGGATTCCATTAGTAATGGAAGGCAGAGATTCTTCTGAAAAAGTTGCTGCAACCAAAATGGATATTGGTACTGATGTTAATTTTGGCGCTCTTACCCGCAGTATGTTTAGCAAGTTAAAAAACATGCCGGGAGTAAGCCTTAATTTCTCTGAAGAAGTTGACAAGCTTAAGCAGGATAGCCAGGGCAGCTGGAACATCACCATGAAAAACCTTAAAACCGGCGATAAAAAGAAAGTTCGGGCTAAGTTTGTATTCATTGGTGCCGGTGGCGGTTCTTTACCTCTTTTAATTAAATCTGGTATTCCTGAAGGTAAAGGCTACGGGGGTTTTCCTGTAAGTGGCCAATGGTTAAAATGTACAAATCAGGATATTATAGATAGGCATGAATCTAAAGTTTACGGAAAGGCATCTGTTGGTTCCCCTCCTATGTCGGTTCCTCACTTGGATTCGCGAATGATAAATGGAAAAAAAGCATTATTGTTCGGCCCTTATGCGGGCTTTACCACTAAATTCTTAAAAGAAGGTTCTCCATTAGATTTATTTAAATCTGTAAAAATCAGCAATATTCGTCCAATGCTTGCTGCTGGTTTAGACAACCTTGCTTTAACAAAATATTTAATTGAGCAGGTAAGGCAGTCTCCGGAAGAACGGGTGGAAGCATTAAAAGAGTATTTCCCGAATGCAAAAATGGAAGATTGGGAACTGGAAATTGCCGGACAGCGCGTACAGGTTATTAAAAAAGACGAAAAGCATGGTGGTATCCTTGAGTTCGGAACCGAGGTTGTTAGCGCTGCCGATGGTTCAATCGCTGCGTTGCTTGGAGCATCTCCAGGTGCTTCAACCGCAATTTCAATCATGTTTAATTTATTGCAGCGTTGCTTTAAAGACAGGCTTGAAACCCCTGAATGGAAAGCTAAAGTAAAACAGATGGTTCCATCCTATGGCAAGTCATTAAGTACGGATGAGAAACTTTGCCAGGAAGTTAGAGCCTGGACCAGCAACGTATTGAAACTAAACAAGCATGAAGAAGTAGTTGTTTAATTGGATATAGATATTAAACTACCAGCCCCGATTTAATTTTCGGGGCTTTTTTATTGCCCACCGATTACTATTGAATAATAGCTTAATTAATAGCATCTCACGAAAAAATACCGTTCTTATGCTAGTGTAAAAACTTCACAAGTAAGCTTCTGAAATTCACATATTTATTTTTTGCGCCCTGCAAAATACCAGGGATAAAAACTTCAAATTAAGCGTATAGCATTATTTTCAACATTTCACACACCTGTGAAACGTGTGTTACAATCGCTTTTAGGATACAACAAATGAGCAATTTATAGCATTACTTTGTTATCAGATTTGGACAAGCATTTTGTATTTGAATAAAAGGCAGAATTTGCTTTAATGATTGAATAAAATACTGTGCAAGTATTACATATGGATTCTGCTGCTGTGATAATTATTCATCAAAAATACTAAAAGGCTTGTCTGCCTGAATACACTCATCGTACTTCCATTTCTTAAAGCACCGGTGGGCCTTGATTGAATTTTTTACACATGGACTGATAATTCTACTATTATGAAAAACAAATTTCTACTCGCCCTATTTATAGGGGTTTCAGCAATCTACGCATGTAAGGATAATGCGCCGGCCTTAACCAAAAAGGAAAAAAGCGTGCCTGATGTTTACAAGAAAATTTACGGAGCTAAAAAAATCTACCTGGAGAATGATTTTGTGGTTATCGAAACAAACGGAATCCCAGATCACAAAAGCCCGTACTTCTTGGGAACAGAATGGGAAAGCACTAAGTATGAAGCTAATACCAGCTCTTCCTTTTCGAACAATCAGAACAAAATCTCTATCTCCAACACTGTTTACAAAATTCCACTAAACCCTAAACAGGCAACAACACACCAGGCCACAAGCGGCCATATTGGTGTAGCTGTAAATGGTATCCCGTTCTTTAACCAATATCAGGGACAGGGCACCCTGCTTCGCCCATCTGAAAAAGCAACTTTTGACCAATATAATGGGCACCCCAATGCGCTAAACTGGTACCACTACCATCTTGAGCCTGTGTTTATTACAGCCAATAAAGGGGCGAATGCACTAGTCGGATTTCTAATAGACGGGTTTCCGGTTTATGGGCCGGTAGAAAATGGCAACGTCATTTCTAATTCTAACCTCGATTCATTTCACGGACATTTTGGCGTAACTGCCGATTATCCTGATGGTATTTATCATTACCATATAACAACAGCAGCGCCTTACATAAATGGGGATGGATATTATGGTACGCCAGGCACGGTTAGTTTTTAGTTTTATAGTTCTTGTTCAAGCATTCCAGTATTTCGGCTGTACATTTATTACTTCATTTAAGGGCGATAAACCGCGGAATTTAAAGGTAAGAGTAAATGTTAACCACCCGGAATTGGTTGAACAAGGTGAGCTTGTATATTATGCAGGCTCGCCACTTTCCGGAAAAGTTTATGACTTATACCCGGACGGAGACACTCTGTTTACAGTGTGTTATGTAGACGGAAGAAAAGATGGTTTGTACCTAAGCTGGTTTGAGAATGGGCGCAAAGCAGAACAAAGAACTTTTGTAGGCGGAAGGCGCCAGGGTACTCACAAGGGATGGTGGCCCAGTGGAAAGCAAAAATTCTGCTATCAGTATGACAATGATTTGTTAAACGGGCAGGTAAAGGAATGGTATTCTAGTGGCCAACAGTATAAGTTAATGAATTATAGCGACGGCTATGAGCTTGGTATGCAGAAGTTCTGGATGGCAGATGGCGCAATCCAAGCCAACTATGAATATCGGAATGGAAGGAAGTATGGTTTAACAGGAGTTAAAAACTGCAGTAATGTTAAAGACAGCATTTTATTTAATTAGCGGAGTCCTTTTGGTTATCTACCTAAGCTCCTGCAGGCAATCCAAGGGGGTGGAAACTAGTGCATTACCTTATTATGATACGCCTGATTTTACCCCTTTGTGGGTCAACTCAGAGGCAGCGGCCAATAAAATCACCCATCGTGTTGGTAATTTTTCCTTTATTAATCAAAACGGCAAGGCCGTAAGTACCAATAATTTGAAAGGAAAAATACACGTTGCAAATTTCTTTTTTTCAAGTTGCGGAAGTATCTGCCCCAAAATGACTGAAAATTTCAGGAGGCTACAGCAAAGGTTTATCGATAACGATGACGTACTGCTTCTTTCCTTTAGCGTTACGCCCTGGATTGATTCAGTACCCCGATTGCAGCTTTTTGCAAAAAAGAATAATGTAAATTCTAAAAAGTGGCATTTGCTTACTGGAAGCAAAGCTGATATCTACAGAATTGCCCGCCAGTCTTATTTCGCTGAAGAAGAGACAGGCATAACGAAAGATTCAACGGAATTTCTACATACAGAGCACTTCATTTTGGTTGACCAGACCGGAAAATTAAGAGGTATTTACAACGGAACACTTGCCTTAGAAACGGAAAGGCTTATGGACGATATTGACTTATTGATTAGGGGTGAGTAATTATTATAGCCAAACTAAGGGAAACCTGTTTGGCTATAATATATTTGATGCCTTAATAAGTCATCTCAATTATCTTTTCCACATCATCGGGACTTAGAGCTTTATGTTCACCTAGCCCTTTCCAGCCACGTTCTGTAAATCTGCGGGCTATAATTGAAGCCGTATCGTGGTAAGAAGCGGTATAGGAAGAAAGGTTGGTAGCGATTCCAAGAGAGTGGAAAAACTCTTCAGTTTTGCTGATACCAGTCTGCGCTTTCTGCTCCAGAGACCCATCTTTAACATCCCACACCCGTTCTGTATATTGGGCGAGCTTTTGCTTTTTCGATACGAAATTATATCTGTAATGACTTGGCGCAACAATAGCCAGAGTACGTGCGTGGTCAATTCCATACATTGCAGTAAGCTCATGCCCCATAGCATGCACGGCCCAATCGGTAGGTACTCCCTTTTGAATTAAGCCATTCAGCGCCATTGTACAGCACCACATAAAGTTAGCCGCAGATTGGTAGTCGGATGGGTTTTCTATTACTCGCGGAGCAACTTCAACCAATGTTTGCATAATGCTTTCCGCAAAACGATCCTGAAGCAGGGCGCCTGCCGGATAAGTCATATATTGTTCTAACACATGAGTAAAAGCATCGGTAATGCCATTTGCAATCTGCCGCTTAGGCAAAGACGCCACAACTTGCGGATCTAATATGGAGAATTGAGGAAACAAACCTGGCCCACCCATTCCAAGCTTTTCCTGAGTTTCAGCCCTTGTAATTACAGCCCCCGAGTTCATCTCAGACCCTGTTGCTGGTATGGTTAGCACCGTACCAAAAGGAAGGCCTTTTTCTGTACGTATACTTTTCTTTAGAATATCCCAGGGCTCCTCCCCTTCGTATAATGCAGCAGAGGATAAAAATTTAGTCCCGTCTATCACAGAACCGCCACCAACAGCAAGCATGTAGCTAATGTTTTCTTTCCTGATTATCTTTAGTGCTTCCAGCAATATTTCGTATTCCGGATTTGCAGGGATGCCTCCAAACTCTATAAAGTCGAAACCTTTAAGAGCTCTGATAACCTGCTCATAAATACCATTTGATTTGATGCTTCCCCCTCCATAGAGCATTAAAACCTTAGATCCAGCAGGAATTTCACTGGCGAGTGCTTCTATCCTTCCGGTACCAAAAATTATCTTTGTAGGGTTTTTAAATTCGAAGTTTAGCATTTTTAATTGTTTTTATGTTGTATAGGAACTTGTTTACCTTCAATGCCCGAAGGGTAGAAAATGTTTTTTGAGACGAAGCAGAAGTCAGTAATTCCACTTAACCTGAGTTCGACTATAAATATGCAGTTTGCAGAGCGTGTAGGCCTTTTCTCTCCCTTTGGGAGAACCGACCAACGGGAGTTTCATCGAGACAATTAAAAACAAATTAATTACTCAATACTTGCCGAAGGCAGAGAGGGTATAAGACTATGTCG
>CBIHNR010000103.1:0-18864 GCA_966211215.1 uncultured Pedobacter sp.
AACGGCAATAGAAATCCAGATCAATAACATAATTAATACTGAAACTCATGTCATCCTTATATTTTGTTTTTTTGCAAAAGAGCTGATTACTCGCGATGACAACGTTTTATAAAAAATACTTAAAATGAACGTGTTGTAAATAATGTCATTATAACTTCGGAGAGATCTTAAAGCGCTTAATAGGTATGATACCCATGAACATAAAAAACACAGCTCATTGAAGAACATTTTAACCGGCTTGTTATTTGCCATGCTCTGGGCATCGGCAGCAGTAGCAACTAAAATTGGCGTAAAGGCCTCGCCGCCTCTAATATTAGCAAACCTTCGTTTTGTTATTGCAGGCCTTTGCTTGCTTGGCTATTCTTATGCATTTAAGAAGGACAAAGAGTATCGGATACCACAAGGTGCAGAGTGGAAGCAGCTGGCTTTGTTCGGCTTCTTAAACACGGCGCTCTATTTAGGCTTATACGTGTATGCGATGAAGTATACGGCAGCCGGAATTGGCAGCCTTGCTGTATCTACTAACCCTTTATTGATTGTACTTTTTTCGGCGTTATGGTTGGGCAGGCGGCCAACCGCAGCAGAAGTCCTCAGCATTATTTTAGGGATGGCAGGAATTGGCGTAGCAACCTATCCGCTTTTAAAAGGGAGTGTAACCAGCCCCGGAGGATTATTTACCCTGGGCCTTAGTATGGTGGCGGTATCCTGGGCAAGTGTATATTACGCCTCGGTGAAGTGGAAGCTTCCTAATTTGCTGATAAATGGCTGGCAGGTGATGTTCGGTGCGGTTTTTTTATTGCCCGTAACATTGCTTACAGCCGACTTCCACCAGGTTCAGTTTAATACCCAGTTTTGGTTTGCTGTACTATGGCTAAGTATTGCCGTATCTATTGTTGGTTTAATCTGCTGGTTTTATTTGCTTCGTATTGATACAGTTAAGGCTTCCTTATGGCTCTTTCTGTGCCCGCTTTTTGGCTTCTTTTATGCCTGGTGGTTAATGAACGAGCCTGTGACCCTATATACTATTGCAGGAACGGCCCTGGTTATAGCCGGTTTATATATCGGCCAGAGGTTTAAACGTGTTGTTAAAAGTGCCCGCCTTTAAATAGTAAATTTCTCGCAAGTACTTAAAAAAGCTTCGTCAGCATCTGCCCCGATTCCGGGGGTGTCGTCAATATCCAAATGATATCCCTGGTACTTAAGCCCTCCTACACACGGGTCTTTTAAGTGCCCCAGCATAAACGTATCCAGGTCAAAATAATTAATGTCTTTACAAGCATAAGCAAGATGCAATTTGGCACTCAGGGCTATCCGGCTTTCCAACATACCACCTATCATGCAGGGAACATGAACAGTATTGGCTGTTTTATAGATCTCAAGCGCTTCTAAAATTCCCCCTGCTTTAGAGAGTTTTATATTTATAGCATCGCATGATTTGTTGATAATTAACTTTCTGGCATCATGGTGATTAAAACAGCTCTCATCTGCCATAATTTTAATTGGAGATGCCTTGATTAACGCAGGTAGATAATCATCGTACCAGCTGCGCATTGGCTGTTCACAAAACTCAATATTGAAAGAGCTAAGGGCGCTTAATGCTTCTTTAGCTTGTTCGAAATTCCAACCCTGATTGGCGTCAATGCGTATCTCGATCTTCTCTCCAACAGCATATCTTATTTTGGCGATCCGGTCAACATCTTCCTTAACATCCTTGCCCAATTTTACTTTTAAGATATTGGCGCCTTTTGAAACAAACTCTTTAGCCAGGTAAACCATAAAGTCAGCGTCACTAATACCGATGGTGATATCGGTTTCTACATTGCGCTTAACCCCACCAAGCATTTGATAAAGTGGTACAGCCTGGGCTTTAGCCGAAATATCATAGAGCGCCATATCAAAAGCACTTTTTATAGTCGAATTGTGCGCGGTAAACATATGCAGGCTAGCCATGCATCCAGCAATATCCTGCGGGTCTTTGTCCTTTAAAATGCGGGCGAATTCTTTAGCCATAACAAGGCAGGTATCCTGAGTTTCTCCGGTTATTACCGGAAATGCCGAACACTCGCCAACTCCAAATATGCCTTCGTCTGTAAACACCCGTATAAATACATTTTGGGCAGAATCCATGGTTCCGGTGGCAATGGCAAACGGCATCATAGGTATGGTAAACCTGTAAATGTCGGTATAGGTAATTTTCATAGGTTGATTTCTTCGTTACTATATATTCATAAAAGTTAAAGAAACACAATGATTGTCTCTCCCGAATAATGTTTCAAGGCAATGATTGCTGTGTGCACAAACTCCACTCATCCCAGTTCTATCGAAGCACAAAGCAACAGATCTAATTGCAAATTATAGTCAACAATTGAATAATAGCGCAGTTACTTAATTAGTTTCATCTTTATTTAAAATAATGGCTAACAGATTAAGTACAGAAACTTCGCCTTACTTATTACAACACGCCCATAATCCGGTCGATTGGTACCCCTGGGGGCAGGACGCTCTGCAAAAGGCGGCTCTGGAAAATAAGTTATTGCTGGTTAGTATTGGCTATTCGGCCTGTCATTGGTGCCATGTTATGGAACGGGAATGCTTTGAAGATAAGAGTGTTGCCGAAATTATGAACCAACATTTTGTTTGCATTAAAATAGACAGGGAGGAACGCCCGGATGTAGACCAGGTGTACATGCTTGCGGTACAACTGATGACTGGCCGGGGTGGCTGGCCGCTTAATTGCATTTGCTTACCAGACCAGAGGCCCATTTATGGTGGTACTTATTTCAGGAAGGATGATTGGAAAAACATCCTTTTGGCTATTGCTGATTTTTGGCAAACCAAACCTAAGGAAGCCGAGGAATATGCAGAACGGTTAACAAGGGGCATTGACGAAACTGAAAAGCTGGATCTGTCTAACCGCGAAATTGAATTCAATGAACAAAGCCTTAAGGATATTTTTGAACCCTGGAAACAATACTTTGACCATATTGAAGGGGGAATGGGACAGGCTACTAAATTTCCAATGCCCAATAACTGGCAGTTTTTAATGCGTTACGCCCATCACTTTAAGGATCAAACCGCATTTTCAATCACTAAACTTACACTGCAGAAAATGGCATATGGCGGTATATATGACCATTTAGGTGGAGGTTTTGCCCGGTACTCGGTTGATCCGCACTGGCATGTACCGCATTTTGAAAAAATGCTTTATGATAATGCCCAATTGCTAAGCCTTTATGCCGAAGCCTGGCAGTTTTTTAAATCACCATTGTTTAAAGAGGTGGTGTACGAAACTGTTGGCTGGCTGCAACATGATATGCTCTCTCCTGAAGGCGGCTTTTACTCAGCTCTCGACGCCGATAGCGAAGGGGTAGAAGGCAAGTTTTATACTTTCACCAGGAAGGAGATCGATGCTGTTTTAGGTGAGGATAGTAAGCTTTTCTGCGAATATTTTAACATTACCAGTAAGGGAAATTGGGAAGAGGAAGCCACCAATGTGCTGAGGCGCTCTGAAGATGACGAAGTATTAGCAGAGCGTGCAGGCATGGAACCAGGGGCTTTAAAGCAGAAGGTTGCAGCATGTAAACAAAAGCTGTTTGTCTATCGCGAACAACGCATTAAGCCGGGGCTTGATAATAAAATACTGGCTTCGTGGAATGGCCTATCTATAAAGGGACTGTGCGACGCTTATAAGGCATTCAACGAGCCCCAAATCCTGTCGATGGCTTTGAGAAATGGAGAATTCATATTAAATAATTTAAAGGGCAGAAACGGAGCCCTTGTCCGCCTTTACAACCCACACGCTGGCAAGGTTTTTCAGCCGGCATTTTTAGACGATTACGCTTTTGTAGCCGAGGGGTTTATTAATTTATATGAGGTTACATTTGACGAACGCTGGCTGCTCGAAGCCCGTAATTTATGCAATTATGCATTGCAAAATTTTTATGATCCAGGTACCGGAATGTTATATTATACTTCCCAGAACGATACCAGCCTGATTGCCCGGAAACATGAAATATTAGACAACGTGATTCCTGCTTCCAATTCGGCAATGGCACACAACTTATTTAAACTCGGGCACTTGTTTAATGATGAGATTTATTTGGATCAGGCAAGGCAAATGTTGAGAAATGTGTCTGAATTTATTAAGACGTACGGATCAGGTTATTCAAATTGGGCTATGCTGCTATTGAATGAGGTCGCCAGGTTTTACGAAATTGCCATCACTGGGCCCGAAGCTTCAAGCCTGAGGAAAGGGATTTGCCAATATTTTATACCCAATAAAGTCCTTTTGGGTGGCAATAAAGGTACGCTACCTTTACTGGAAGGTAAGTTTGGCCCCGAATCGAGGATATTTGTTTGCTACAATAAATCGTGCCAATTACCCGTAAATAATGTAGAGGATGCATTGGCTCAAATTGGGGCAACAATTAATGCAGACAGATAATGTAGCGTATATTTTATCATCGCCTTTGGTAAACAATTGCTACATTAGCCGCTCATTAATAAAAAATATATTCTTCACACATCTTATTGATGTTTTTAAAAAACAGAAAATGTTTATGTGGGTTACAATTTGAGTTAATGTTCTGTTTAATTTGTTCAATCGGGGAAAGATGATATTCAGCTCTTTGTCTGATAATTACTAAAATATTATGAAGATTCAACCAAACAGCGTAGTGGCGCTTACGTACGATTTGTACACCACTGAGAATGGCGAGGAAGTATTTGTTGAAAAAGCTACTGAAGAACAGCCTTTGGTGTTTTTATATGGCGTAGGTATGATGTTGCCTAAGTTTGAAGAAAATTTAACTGGCTTAACGGCTGGCGATAATTATGACTTTGAACTTGCTGCGGTTGATGCTTATGGCGAAAAGGATGAAAATGCTGTAGCTGAGCTTGGTGCAGAGATGTTTCAAGGTATGGACTTACCTGAAGTGAATTCGGTATTGCCTTTACAGGATAACCATGGCAACCAGTTCCGTGCACGTGTTACCGGAGTATCTGAAGCTGGTGTTACGGTTGATTTAAATCACCCGATGGCTGGCCAGGACCTTCACTTTAAAGGCCAGATCCTGAATGTACGTGAAGCTACCCAAGAAGAGTTAGCTCATGGCCACGCTCACGGAGTTGATGGACATTCCGGACATTAATCAATAAAAGAATGTTTGAAACGCTATCCATCTGGGTGGCGTTTTTTGTTTGTCTCCTTAGACGATGTCTGATGTCTGAAGTCTGAAGTCGGAAGTCGGATGTCTGATGTCGGATGTCTGAAGCTTGAAGTCGGAAGCCTGATGTCGGACCTCAGTCCTCATACCTCATACCTCAGTCCTCCGCTCCTCATCTCCTCAGCAGCACCCGCTTTAACCGCTTCGCTGTTCCTTTCCAAAGTCCGCCATCAATTTGGATACGGCGGTCGGTGGTCCAGGTGAGGGCTTTGATGTTATTTACATAATAAAGTTTACCAAATCCCTTGTTGCGCAATTTTAAAGCCAGGTAGCCATCTTCGTTAGTACCCGGAGGATGGTTAAAGCTATCAACTTTTAAGCCCTGTTCCCGCCTGAAGCCAGAGTTAAAACCATAGACGTTAACCGCTTCATCTTTAACGTATTTATTTAATTTTCGGGTTAAATCCGCAAAATACTCATAGAAGAAATAGGTGAAACGCCCGGTACTCCCGATAGGAATAAATGAGAAGCGTCCGTAGGTGATTGCAACATTGTCATTATCCAAAGGCTTAACCATTTGTTCAATCCAGTCCTTAGGATAAATGGTGTCCGCATCGGCATTCAGTACATATTTTCCCCGGGCATGAGCCAAGCCGAAGTTTCGGGTAGGGGTAATACCCTGTATCGTTTGTTGCAGGCAAGTAACGCCGCAGGCTCTAGCAAGTTCTTCGGTACGGTCTTTCGAATTGTTATTTACAACAATGATCTCTACAGAACGCTGCGTTTCATTATTGCATAATGAGGCAAGGGTTTGCACAATATTGTCTTCTTCATTATATGCCGGCATTACGATAGAAACTTCGGGCTCTCCCTTTAGCAATTTGCTATAAGCGGCTTTGGTTTCATTAAAAAACGCCTGCGAATGTTTATCGGCATTCCAAAATTTTGTGATATAAGCAGGAATAGATATTGGCCTCATGAAAAAATATTCTAATACTAATTATGTCCGTTAACGGTGTTTAAACGGCGAAACATCATACCGGTTTCATTAAAAAACTTATACTGGCTGTATTTAGCAAGTTTTGATAAAACCTTTGGCTAAGATAGATTTAATTTGAATTTTTCAGGCTTTAATAGAGGTCTCAAGTTAAATTTTTTAGAGCGATGAGAAACATGTCACCAACAGTTCAATTTTTACAGAAGTCCCCCCGGATGCCCGGAGAAATAGCTTTTTATACCTAAACTTGCAGCTCAATTCAAAAATATGTCAGAATTAATTAAAACACCTTTGGGCAGATTTAGGCTGGTAGCATTCCTGGAAGGATTGTCTTATGTGCTTTTAGGATTAACCATGGTGCTTAAGTATAAATATGCAATGCCCGAGCCCAACAGAGTTGTGGGGATGGCTCATGGCGTACTTTTTATAGCCTACATTTTTTTACTTATCCAGGTATCCATTAATCACAAATGGGGTTTTGGAAAGGTGGTTCTGGCTTTCCTTGCTTCTTTAGTGCCCTTTGGTACTTTCTACGCTGAGAAAAAGATTTATTAATCTGATTTTCAGATCCTTTTCATTATCCACCAAAAGCCCAATGCGGCTACAAGAGAAACCGCTCCGGTTGCCATCCACAAACTGCTAAATCCATAGTAGCTGGCAATTCTCGTCCCCAGAAAGGGAGATAATATGTGTGCAGCCGAGAATGTGAGGGCATTTAAACTCATATAAGCCCCTTGTTTTCCTTTGGGGGCACGCTGTATGGTAACACTAGCCATAAACGGCATGGCAAGTATTTCGGAAATACAGAGTACAAAAATTGAGGAGTAAAGCAGCCCAAATCCCCCGCTAAAAATTAGCATCATGTAAGAAATGCCGCATAAAAGGGTGCCAATAATTATGGCGCTGGCAGGAGACATGTGTTTTTCTGCGTTGTGTACCAGTAACATCTCCAACGAAAACACCACAAGGCCACTAAATCCTAATATCAGGCCGATTTCAAATTCGCCAAGATGCTTTACCTCTCGATAAAATAGCGGAAGCGTGCTGAGTAGCTGGAAGAAACAAATGCTATAAAGGCAGCATAGAAAACTAAAAAATAGAAATTTGCTGTCTTTCCAGGGTGATATGGCCATATCTGGCGTATCCCTAATATCATTTTCCTGCACTTTTGGTGCACCACCTCTTATTTTTCGGAAGTATAAGTAAAAAACAATACCCGCGATGCCTGATGTTATGCCATTTCCATAAAATAAAAGATGATATGAGAAAGCCGCCAGAAAGCCGCCAAGGGCAGGCCCGATGGAAAAGCCAAGGTTAATAGCCATTCTATTTAAGGAAAAGGCTTTGGTTATGTTATCCGGATTAGAATAAAATGCAATGGCTACAGAATTGGCAGGCCTGAATGTTTCGGTAATAACGCTTAGAAAAAACACACCCAGGGACAATGAAAGGGGAGTTCTCAATTCTGGCAGTAGGAAAAATATAGGGATGCTTAATATGAGGCAATACAATTGAACATGGAAATGGCCGATCCTGTCGCTTAGCCAGCCTCCCAGGAAAGATCCCGCTATGGCGCCTAGCCCAAAGCAGCTTAATATTGTACCGATTTCTTTAATTGAAAAATTCAGGGCATTGGCCATGTAAACTCCCAGGAAAGGAATCACCATAGCACCGCTTCTGTTTATGAGAATTATAAGTGCCAGCATCCACGCAGGCCTGGTAAGCCCACGGTAAGATTCGAGGTATAAATGAGCCCATTTTCTCACTTAAGCTTTTTTATTGTCAAGTATAAACAGGCACTCAAGCCCGCATGTTTTTGCCCTGCTTGTAAGAGGCATGGGCAAACATACAGCTTATTAATGGATACATTGCGTATTTTGCTGCACTGATGAAAGCGTATTTTATAAGCGGCCTGGGAGCAGATCACCGGGCCTTTGAACGGCTTGAATTGCCATCGGGGTACCAGGTTATTCATATTCCATGGCTAAGCCTCGCCGCCGGTGAAACCTTGCAAACTTATTCCCAAAAAATGTCACTCAACATTGATACGAAAGATCCGTTTGTGTTGGTAGGCCTTTCATTTGGTGGGATGGTGTCTGTAGAAATTTCTAAAATAATGAAACCCGAAAAACTCATCCTTATTTCTACTGCGGCAACCAACAGCGCTTTCCCGGTATTATTTAAAGTGGCGGCTTGGCTAAACCTCGACACGATATTGCCCGCAGATAGTTTTAAACTAATAAGAAGAATGTCTTATTGGTTCTTCGGTGCAAAAGATAAAAGCACGAAACGTTTGCTTGATTACTTTTTTAGCAATACCACGCCGCAATTTTTAAACTGGGCAGTTTCCCAAATAGTCCATTGGAAAAATACTTACAGGTTTCCCAATACGGTACATGTACATGGCAGAGGCGATAAGATTTTTCCCGCTTCCAGATCAAATGCAGATTACCTGGTTTCGGGAGGCCATTTATGTGTATTTACAAATAGCGGTGAGATTAATTCAATTCTTCAAAAGGAGCTGAAGGCATAAGTGCTTTTTATATTTTAGCTGATCAAAATTTAACTATGGAAGAAATAGAAATTGCCAATAAGTTGGAAATAACTGAGGTTGTAAACCGTTTGTTTATCCATACAGATTACCAGGAATGGGATAAGCTGTTGTCGATGGTATTTGCGCCGGAGGTAATCTTTGACATGTCATCTGTGGGCGCAGGTGAAGCAAAAACGGTTAAAGTCGAAGAAATTTGCCAGATGTGGGCCAAAGGATTTGAAGGGCTTGACGGAATACACCACCAGGCGGGCCATTACCTGATCTCTATTGATGGGAGTGTAGCTAAGGTGTTTGCATATGCTGTGGCCAGCCATTATAAGGAAAGCGCAACTAAAGGCAAAACGAGGAGTTTTACAGGCAGTTATGACATTGCTTTAACACTGACCAGTGCGGGCTGGCGAATAAATGCGTTTAAGTACAACTTGAAATTTGCTGACGGGAATCTTGATTTGACCTAGCACTAAAGGCGTTCCAATACGACTATCTAGCTTTGGTGAGGACACCCGCAGGAGAGCTTACCTTTGGTGTCCTCATTCGCTCAAAATTCGGCACAGATAGCCTGGCGCTTCCTATCTATTTCTTCGGATACTTCTTTCAAGAAATCGCACATAGTGGTCGACTAGCTCACCAGGCCGACGCTTGTCAAATTCGCCAAAACCAACAATAAAGGCAGATTCGGGCAAAAAGAATTTTGAAGCACTATTTATTTTTTCGATATAAGCGTTTGCATTCCCCTGGCGTTTTAAAGCGCTGCTTATTTCCACGGCCCATAATGGGGGCCTTCCATCTTCTACGCTTAGATAAGGTATTGTAAATGGAACAAACTTAGAAAACTCAGGATTTACCATGTTGAGTAATCTGTTGTCAGTCCATATAACAAAAGGTGTGGCATTCGCTTCTGCCGGAACAAAATGAAAGAAGCGTTTTTCTGTAACTAGCCCCGAGCAATCGCATGAATTATTTTGCCGAATATGGTTAAATGTATTTTCCCATATATCTGTTCCCGAAGGCCCTATTAATTGATACGGATGCAATGAAGCTCCTATGGTTATAGTGCCGTTTTCACCCGCTACTAGTTTAATAAAATCAACAAATGAAATTGTGTCTCTGGAAAGAGAATGTGGATTTTCGTTAGTAAAGCCCCACAAATAGCCTTTTCGAAACAACTTTATATCAATGGTGCCCGGAATAGCAGGCCTGCTTGTTTCCCTGATAAATTTGCTAGCTGCTTTTTTTGATTTGTAAAATTCTCCCATATGGTATGCTAAATAGATGTCAGTTTTTGATACAAGCCGCAGGCTTTTACTATAATGCTGTAATGGTAAACTGCGGATTGTGAGTTTTTTTGCATTTAAAACTCTTAAAAAATTAATATTTATACACGGCGGCTCGCCTGAAAGATTCAATTTATTAAATTTTTACTGTACTGATTTGGTTTCGGCCTTACTGTATTGATTCCTTGTATTTATTTCAAGGTACCACACATGATGTGCTTAGGCAATAGCACTTACGAAGTAAATCGGTACGGCCGGGTGTCCTGCAAAATCTAAAAATTAACTTATGTCAGTCGCCAATTCTTTTAAAACATTGAATGTGAAGTAACGTAGAACGAAGTTATCTATTCCAAGAGCCGAGATTCGACACCCTAATTCGAGAGCACTGCAAGCTTCTTAAAGACAATTCGCATGCGTTCAAAAATGTACACAAATCTTTAAGTTCATCTGTTTAAATATACAGCCACTGTACTAAAAAATAATCTTTTAAAAAGGTTATGCCAAAAAAAACGCTTGAAATGGCTTTGGCACCCTTTTGGTATATATCTTAGTACTCATTTAAACTATTTACACTTAAATTAACGAAGAGCTCTGATTAGATCACAGCTCTTTGTTTTTTTATAGGATATCCAAACAAATTGTCCCCAATTCTTTTTATCTGTTATCACTACCTATAACTTCAAAAATGAAGAGAAAAATTTTTGTTGTTGAAAAGGATGCAGATATCCATGATATCATTGTCGGCATCCTTTCTGATGAAGGATATGAGGTTAATTCTTCGAGGTCCGAATTCGGAATTTTCGAACAGATAAAGAATGCAATGCCCGATATTATTTTGTTGGGCATTGTTAGCGCCAGTGCACAGGGGACAGAGTTATGCAGGGCAATAAAATCTGCAAACGAAATTAAGCATATACCTGTTGTAGTATTATCAACTCATTTAAAAGTTGATGTTATTAAAAGTGTAAGTGTAGATGAGATAACACCCAAGCCTTTTGATGTTAATAAACTGGCAGATATTATTGAAAGCCAGTTATTAAACAATTCGCCTTAATTAGGCTAACCAGGCTGGGATTTAAACAAAACTAATCCAGTTAAAATTGATATGAAGAGAGTATTGGTGTGCGATGATGAACAAGATATTCTGGATATCATCGAGATGATACTCTCTGATGGGGGGTGGGACGTAGTAACTACGCCGCATGTGGATGATATTATTGGGCAAGTTGAAAAAGCGGCTCCGAATGTAATATTAATGGACAATTGGATTCCTAATTCAGGAGGCATTGTAGCTACCCAAACCATTAAAAAACACCCTGATTTTAGAAAGATCCCTGTAATTTATATAACGGCAAATAGCGACATTCAAGCCCTGGCTAATGAAGCTGGTGCAGAATTTAGCGTAGCAAAGCCTTTTGACCTGGACCTACTGGAAAAGGTGGTAGGCGATGCGTATAAGACTTCTCTCTCAAACGGGATGAAATAATCTTGTCGGGATAATAATTAATGGCCGGGAAGCAGAATGTTCGATGATGATTAGCACTAGTTGCGCTTCGCTAAAACTTGCGCTGCTGATTAGTTACAGGCTAATGTTAGGCTATTGGCATCCTGTTTTATACCTCGGTAGAATCTAAAATACTTTAGAAAAACTAATCTATTTATTTAAAATAATTAAAACCTTCTTGTAATCGAATGGTTTCGTATATGTATATTTGAAACCATTCGGTTACATCTTATGAGAAGAGACGTATTTCAAGCCATTGCAGACCCAACTCGTCGCCAGATCATCAGTCTGCTTGCAAGTCAGTCCCTTAATCTTAATGCGGTTGCAGAAAAGTTTGATATCAGCCGGCCAGCAGTTTCGAAACATATAAAGATTTTAACAGAATGCGGCCTTATTGTTATAAAACAGCAGGGGCGGGAGCGTTATTGTGAAGCCCGGCTCGAAAAGTTGAATGAAGTTTCTGCCTGGGTTGCTCAATACCGGAAGTTCTGGCTCGAAAAATTCGATGCTCTTGAAAGTTATCTCGGCGACTTAAATCCAGATGAAAAGCCTTGAAATTTTTAAACATAAAAATAATTAAGATGGAAGAGAAAACAGTACTGGGCTCACAGCCATCAGATGGTAGCCTGCCTATAGAAAACAAGACAGATGAAGTGTTAATTACCAGGCTATTTAATGCTCCAAGAGAAAAGGTATTTGAAGCCTGGATAAAACCAGAAATATTAGTAAAGTGGTATGCCCCAAAGGGCTGTAATATTCGTTTTCCAGAAATTAACGTACATGAAGGTGGTTCTTTTCACTCCTGCATAACTACCCCCGGTGGTTATGAATGCTGGTGTAAAGGGACTTATCATGAGATAGTTGAAGCTGAAAGGCTAGTGTTTAGTATGGCTGTATCAGATGAGTACGGCAATTTGATAACTGCTGTCGAAGCGGGAATGGATCCTGAATGGCCTAACGAAACCACCGTTACGCTTACGTTTGAAGATGTGAATGGCCAAACTAAGTTGAAACTTCATCAAACAGTATCTGAAAGCCTTGCAAAACGTACGGGTGCTTACCCAAGCTGGCTGCAAATGTTTGATATTCTTGAAAGTCAATTAGCAGGCTGAAAACCGTTTTCCGGTGACTCAAATTTTATTTCAGAAATATTTGGTAAAAAATGTCAGGCCAAGCCTACTGTATATAAAACCAAATCTAAAAATGAAGAAGAAAGTAACAGCCGAGAAAAGTAGGGCAAAAACGATCGAGGTGCATTTTTTTTCAAATCCACGGAATAAACAGGGATATTCAAGAGGGGCTAAAAATTCAGAGATTGGCTTAAGCTTTATTCAGATATGGCCCAAACGTAAGCCAATGCATGATTGAAGAGGGGGATTGGTAGAGGGTGTTGAAAACTAAGCCAGCCAATTGTAACAAAGGGCGGGCTTAGTTTAACACCATGAACTATTATATTGCAAACCTTAAAAAAGCAGCGATAGGGCTCGATGTCGGCATTTTCTCGCGGTCGAGAATATGCACTTCACCTCCATTAACAATAGTTTTTAAAATTGCTCTGTTAATCAGGCACTCATCGTTTGGCTTACGGGTTTCATTAATTACTATTTTATTCTCTTTATCGTTAAACGAGCCCCATATATGGGTGTTCCTTTCGATAAAGAGGTCAGAAACCTGTGCATAGTGTGCAGCTGGTATTACCTCAGTAGCAGCTGACGACGACAAGCCGCTGGCAGAATTATCATAGAAATTTTTTAAAGCTGTTTTAGAGTATTCCTTAAAATACCCGGCTAGCTTTTCTTTCGCTTTCAGGTATAAGCTATGCCTGTCTTCGTGGTCAAAATTTCCCGGAAGGTTGTTTTCACAAATATGTTTATAGTTTGAAACTTGCTTGTAAAGGGCAATCTCATAATCAACGGCGGCAAGCATTAAGGGCACATGCTGGTTATGCAACACTTCCGACCATAAGGTTTGGTCTACTTCTCTGAAGTATTGCTGCATGTATTCTTCTTCGTCTGCCAGGCCGCTTCCATGCCCGTGAAAACTAGCTCCCACAACTGCCCGTTCGCCAGCTCCGGCGCCCGCCCTTCTGTGGGTTTGCCTTTTATCTTTCTCTTCGAAATGAATTACATCATTAATGCCATATGGCAATCCTTCAACCTCGAGTTTCTTCATGCCAAATTGGTCGGCTTCGTAAAACTTACAGTTGTTTTTGCTTAGTACCAGTAAATAAAACCGGTGCCTGCGTTCTAAAACCGGCAGCAACGGCGTTAACAAGAACGAGTTGTTAACCATTAGCTCCTCTTTTACGCTGAAGGAAATTTTATAATATTTAAATAAATTGTTTGAGAGGAATACCGCCAATCCGCCGGATTGGTTATTCCAAAATTTTTCATCATTTAATAGTTTAAAACCAGGCTCCAAAATAGTTTCGCACTCTCTAAGGTCCACTCCGCGGGCAGACATCAGGTTTTTAGCTTTTTGGAGGTTATTCTTAAAAACGATCTGGTCATAACGCTCATTTACAGCAAAACCAGATGTGTGTGTGGGTAGGTATATACTAACGCAATTCGCAGACAGGAAATTTCCTAATTCTGTAAATTCATCCTTTGTGATTATCTCCATGCGCTTAATCAGTTTTAATTATTATCACTATGGTCTTCCCCTTTGTTAGTATGGCGGTTATTGTGCCTTACGTACACATTTGCTGCAGGCTGATCCGGGGCATTCATATATTTATCTGCCAATTCATTATCCTTTTCCAGGTCATTCACTGCAAAAGCATTCCTTAGTCCGGCAGTTTCTTTAGGCGATCCTGTGGGCCGCCCCTTCGGCGGAATGTAGCTTCCGTTCTTATCTTTTCCCATAAATTGATTGATTATTTTAATAAATATATTATTTGTCTTCTTCCATGTATTTTCTGGCCATTTTAGCAACTGTATCGTTGGGTAAAATGCTGCTCATGGCTACCTGGGTGCTCACTGCCGGGGTGGCCACTGCGTGGTGTTCACCTTTAAACATTGCGTCGTAGCCAACTTTTGCCACTTTTGCAGCTTCGTCTGTTTTATGTGCAGCCAAAGTTTCGCTCGCCTCTGCTTTATTGAAAAAATCTGTATTGGTTGGACCGGGTATTAATGAAGTTAAGGTTATGTTGGTATCCTGTAGCTCATTAACTAAAGCATCGCCAAATGACAATACAAAGGCTTTGCTTGCAGCATAAACTGATAATAGGGGCGTGGGCTGATAGGCAGCTATTGAGGCAAGTTGTAAAATGCGCCCCTCGTTGCGCAACAGCATATCGTTTAAATACAGTTTTGTTAAATGTACCAGTGAGATAATGTTGAGATTGATTATTTCAAGGTCTTTCTCAAAACTTGTTTCCCAAAAAAAGCCGCGCTGGCCAATACCGGCATCGTTAACAAGGTAATTAATTTCGATTCCCAATAAAGAAGTATGGTCGTAAAGCTCCTTAGCTGAATCCACTACAGATAAATCTTTTGGTATAACTGTTATGCTTATATCCGGGTTTATTTTATACAGCTCAATAGCAGCTAAATCAAGTTTTAACTTATTTCTAGCAACCAGTACAAGGTTTATACTATCCTTTGCAAAAAGTCTGGCTAATTCATATCCGATACCACTCGATGCCCCAGTTACCAGAGCTGTTTTTTTTGCCTTTGTCATAGAATAGCAAATATTAAGTAGTGATTATTTCATTCTCTGGCAATGTGTTAGTATAAATTTAACTAATATCATTTGAAAGAGTTTTTTAAAAAATAAGATTGTTTGTACCGCAAAGGGTATTTGAAGATAATTGCATCAAGTTGTGTGCAATTCTGTGTTTTAACTTATAAATTTTCGGGTATTATTACCCGCAAAGATTCTTGCAGAATGTGAATTTTAATTTCTTTTACTTTGCCGCAAACTTCGCCGTCGATTTGGAGTGTGGTGCTTCTTGACGTGCGTATTAGTGCTTGGCTGCAGCTTATAACCTCTACATATTCAGATGTTTGCAAGGTTCCAAGGAACATTTTTATAGTGATGGAGAGAAGTTTGATGCGGGGGAATGGCTTGATAATAACCAATTCAAACTTCCCATCGTTAAGTTTGCCAACCGGATTTATGACTGCTCCGGTTCCATATTTTGAAGCATTGGCAAAAGTTAAAGAAACGGCTTTTCTGCTGAAGTTGTTGCCATCGGCGTTAATGTGGAAAGTATATTTTTTTATCAGGAAGATTTCACTGAAGAGGTGCCTGGCATAGGTCCATAAACCTCGTTTCGAGTCGTTCTCGAAACGTTTAACGATGCGGGCGTTCAGCCCAACATCGGCGAGGTGAATGCACCATTGGCCGTTTATGTTTAAAATGTCAATGCTTTTGGTAAAACCCTTAGTAATTAAGCCAAAAGCAACATCCATACGATTGCCAATTCCAAGTTCTTTAGCCATTCCATTAGCCGAGCCCATCGGGATTATCAGCAAAGGAATATTGGTGTTTTTAAGAAGCTGGGCTAAAAAATTAATGGTTCCGTCGCCGCCTGCGCCGGCAACAATATCGGGCGCATATGCATCTATTTCGTATTTAATATCCTCTTCTTTATCATCGCTGTGTAGCCGGTGAATTAAAAACTCAAAGCCCTGCTTGCGCGATTCTTCCGAAATCAGTGCTTCAAGGCCAGGCCCGTCCCGTTTTCCCGACTTGGGGTTGATAATAAAGAGGACTTTCACAGAAAGTAGTTTTGGGTTATAACTGTTCCTTAACCTCTAGCAGGAACTGTTTTAGGCGTTCCAACGAATCAATTACCTTTTGGTTTTCTTTTACTTCAGATTTATTTGCTTTTAGATGGTCTTTGGCACCTTGAAGAGTGAACCCTTTTTCTTTAACTAAATGAAAAATGATCTTTAGGTTTTCTACATCCTCGGGAGAAAAAAGCCTGTTTCCCTTTTTATTCTTCTTGGGTTGAAGAATATCGAACTCCCGCTCATAAAAACGTATCTGCGAAGCATTTACTTCAAACATTTCAGTTACCTCACCCATGGTGTAGTAAAGCTTAGTTATTTCGCGTTCTTTATATGGCATAGGCAAAGATAACGAGGATTGCCCGGATTTGCTAATAGCTCATAGCGATCAGCTATACCCGTTAGCTATTAGCAATCAGCTGTGAGCCATGAGCGATGAGGAGTCGGCTATGAGCTATGAGCTATCAGCCATGAGCCATGAGCTATCAGCTAACTGCTAATCAGCTAACAGCTCATACCTCATACCTCATACCTCACACCTCACACCTGTCACCCTCTTTTCCACATCGCTTCCAATTCCCCTCTAAATCTGCTAGCTTAGAAAATTCAATTTTCATTCATTTCATGAGGATTCTTCATACAGCCGATTGGCACCTGGGCAAGAAGCTAGAGCAGTGCGAAAGGGTAGATGAGCATCAGGATTTTTTAGACTGGCTTATTGAAAAACTAAATACCGAATGTATTGATGTCCTGATTATTGCCGGGGATATCTTTGATACCGGAAGTCCGTCTAACACGGCTTTAGAACAGTATTACCGTTTTTTGCGCCAGGTTAAAAATACCTGCTGCCGCGAAGTGGTTATCATAGGTGGCAATCACGATTCGATAAGCACCTTGAATGCGCCAAAGGATTTACTGAAGTATTTCAATGTGCATATTATTGGGGGCGTTCCCGACGAATTTACTGACCAAATTATTCATATACGGGATAAAAAAGGAGAATTGCAGCTGGTGATTTGCGCTGTGCCTTTTTTGCGCGATAAAGACATCCGATTATCCGTCAGCGGCGAAACAGACCTGGAACGCGAAACCCGGATAAAACAGGGTATTGCAAATCATTATCACCGTTTTACCGAACATATTATAGATTATAAGGCTCAGAATGTGCCAGTTATAGCCACAGGGCATTTGTTTGCGGCAGGTTCGAGCACTTCTGATAGCGAAAAAGAAATCCATGTTGGAAATTTAGGGCAGGTTGGTGCTGAGGAGTTCCCTCCTCATTTTGATTATGTTGCTTTGGGACATATACATCGGCCACAGTTGGTAAATAAAGCCAGGCATATAAGATACTCCGGCTCGCCAATTTCGCTCAGTTTTTCAGAAACTGATGATAAAAAACAGGTTGTAATATTGGAATTTAAAGAGGGTGAATTGCATCTTCTGGAAGAACACGAAATTCCATGCAACCGGAAATTGATTCGGATAAAAGGGGACCTGGATACCATAAAGAGGAAGGTGATGCTGCTGGAAGACCACCAATTAAAGTATCCGGCCTGGGTAGAAGTACAGGTAGAAACCGAAAGCTTTATTCATGGGCTGGATGAAGAGTTAGAGCAATTTAAAGGCAATAGGCCGTACATTGAACGGTTTTTTCCCAGACAGATCCGCAAACGGAAAATCCAGAATCTCGACGAGCAGGCAGCTCCAACGCATACACTTAACGATATCAGCCCTAAGGAAGTATTTATAAAAAAATGCCAGGCTGAGTTTGGAGAAGAAGATTATTCATCACTTATCCAAACTTTCGAATTAGCCCTGGAGCAAATGAGCCAAAAGGAATCCAACTCTTAATCGCCCGTCCATTATTCAATCTGCACCTTCACCATGAAGATAATAAGTATTAAATTCCTAAACCTTAACTCATTAAAGGGGCTTCATGAAATCCGTTTCGACAAGGCTCCTTTCGAAGAAAATGGCCTGTTTGCCATAACGGGCCCAACGGGAGCTGGCAAAACCACCATTCTGGATGCCATTACGGTTGCGCTTTACGGCAGGGTGCACCGACATAACAAGGAAGTATCGGAAATTATGAGCCGACATACTTCGGAGTGCTTTTCGGAGGTAGAGTTTGAGGTAAAAGGCAAAATCTATCGATCCAAATGGTCATTGAGGCGAAGTAGAGGCAAGGTAGATGGAGCCTTACAGGGAGAGAAAATTGAGTTTTCGGAAGCTGAAACAGGTGTTTTTTTAGGCGGGCACACCACTACAATAACCAAACAGGCAATTGTTGACTTGTGTGGCTTGGATTATAACCAGTTTTTGCGTTCGGTGATGCTTTCGCAGGGCGATTTTACCAGGTTTTTAAAAGCTGATGAAAACGAACGAAGCGAGCTTTTAGAGAAAATTACAGATACGGGGATTTATAGCGAGATTTCAAAATTCAGTTTCGAGCGCACAAAGAAGGAGAAAGAGGTTTTGGATTCGCTTAGGGGAAGGTTAAACGATGTAGTGCTGCTTAGCGATGAAGAGAGAGAAGCTAATGGCAGCCATCTGGAAAGCCTACGGGAGAAAGAGAATGCAATAAAAACTGACAAGGAAGACATAAATGCAAAAATAAACTGGCTGCAAGCTTTG
>CBIHNR010000104.1:0-18829 GCA_966211215.1 uncultured Pedobacter sp.
GACTGAAGGAGGATTTTGCAAAATATATTTCTACACAAATTGAGGCTGATTCTTCATCACTTATTCTCCTGCTCGATTCTACAGAGTATATCAATAAATTTGGTTTTAACAAGGATAACGTCTATTCGATGTTCATCCCTAATTCGTACGAGATTTACTGGAATACCTCTGCTGAAAAATTCTTTGAAAAGATGAACAAGGAATACGAGAAGTTCTGGACGGATGCCCGTAAGGAGAAAGCACGTAAAATTGGGCTTAGCCAGCTTCAGGTAAGTGCCCTGGCTTCTATTGTAGATGCCGAAGCGCTTTATGATAACGAAATGCCTATTATTGCCGGCCTATATATGAACCGTTACAATAAGGGCATGAAATTGGAGGCTGACCCGACTGTTATTTTCGCAAATAGAGACTTCACTATTAAACGTGTTCTTAATAAGCATTTAATAAAGGATTCACCCTATAACACTTATGTCTACACCGGATTGCCTCCGGGCCCTATTATGATGCCTAGCATAAAAGCGATCGATGCCGTTTTAAACTACCAAAAGCACAATTATATCTATATGTGTGCCAAGGAAGACTTTTCAGGGTATCATAATTTTGCGGAGACTATGACACAGCACCAGGCAAATGCCCGTAAATTCCAACAAGCACTTAATCAACGTAACATCCGCTAATGTTTAGCCACGAAACTAAAATACGGGTACGCTATGGTGAAACCGACCAGATGGGCTATATGTATTATGGCAATTACGCTGAGTTTTTTGAGGTAGCCCGGGTAGAAATGTTGCGAAGCCTTGGCATGGATTATCGTTCTATGGAAGAACAGGGAATAATGATGCCCGTTCTTGAGATGAAGTGCAAATATATTAAACCGGCCTTATACGACGAGGAAATTACCATAAGGACCACTATTGCAAAAATGCCTGGGGTAAGAATTCATTTTCATTATGAGTTATTTAATGAAAAGAATGAATTTATCCATGATGGCGAAACAACCCTGGTATTTATTGATATGAAGCGCAACCGCGCCTGCATGCCTCCGCAACACTTTCAGGATAAATTAAAGCCTTATTTTAACTAGTTGTTATGGCCTGGCTACACAGACTACTTTTAAAAACACGTCCCTATTACATGTTGATAGAGTGGTCGAAGGTGGTTATTATTCCAGGCTTTAGTACTCTGCCCTTATATACTGTTTGTACATTTTTTTTTCAGGAAATAAGCAAAGATTCGCTGGTAAACAAAGCTTCTTCGCTGGCATATAATTTCATGCTAGCGATATTCCCTACCATCATCTTTATCTTTACACTTATCCCTTACATTCCGGTCGAGGGTTTCCAGGACCAGCTAATGGAGCAGATAAAACTGATATTTCCGACTAACTCATACCTGGCTGTAAAATCGACCCTGGAAGAAATCATCCGCAAACAAAATGGAGGAGTACTCTCCTTCGGTTTTTTGGCGGCTCTGTTTTTTGCCACTAATGGCATCAATAATTTAATGAGAGCTTTTAATAAATCTTCTTTAATTATTGAATCCCGGGGCTGGCTTAAGCAGCGCCTGGTGGCTATCACCTTAACTTTTATATTGTTTTTTGCACTTGTGGTTGGACTAAGTATCATTACCATCGGCGAGTACCTGATTTCCCTTATCAGAGACGAAGTGCAGTTTAAAGACACCTTTTGGGTATTGGTAATTGGATTTGTACGCTGGTTTATATTGATAGCTGTTTACTTCGTTACCATCTCTATCTTGTACCGGTACGGCCCTGCGCATACTCAGAAATGGAAATTATTTAGTCCCGGTGCATGGCTTGCTAGTTTTCTGGCAATGATTACGTTTTGGGGCTTCGGATTTTACATTAATAACTTCAGCAACTTTAACCGTATTTACGGCTCCATAGGAACTTTAATTGTTGTAATGGTCTGGCTCTATTTTAACTCTCTAATTATCCTCATCGGATTTGAATTTAATGCCAGTATTGACCTTTCTAAGCGGAGTATTAAGATTGTAAAGCCCCGCTTTAACAGCTTTAAGACGGAAAATCCAACAGAAAATCTTCAAAAAAGAACCTGATCAGAAAATTATTTCTCTGGCTTTCAGCCCCCTAAACGAATAATCAAAAAAATCGTTTTTGCGAATTTGCAGAAGCAGCAAGGATTTGTACTTTTGTGGCGGAGAGTTGGCAGAGTGGTCGATTGCGGCAGTCTTGAAAACTGTTGACTGTAACAGGTCCGGGGGTTCGAATCCCTCACTCTCCGCCAAAGCAGATGCTACCTGAAAAGGTGGCATTTTTTGTTTACAGGGAGCCGGGTTTACTCGGGCTGCCCCGGAAAACAAAAATGACAGGGGGGTAAAGCGACAAGCATTTGATTTGAGCCTCCCCTTTCAGGGATCAATAGAATTAATCCCTCACTCTCGGCTGAAGAAGGCTTTGTCTGATTTGATAACGCCTTTTTTTATTTCCAGGCTTTGGCTTCTTAGGTAAAATCCTTCAACAAATGCCTTCTTTGCTTGCTTACAGGAATGCTCATTTTATTGTTCATAACCAGATAGCCACCATCTGCCTTTTTAAAAGAATTGATATGATTTCTATTAATTAGCCATGATTGATGAATACGAACAAAGCCGTAAAGAGACAGGAGCTGTTCATATTCAGAAATGGGTTTAGAAACAACAACTGGGCTGCTTTCATTTTGCAGGTGAAAGCTGGTATAGCTATTATCCGCCTTGCAGCAGATAATAGTATCAATAAGTACATACCTTACCTCATGCTGGTCGGATAATGCGTTTAGCAAACAACAATTGAGTGTTTGATACATTGCTGGAAACCAGGGCATGCTGTTTAACACGATTTTTGAAATCAAGTTCGCTCTCTGCCTCAGTCAGCTTTTCTTTAGCACTTATTGTTGCCCTTTCAGCATAATGGAGCGTTAACATTGACGTATTCTTTTGAGCTTTTTCAGCTTTTTGATTCAACTCCTGCTATTGCAACAAGGCCACTACAGTTGTACGAATTCATAATTTGCTTTGAATATTAATGGAGGAGAGTCTGATTCTTTCAATTGATATATTCAAGGGCTTCATATAGTTTTAAAAAGGCCAAACCACATGTAAGGGTTTATCCATCCAGGGATATTTAATAATGGAGAATGAAAAAGGCGATTTATGAATTAATATATCGTACGCTCTTTTTTCTACAAAGAGTTCCCATTTATCAAGTTGCTGTTTAAGTACTCCGTCGCGAACCAGCCAATTTTCTCTAAAACCATCTATCGAGGTGCTTTCAATAATAGGCCAATGCCCTATTGCGGCAGTAATCAAGCCGTTTGCAAGCTGCTTGCTTTCAGCAGAAATTTCAATGCCATCTGGGAGGGCTTGTGACAAAGGTAAACCACAAAGCACTTTATTGAGCGGCAGTAAATGTTCATCGGCATGAGTAAGGCCAGTGGCAACATGGTGTAGGTAGTGCGGAGCATCAAGTTGATGCTTCATTGATTTAAAGGATCTGTCTTCTGTAAGGCCAAGACGTTCAAATAACATTGGAATATATGTGCTCAGCAATACGATACCGGCGTTTTTTATAGGTATAGCAGTACCGTAAGGATCTGCCACGGTAACTGCTTCTGGATTAGTCTCTTTTAATGCCATAGGAAAGGCTTGATACTTTACACGATATTTTATGTATTAATACTAGCCTCATAGTTAAGAAAATTAAAGCTTACTTGCAATGAAGGAAGGTTGCTTCGATCTACAAAATTTGCCTAAATAGGCATATGGAACCGAAATTCCTAGAAACGGAAAACTTCTACTCCAACTCATCTCCCCTCCGGCTATCCGTTTTAGTTTTTTGCTCTCATCACCTCGTCCAATACACCAAAAAAGCTGCCGCTTCTATCCGGGTTATTGCGGAATAGAGGTGCCTTGAAGCTTGGAAAAACATTCGGTGAGTCTGGAGACTCATTTCTATATCTGAATCCGTAGAGCCGCTTCGCTAAACTGTACGGACAGATTTGGCATAACAGGTATCAAGCACCTTGAATGTAAATGATACCCAAGAGTCACCACTCCTGATAGCCCCTCTATCTATTCCTCATAATCTAAAATATCTCCGGGCTTACAATCAAGAACTTTACAAATTTGCTCTAGTGTGTCAAATCTAACCCCTTTAGCTTTTCCAGTCTTGAGTATTGATAAATTTACAGTGGTCACGCCGACTTGTTTTGATAGCTCATTTAATGACATTTTTCGTTTCGCCATTATCACATCTAAATTCACAATAATTGGCATATCAAATAAATGAGTCGTTTTCAGATTTTACGAATAGTGCTTTTGAAACGAATTGCTTTACAACCCACAGAATTATTGCCAGAAGTAAGAACATTGTTTGTGAATCCCGAATTACTAAAAAAATAGTAAAGGTTCGAAATAGTAAATTTACACAAGCGTTTAATGTTGTCCAATCTTCTAAATGCAATTGAGATAAATTATTGGATATTATTTGAACTGCCTCAAGACCTGCAAGAAATACACAAGAAACTATTACGATATTAAACGTTTTAAGAGCAGAAAGATCAAAAAAATTATTTTTCTGATATCTAGTAAAAAGATTTATTAGTTGATAGCTTACAAATAGGAATATGCTGTTCGATAGAATTTGCCGGGCAAACCAAACAGCCGGTACTTGCTCTGGCGGAACGGTCCCAGGAATGCCAGTTATTAAATAGTGAACAAACCATCTGATATGAAAAACCAGTGCTAAGGATGAGTAGAACATAATAACTGCAACTATCATTTTGATCAGAAGCAGTTGGCGGCTTTTTGTCATTTCCATTTTTACAATTTCAGTACACAAACATACTATTTTTAAAATAAAACATTAAATATTATTTGTTTTATTTTAATAACTCACACGTAAAATAAAAACCCAAATTATTGCGCACCTGGTTGAGTACCGATCTTTCCTGTTCAAACACCACTCCCCTTTGCCTCTTCCTGCTTTCTTTTCTGAAACTCTTTAGGAGTTTCACCAAACTGTTTATGAAAACTTCTGCCAAAGGTGGTTTGCGAATTAAATCCTACTAAATAAGCCACTTCATAAATTTTATAATCATCAGCCAACAGTTCCGCGGCTTTTTTAAGTCGTGTGACATTTATAAGCTCATTGGGAGTTATTTCGCAGATTGCTCTGATTTTCCTGAATAGCGTGGTTCTACCCATATTCATCAGCTCGGCCAGTTTGTCCACATCAAGATCAGGAGACTCGAGGTTTAGCAAAATAGCGCTGTTTAATTTCTCGAGGAAACGCTCGTCTGATTTTGTATTAGCAATACTTTTAATGTGCGATAATGGAGAGTTAAGGAAATACTCGCGCAATTTGCTTCTGTTATTTAATAGGTTTGCTATTTGGACCATTAAATGCTCAACATCAAAAGGTTTTTCGATATAGGCATCTGCACCTAATTCCAATCCGGTAATTTTCGAGCGAAGCGTATTTTTGGCGGTTAACAGGATCACAGGAATATGGCTATGCTCAAAATTCGACTTTACCAGCTTACATAGTTCATAGCCGTCCAAAACTGGCATCATGATATCGGTTATTATAAGGTGTACAGATTCAACGCTTAGCAGGTCAAATGCTTTTTGTCCGTCCTCGGCAGTTATTACTTCATATAACTCTTCAAGTTCATTCGAAATAACCTCTAACAGCGCAATATTATCGTCCACTAAAAGTATTCTTGGCTTCATCGATTATCAAGATAATTGTTAGGCTTTAATTTCAGATCGTTCCTGGCACCTTCAATATTAATAGGCATGGTAAGTAAGAAAACGTTAAATCCATCTCTAATAAAATAAACCAGGCCTCCACCGTGGGCTTGTGCAAGCATACGCGCTAAAGGTAAACCAAGTCCGGTCCCCTCAATCATCTTTTCATGCCTTACCCTAAAAAATGGTTCAAAAATTTTGCCGGCATATTCATCAGAAATTGTCGAGCCATCATTTATTATTTCGACACTAAATGAATTATCCTGTGCTTGTAAGCTTACCTCTACAACGGCTTCACAGTATTTTACAGCATTACTCAAGAGATTATAGAGTATTTTTTCGAGCGCATCCACATCTACCACTGCATCAATTGCCGATGTAGGAGTGTTAAGTTTTAACAGCAGGCCTTTTTGATCTGCAAGAGTCAAAAAGCTTTCAAAAACTTTAGTTAGCAGGCCGTCTATAGCACATTCTTGCAACTCAAGTTGATATTCGGAGATTTCTGTTTCGCGAAAGTCTAGTAATTGGTTGGTTAGATTAATCAATCGTTCTGTGTTATCACCAATTATTTTAAGGCTGTTCGAAATTTGGGGAATGCCTTTAGTTTCCCGAACAACTTTACGAAGGGGTACTTTGATTAAAGTTAGTGGCGTTTTTATCTCATGAGCCACGTTTGTAAAGAAGTCCATTTTTGCTTTTATCATTTCCTTTTCCTTCGACAATCGGAGTTCTGCCAACTTACGTTGATTGATAAGCTGCAATTGTCGGCGATAAAGCCAGGCTACTATAGCAATAATGAGAATTGCTAACAGCGAATAACCGATAAACGCAATGGTGCTTAGCCACCAGGGGGAGCGAATATGTATTTTTAGTTTGCTTTCTTCCGGCCCCCAGTAACCGGAACTGTTACATACTTTCGTTTTAAGCTTATAATTGCCCGGGGGAACTTCTGTGAAAAATATCTTTCTGCTTTTACCTAAAAAGGTCCATTTATCAGACAAGCCTTCAAGTTTAAACGCATATTTTACACCATTAGGAATTGCGAAACTCAAAGCTGAAAGCTCCAGGCTAAAGTTAGACTCATCATAATTCAAGGTAATATCGTTTTCAAAAGAAATGGACCGTTTCAGAATTTTTGAGTCATCTGAGTTCCGGATTTCTTGGTTATTGACTTCCAAAGCTGTGATATATAAAGGGGGAATGAACTCATTTTTGTGGAAGTCGGCCGGGTGGAATTTAACAAGCCCACGTAAGCTCCCAAAATACAATTGTCCATTTTTGCTTTTCAGTGAGGAGTTATAGTTAAATTGTTCAGAAAGAAGTCCATTGGATCTGGTGTATACTTCAACCTTCTGGCTTATCGGATCAAACTTCACCAGGCCTTTTGTCGTGCCTATCCACAAAAACTTTTGATCATCTTCCAAAATACTCAGTATATACTCGCTGGGAAAGCCTTGCCGGGCACCATAGATCAACATTTTTCCAAGGCCCGGATTCCACTTGCACAACCCCTCGTTTGTTGCAAACCAGATATTGTGCCTGCTATCTTCAAAACAAACGTTGATATAGTTAGTGGGTAAATTAAAAGCCCCCTGCCGGTTAGTAGAAAAATTTGTTATTGTGTTTTTGCGGGTATTCAAATAAAATACGCCATTTTTTATTGTGCTTGCGTAAATGTTTCCTTCAGAATCTTCTAAAACAGACGAGTACCAGGCATCCGGTGGAAACTTATTGAAGTGTTCAAATTTATCTGATAAGGGATTGTACCTAAACAAGCCAGACGCCGTACCTATAATTTTTTCGCCTTTTGATGTTTCGTACAAACAGAAAATGAAATCTGAAGATAATCCGCTTTCCCTCCCTGCTTTGTATTTTCTGGTTACCTTTCCGGATTCTATATCCATGATGTCGAGCCCGTTCTGATTTAATCCCAGCCATACTTCATTGCCAGAAGTTAGTACGCCATGAATATTATCAAATGAGATTGCATCCCTTGCCCCGGTGGCAGAATAATGGAGAACTTTTCCGGTTTTTACTTCCAGCTTATTAAGCCCGGCATCTTCTGTGCCTATCCAAATATCACCATACTTATCCTGCTTTATCCCTCTAACTATATTTCCGGTAATAGGATTCTCCTTAACCAAAGGGCTATATTTGTAAAATGGCGTGTATTGCCTGGGATAATAACTCGCGCCTCCGAAATAGGTTCCCACCCAAACACCGCTTTCTCTGTCCTGAAAAAAACCGTTGATTGCATTATCACTTAGTGAAAATGGATCCTTATAGCCTTTCTTAAGGTTCGAGAATTTTCCGGTTTTCAGGTTATATATATAAACTCCAAATTCACTTCCTATCCATAGATCGTCTTTTACAAGCAGCATCTTGCGTAAATAAAGCTTCTGGACGCCATCAACAGGTATTGTTAATGTTTTGCGGCTTAAATCCCGAGTATCAAACACTTTGATTTGATTCCCGTTGGTGCCCATAAATAACCTCGAACCTACGGAAATTAAGGACACCAAATTTTTCTCGCCCGCATAAGAGGATGGAAACATCTCGTAGGTTAAAAAACTGTTATCCTTTTCAATGTATTTCTTCAATTTTCCATCAATAGTCGACAGCCATATATCCCCGCTTGCACTTGTTGCAATTGCAGAAACATGAAAAAACTTATCACGGCTATACAGCCTAAAGCGTCCGGATTTTGGTGAGTAGCTTGCAGCTGAAGAATTTATCTTAATCCAAAGGCTTCCAGACTTATCAAGTAGAATCTCCCGAACTTCCTGTCCTTCCGTTTGAGGAATTAAAGTAAATGTTTCATAAACCCTATCATAGCTATATAAGCCTTTCTCGGTCCCAATCCACAATATCCCTTCCAAATCCTCACGTATACTGTAAATGCAATTACTTTTTAGTCCGTGTTTCTGATTGCTCTTCTTAAACACCTTAAAACTGTACCCATCAAAGCGGTTTAACCCATCAATGGTTCCCAACCAAATGAAGCCAGCTTTATCCTGAAAGATTGCATGAACCGTATTATTTGACAAGCCATGTTCCACCTGATAATTAGTGAAATAATATGGCTGCGCTTTGCACACCATACCAGATACCAATAAAAAGAAAAGCGCAGTTTGGAAGAAGCGTGAGATAATCATATCATAATTTGTGCAGCCATTGTTAAGGCCTGCCTCCGAATTATTGCAGGATTGTAATCCTAATTAAGCCCTAACATAAACAATTTTCATGTAGTAGTCTTATATGCAATTGCCTCAAGCACAAACCATCGAAATATTGGTACTTTTTGCAGATTTTTTAAAGTTCCTCATCTCTAGTTTTGGCAAATTATAAACCACAGGCTGAAACAGCATAAGAGAGCTGTAATATCAACTGCCTTTCAAAGTAAACACACATTTATGAACTTTAAATTGGGGATCAAACTTCTACTATCAATACTTTCAATTACCTCGTGTTGCACCACATTGGCTCAAAAAAAAACTAACGCGATTTATTCAGGAGTGCCATGGTTTGATACGAACCTTAAAGTTGTAAGTGCGCATGGAGCAAATATTATTAAAGAGAATGGCCGTTTTTATCTATTCGGCGAAGCGCATTCGGATACCAGCAATGCTTTTGCCGGCTTCAATTGTTATTCATCTCCGGATTTGTACAATTGGAAATTCGAAAGCGTAGCCCTGCCGCTTCAGGGCTCAGGCAAGCTTGGCCCTAATCGTGTGGGCGAACGCCCCAAAGTAATGAAATGCCCTAAAACCGGTGAGTACCTGATGTATATGCATGTTGATACGTTGGGTTATGTTGACCAGTTTGTTGGCTATGCAAGTTCAAAAACCATAACCGGGCCATATGAGTTTAAAGGGCCTTTACTCTTTAATAGCAAGCCAATAAAAAAGTGGGATATGGGTACTTTTCAGGATAAAGACGGCTCGGGTTATGTGCTGCTGCATGGCGGCGATATTTACAAACTAAACGATGATTACAAAGGCATTGCTGAACAGGTAAATAAGGTTATGGCAAAAGGATTTGAATCTCCGGCAATTTTCAGGAAAGATAGTATATACTACTTCCTGGGATCTGACCTTACCGGCTGGGAACGTAACGATAACTATTACTACACAGCTACTTCCCTAAAAGGGCCATGGATACACCGGGGAAACTTTGCCCCTAAGGGTACACTAACATGGAATTCACAAACAACATTTGTGCTTCCAATAGAGGGTTCTAAAGAAACAACATTCATGTTTATGGGCGACCGGTGGTCTTTCCCAAGGCAAGCTACCGCCGCTACTTATGTGTGGCAACCGTTAAAGGTTGATGGAACATCGATTTCAATTCCCGAATATCTGGAAGGCTGGAAGTTAAATACTTCAAAAGGAACAATATCAAGCGCAAATTTGACCAAAAACATCATAGAAAATGGAGACAAACGAATTGCTTATACTGGCAAGTGGCAACAAGAATCGCCCGATAATTTATCATTAAATAGTTCTGCCGAAAAAAATGCTTCTTTTTCTGTAAGATTTACAGGTAAGCAGATTGGAATTTATGGACTTGCCCGTCCGGATGGAGGTTATGCCCGCATCACCATTACCGACAGTAAAGGAAGAACAGTGCTTTCTTCTAACACCGACATGTACAGCAAATATAAAGTAGCAGCACTTAAATTTTTAAGTCCGATACTTCGAAAGGATACCTACACCTTAACTGTTTCTGTTTCGGGCGAACGATGGTATTGGAAAGACAAAAAAGGAAACCTGAGTGGCAGTACTGGCAATTATGTCTCATTCGATAAAGTAATTATCAATTAAAGGCCTTCCAATTAAGCGATTTTCAAGAAAATCTAAATTATATATGTTACTGAAAAAATCTTCCTTTTTAGCTTTCTGTACCTTTTTATATGTTTCGGCCTATGCTCAATTTGAAATAGGCCTGAATAAAACCAGCGGGGCAATCAGCACGATTGTAAATCCCTCGGATAAACATCAAATGAACTGGATCTTTGCATCCGGCGACAGCTTGCTTACCTGGCAAAAGCCTGATCAGGATTGGGGTTTAGGCAAATACAATGCGTTGGAGCCTGGCATAAAAAATGAAAGATGGTTTACCGCTGCAAAACAAACGACTATAGGTGATAAAACTACTATCATTTATAAAACCCGGTGCCTTGACGTGCTTGTTGAACGCGAGCCTGTTGGGCAGGATTACGTTGAAACCTACACATTCGTGAACACTACGGGCAAAAAGCTCTCTATAAGTGGCTTAGATATTTATACGCCTTACAACGATAACTATCCGGATGCAAAGATTTCTGCTACAAAGCGTTGTAATGCACATGTTTGGCCAGGAATGCATTCCTCTTATGTCAATGCAATCCGCATGAACGGCGAAGGCTTGCATCTTGGGCTTGTATTCACCAAAGGTGCAATGAAATCCTACTCCATCGACAATCGGGACCGCCACAAAGACGTTCCCTGGACATATACAGCAAGCAACGTGCGTGGGGTAATCGCCTTAAACATCGCACCATTCGTTCTGGAACCAAAGGGAACATATACTGTACAATGGAAATTATTTTGGCACAACGGCTGGGATGATTTCTTTAAGAAAGCGAAAACAGCAGGCTTTGTAAAATTGGGAGCCAATCGATACGTAGTTTCAAAAAATGAGAAATTAACAATCAACATAGAGGCGAATTCCGCGGCTGATATAAAGGACAAAAGCGTAACCGTATCGGGTGCTAAATTGGGCGAACATACCTATAAAGTTCTTTATGATAAGGGCAGAAAATACACCATTTTAAATTACCACGTGGTATCCTCAGCTCAAAATTTAATAGATAAACGGGTGCATTTTATTGTAGAAAACCAGCAAATGAACAATCCGAAAGATGGGCGTTACGGAGCATATATGGTGTACGATAATGAGCTTAAGCAGATATTTGATAAGCCGGTTAACACTGTGAGCAATTCTGACCGCGACGAAGGCAGAGAGCGCCTTGGCATGGGCGTTTTGATTGCTAAATGGTTGCAAACACATGAGGATGATAGCGTACGAAACTCATTAATGCGGTATGTTAAATTTATTCGCGAAAAGTTACAAGGCCCCGATTATAGGGTATATTCAAATGTAGCGCACACCAGCCGCCACCGTGGCTATAATTATCCCTGGGTAGCACATTTATACCTAGAAACATATAAACTAACAAAAAATAAGCAATACCTCGCCGACTTCTACGGCACATTAAGGAAGTACTTTAAGGATTTTGGGTATAAGCATTATTCTATTGATTTTCGAGTTACAGACGGACTTACTGCATTGGACGGCGCAGGTATGAAAGCGGAAAAAGATACTTTGCTAAGTGATTATTCCAAAACTGGCGATTTCTTCGTGGAAACAGGGATATACTATCCTAAACATGAAGTTAATTATGAGCAATCCATCGTAGCGCCCGCCGTAACATTTCTTTGTGAAATGTACCAAACTACTAAAGACAAGAAATACCTGGAAGCCGCAAAACTTCAGCTCCGTTCCCTCGAAGCATTTAACGGAAAACAACCGGATGTTCACCTTAACGATATCGCTATACGTCATTGGGATGGCTACTGGTTCGGAAAAACACCAACATGGGGAGATACGATGCCTCACTACTGGAGCACCCTGACAGCTGTTGCCTTCTATAAATACTATCAGTGCAGCGGTGATGCCAGTTATGAGGAAAGGTCAAAAAGGATAGTCGAGAACAACCTCTTAAATTTTAAGGAAAACGGAATGGCAAGCTGTGCTTATCTATATCCTGCTTCTATCAATAACCAGCCTGGTAAATTCTACGATCAGTTTGCTAACGACCAGGATTGGGCACTAGTGTTTTATAAAGAAGTAATGGAGAATTGAAACCTACAAAAACCTTGTGAGCCAGCCAAGCTCAGCTGTTGGCCAACAAAATATTTCGCTTGCTTAATAAAATTGGAAGCCGCATTATGTAAAACAATGCGGCTTCTTACATTTTTTTGAAAATTCATTCGACACTGTTCTGGCAAGCAAAAAAATTCTACGTAAATTCACTTTCCCCCTCGCCTACCCAGTAATCCATCAAACTAAAGCTGGCAGGCTTTTCATCACATTAGTCTCCCGGTGTTGCAATCCCCATTTAACCATGGCCTCCAGTACATCGCGAAGTTGATCACCTGATTCGGTAAGCTCATATTCCACCGTAACCGGTGTTGTATTGAAAACAGTTCTTTTTACGATTCCGCTCATTTCAAGGTCCTTTAATTCTTGCGACAACATCCTGGGAGTGATCCTTGGTATTCCCCTTTCAATTTCCTTAAATCTCTTTTTACCAAATAGCAAAACCCCAATGATGGGCATTTTCCATTTTCCCTGGAAGGCATTCAGCGTATCTTGCACGGCCAGAACATACGAATTGGGGCACCTCTGTAGTGACTCTATTTCTGTCTTAAATTGTGTTATCATCTTTGGGTCGCTATACTTTTTTATACTACTATGGTTTTGTATACCGCTATACATTCAATAGCAAAAGTAATATAAGTTTGTTAAAAATTTAAACAGATGATTTTAATTACCGGAGCAACAGGAAGTTTGGGAAAAGCAACCATTAACTTCCTTTTAGAAAAAGGGTATCAAGCCCAAAACATTATAGCCTTAGTAAGAGATGAAGCCAAAGCGTCAGATCTGAAAGCCCAGGGCGTAACCATTAAAATTGGCGATTACGATAACTATGATTCATTATTATCGGCAATGGCGGGAGTAGAGAAAGTCCTGCTTATATCTGGCAGCGATTTAGTGAAAAGAAGCGCCCAGCATGAAAGCGTTGTAAAAGCGGCAAAAGAAGCGGGTGTAAAGCATATTCTTTATACCAGTTTTCAAAGAAAAAATGAGTCAGACAGCTCGCCTATCGCATTTGTAGCTAAATCTCATATTGATACCGAAAATATCGTCAAACATAGTGGTATCGCTTACACTATACTGCGTAACAATATTTACCTGGATATGCTGCCTATATTTCTTGGAGAAAAAGTTATTGAAACCGGCGTTTTCTTTCCCGCAGGGGAAACTAAATCAGCTTTTGCCTCAAGGAGTGATATGGCAGAAGCTATTGCAAATATTTTAATAGGAAATGGCCATGAAAATAAAGAATACGATTTTTCGAATACAGAAAGCGTCTCGTTTCAAGATATAGCTGATAGCTTAGGTTCATTAACAGGAAAAAGTGTCAATTACTTTTCACCAGACAAGGAAGCCTATCATCAAACTCTAGCCAATGCGGGAGTTCCAGCAGAATACATTGGTATGTTTGCCGGTTTCGCTGAAGCCATGAAGCAAGGAGAGTTTTCAGAAACGTCTACAGACCTGGAAAAATTATTGGGTAGAAAGCCTATAACGGCAAAGGAGTTTTTGGCAACGATTTATGCGTCCTAACAAAGAACATTTCAAAATACACTCCCAAATTGCTGTGTAATTACTCTTTAGGGCGTTTGATTAAGCAAACGCCCTTAACATTTATATCGATAGGCCATATTTCAATTAAGATGTTTTCATTAGGACAGTTATTTTTCCGAAATTCTTAGGTAACATTCCGGTATGTTTTGGTGAAAAAACACAGAAGGCGGAAATGACATTATTTCGAAGCAACTCCATTGAACGTTAGCAGTTTATTGTTGCGGAGAGTCGAGTGAGGGGCTGAAAAGAAAGGCGGGCCCGCTTGAGCCTTGAGCGCTGAAGCATCTTTCTTTTCTTGAATTTTTTGTTACTTTTTGTTTCAAGACAAAAAGTAAAAGAAAGAAGAGTTGGAAGTAGTCCCTGAGTTATCAAAGGTGAAAGCCCGCAAAAGATCGGCAAAAATTTTATCATAGTAGGGTCCAAGCGGCACGCTTGAACCAGCAAGAGCCTTAGCCAGACAAAGTGCCTTAACAAATTTCATGTCATAGGTAAACAGTTTCCTTTTAGCGCTGAGCGAATAACAGTAGATAAAGCACTTAGTCATCCTGATTTATTTCAGGAACCCACTTGCAAGATGCGTAATGGGTGTTGAAATAAATTCAGCAAGACAATGCAGTGAATTGAGGCACAATGGCGTTTTGCGAAAACGCCGCATTTTTGCATGCAGCATAAAGAAACTGTCAAGAGTAAAGCTTAATCCATCCTAACAAACCCTTTTTCAATAAATATAGGCAGCCACACAAACAACTCGGCCATTAACGTGGATGCTGGTATATTGCATTGGACCGCGGTTCTATTAACCGCCTCAAAAATAGAAGCACTTTCTGTACAAAAATTGAGGAAATGATATTGCCATTCCAACAACTCTTCCATTTGAAGGCGATAGTTCATTCGGCTTACCGCCAGATAAGTTTGTTTTACCTCCGGCACCTCTAGCGAGTCAGAAGTATTAAACTGATTAAAAAGAGGTTTTAAAGAAAACTTCAAGTCCAAAAGCTGAAGGCATTCTGGCCTTGATAGCCTAATGGATTGTGGATTAAACAGAATCTCTTCTGGTTGAAACTCGCTGCTGGCCACCTCTCCTTCCAATCCGCGGGAACGAAGCACCTGCTGTCTTGCTCTTTCTACCCTGGCTATTTCTATTGGTAGTTCAAGAAAAATGCTTTGTTGACCTTGGGCCAATGAGTTCTTGGGGCGCGTTCCCTCCAGAAAACGAATAAATGTCTCCCCGAGATCATATAACGAATATGAAGTAGACGGGCTCCACGTTAAGGCAGCCCGTGCAAATTTATCAAACACTTCTTCTCCCATAAATTTCCGCAACACCGGAAAATCAGCATGCGTACATTCCAACAAACGCATTACATAACCTGAGGTATATACATGCAGGCGTGAGTAAATGGAAACATCCCGGGTATCGGCAATAACGTCTTCCTCATGTAAGTTGTACAAATTATTAGCACGATACAATTTATGCTCCATATTTCCCTGGCAGGTAATTATATCATTTAACCAGGACTGCAAACGGGCAGTTTCAGAATTAGTCATATTGGGTGGACAATTGAAAATTTATAGGGTTGGAAACAGGAAGCCTATCAGATACATTAATTTCAATTTCTGGCATTTCTCCAATCAAAACTTTCTTCGCTTTAAAAAGCTCCTCAACAAGTTCTTGATATTCGGGGATATTGGCATCCCATTCGAGCAAGGTGCTAACCCCTCCTGTTAATTCCTGCGCCAATCGATATAGTTGCCACACTTTATGCGGCACTGGCTGGTCATGAGTGTCTACCAGCAAATCACCATAGTCTGTTGGCCCCGCAATATGCATTTGAACAATATGGTTATGGGGCAGATTTCTGATATACGTATCTGCATCAAAGCCATGGTTATAAGAAGAAACAAAAACATTGTTCACATCTAATAGTAAGCCACAGCCCGTCCTTTTAGCCAACTCAGACAAAAACTCCCATTCGGGCATTTCCGAAATCTTAAATTCTAAATATGATGACGGATTTTCGAGTACCAGGGGCCTGTTTAAATATTCCTGCACAATTTGAACTCTCGAAGCGACATGATGCAGACTTTCGTGGGTTAAAGGCAAAGGAAGCAGGTCATGCGTGTTTGTCCCCATAACACCTGTCCAGCATAAATGGTCAGAAATCCATGCCGGCTCGATTTCGTCTGCAAGCCTTTTAAGTTTTTGCAGATAAAGGATATTTAATGGGTCTGTACTGCCGATAGACAGTGAAACACCATGCATTACTACCGGAACCTGGCTTCTTACATGATTGAGCACGTGGCGAACAAATCCAAAATCGTCCATGTAGTTTTCGCTGATTATCTCAAACCAGTCTACCTGAACCGGATTATTTAGCAGATAATTAAAATGTTTATTACGTAAACCAACGCCCAGGCCTAAATCTGGTAGGCCTAAGCGTGGTAATAAATTAGTTTGCATTCAAAAATCAATTATGTTGATGGAGGGAAGGCAAGGCGAATATCGCTTGGTTTCGGTTTAGCCGGAATTGGCCTGTTTCTCTCCTGAAGCACGGCAATGTAAGCATTCCACGCTACATCATACACCAGGTCGCCTTCATTATAGCTCATGGTATTAATTGGCATCGGCTGAAATTGAGTACCGATGAAATTAAACAGTTCCATTTGGCCTGAAGTTTCTCCGGTAGCCGGAGCGGGGAACATTTGCGATGCCGAAATTGGCACAGCACAACCACCGAAAGAGGCACATCTGTTATCAGACGGCGCACTGTAATAAACCGGAGCTGAAGGACTTGGAGGTGTTGGAGCGCCACATAATCCTTTTTCTTTCGGTTGCCCGTTTGAAGGAGCTCCGCAGCCAGCTTTTTCTGCCTGAACAGAAGCGTTTTTGCTGGAACGTGTAGCAGCAACCATTTTGGCTTTGCTGCCACAACCTTGAGGGGCACCAGATGTTCCGCAAGAGGAACCACCACTACTGCAACTACCGCCGCCTTTTACACTTTGTACGAAGCCACAACCACCTTCGGCCGCACAAGTGTTTGAACCTTTGCAGGTGTGAAATACTTCAACTGCTGCACACGAGTTAGGATTGCCAGGGTTGTTGGCATCCAGGTTCATGCCCTGGCAAGCGTGATATAATATTCCTGAAGTTTTAGGCTGCACTCCTAACGCCAAGTTTGGAGCTTTACCGAATATAGCCCAGCATAGTGACATTCTATCGCCAGAGCCCGACATAGATGGGAATGGGAAAGTTTTAGTTTTACCATTCCAGTAATCATTAAGTACCGTTGTTACCCCTTTAATTGCCCCGGCAACCACTTCGCTTAGCATTTTAAAATTCTGCTCGGTATCGTTTTCCTTCAACCTGTTTAGGGCACCTGCTATATCACTTGCAGGAGGTATAGGATACTTATTATTAACGTGTTCTGGTGTTTGAAGCAAATCAGCAGTCCAGGTATTTCCTTGTGCATGCCACTGGTCCCAGGTCAATAACTCGCCGGCTTCCAAAAGTTGCTTTACTTCTCCAAATGTTTCGTAGTGGTCAATCTGTCCATACTTAATCCTTGCTGCCGCATCGCGGGATTTTGGCATTTTTTCGCCTTTATCGTTATAAGATGGATAATCCTTCTCTAACGCCTCTGCACTTGGCTGAAAATTTTTCTGTACATCATTAGCTAACAATAAATTAGCTTTCTCTTTATTCTTTAACAGTTTAACAGCGGCACGGCGTATTGTAGGGATAACTCCTTTACCTTCGCCCTGGTCTGTAATACCCTGAATCATGTCAATTACCTGAAAAAGTGCTTTATCCTGGTTAGTAGCCGTAATAGTGGCGCTCATTCCAGGATATTCCGGATAATGTGATGGCGGATTGTTCTGGTTGAAAACATCCTGCTGAAGGCTATTTGCTTTGAATACATAATCCCACAGAGTTGTACCATCTGTATAGGTAATTTGCAGGTACTCAAACAAACATAGATACATATGTCCTATTGATCCAAACATTGGCAAGTTTTCAGGCTTGCTTTTTACTGTCCAGTCTTCAAATGGAACCGAAGGGAAATACTTCTTCTTACTTCCTTCTGCAATGATTTTCTCGGCATCTTCTTCCGTTTCTTCAATCGCCAGGAATAAATTAATCTGATTCTGGTCAACAGGGCCAAGACTTACTTTCAATTGATTATAAGGGGCAATGGTATCCTTCAAATCCAGGATATGAGGAATCACGGTTTCATCCGGCCCATAGCAGGTCCAGCCGTAATTTGCATTCTGCAAAGATGAACTGGTATAAGTTGGCGCAACCCCAATAGCCTTACAAATGTTTGATGCCAATTGTAGATGCAGCATCTCTGCTATAAATACGCTAAAAATGGCATTGAAGGCCTTCTGATTACCGGTTTTAGGGTCGGCGGTGGTAGACATGCCCGGCCACAGACGCCCAAGGTAAAAATCGTTTTGGCCGGTGATCTGGTGGGTTCCCTGTAAAGAGTACAACGATGTCATGTACAAAGGGATGGTGAACAATTCCACGTCTACTGCCGCTTGTGCAACGGCATATAACGCCGACTTGTCGGCTTCTCTGAAA
>CBIHNR010000105.1:0-18664 GCA_966211215.1 uncultured Pedobacter sp.
CACCAACTTTTAGACGCTGCATCTGAAAGCAAAATGGGCGATGGAAAAATCGGTTCTACCTTAAAAGGTATTGGCCCTACTTACATGGATAAAACAGGCCGTAACGGTTTACGTATCGGAGATATCCAACTTGTGGACTTCAAAGAAAAATATGATCGTTTAGTAACTAAACACAAATCTATCTTAGGCCATTATGGCGAAATTGCTGACTTCTCAGAAAAAGAGCAAGCATTTTTTGAAGCCATCGAGTTCTTAAAAGCTATTCCTCAGGTAGATAGCGAGCATTTTGTTAATCAGTACCTTCGTGAAGGGAAAACTGTATTAGCCGAAGGTGCGCAAGGCGCAATGCTTGATGTAGATTTTGGGTCTTACCCTTTTGTAACTTCTTCCAATACTACAGCCGCAGGTGCTTGTACAGGATTAGGAGTTGCCCCTAAAAATATCGGTGAAGTTATAGGTATTTTCAAAGCTTACTGCACTCGTGTTGGCGGTGGCCCATTTCCAACTGAATTACATGATTCTACTGGTGAAGAGTTACGCCGTATTGGACATGAATTTGGAGCCACTACAGGCCGTGCCCGTCGTTGCGGATGGATTGACCTTCCTGCACTTAAATATGCGATCATGCTAAATGGCGTTACGGAACTGGTTATGACCAAGGCTGACGTGTTAAGTGGATTTGAAAAAATCTACGCGTGTACGCACTACGAATACAATGGCGAAAAAATTGATTACATGCCTTATGATATCAGTTCTGTAGAGGCTAAGCCGATTTATGAGGAAATTGATGGCTGGAATGAGGATTTGACAGGTATCAAAACCATTGGCGAAATTCCTGAAAAGTTATTAGCGTACGTTCAATATCTGGAAAAACACGTTGGTGTGCCGGTAAAATATCTATCTGTTGGACCAGACCGGGTTCAAACTTTAGTTTTAAACTAAAGCACTTCCATCATCCATCACATGGATTTTTTTGAACACTTTCCGGAAGACATTAATTTATTTAAAAATAAAGCATTACAATGGGCTGCCTCTTTTGAGACAGCCTGTTGTTTTTATTCAAACTCCTATCCTGACAATTACTCCGCATTCGATACCTTAATTGCTGTGGGGGCAAGTTCTATACTTGAAGCCAATGCCGGCTCAGCATTTCAGCAGCTTAATGACTTTGTCGAACTATCCGGTTGGAGTATTGGCTTTATAGGCTACGACTTAAAAAATGAAATAGAGCCTCTAAATTCTGCTAATCAGGACAATTTAAAGTTTCCGGACTTATTCTTTTTCAAGCCGGAAATCTTGCTTAAAATCAATGGCAACACAGTTAAAATATCCTCACCTGATCCTCAAATAACTATTCAAGAAATCGATAAAATCAGGCTAATAGAAAAATCTGTTCAGTTTTCATCGACTGTCAAAAGTCGGTTTACAAAGTCCGAATATATCGACACTGTAGAGGCAATTAAAGAGCATATAAAACGTGGCGATATTTACGAAATGAACTTCTGCCAGGAGTTTTATTCAAACAATGTTAACATAGATCCCTTATCCGTTTTCAAAGCTCTGAATGAACTCTCTCCCACACCGTTTGCTTCTTTCTTTAAGCACCAGGATCAGTTCATCATTTCAGCATCGCCAGAAAGGTTTATTAGTAAACGAGGCAACAAGCTTGTCTCTCAACCGATTAAGGGCACTATAAGGAGAGGTTTAGATTACGAAGAGGACAATCGCCTTAAGTCACTTTTAAGAAATGATGTTAAGGAACAATCAGAAAATGTAATGATTGTTGACTTGGTTAGAAATGACCTTACTAAATGTTCTATACCAGGCTCCGTTCGGGTGGAAGAATTATTCGGTATCTACAGTTTCGAGCAAGTCCATCAAATGATTTCCACAGTGGTTTCAATTGCTGACCCTCAATTGACTAATCCCGAGATCATTAAACACGCTTTCCCAATGGGCTCGATGACCGGGGCACCTAAAATTCGGGCAATGGAGCTTATCGAGCAGTTTGAAAAAAGCAAAAGAGGGATATTTTCAGGTTCTATTGGATATTTTTCCCCTGATGGCGACTTTGACTTTAACGTAGTAATCCGAACTATTTTGTACAATGCAGCGGAAAAGTATCTTTCTTTTCAGGTGGGAAGTGCCATAACTTATGCTTCCGTACCAGAAAAGGAATATGAGGAGTGCATGGTTAAGGCGGAAGCTATTAATAAAGTTCTATCAAAGTAAAAATCCCGGCTATGAACGAACCGGGACTGTTTTTATTTTTTGTAATACCTTCTAGCTTCGGGTAAATTCTTTTGAATTTTTGCAATCCGGGTTTGATCGCTAGGGTGAGTGCTTAAAAACTCGGGAGGGGCGCCACCTTCTTTGGCAGAAGCCATTCTTTGCCAAAACGATAAAGCACTTTCTGGGTTATATCCGGCAATCGCCATAAAGACCAAACCTAATCTATCGGCTTCGGATTCCTGGTTACGGCCATATTTAAGCAATGCAAGTTGCCCGCCTAAACCATATAACTGGTTTATTGCCTGCGAACCCGTTGCCGCCCCCACAACACCACCAATGGCTTGAGCACCCATAACTTGCGAATAACGTTCTTCAGTATGCCGTGCAATAGCATGTGCTATTTCATGCCCCATAACAGTTGCCAGTCCTGCTTCCGTCTGGGTAACGGGCAAAATACCGCTGTACACTGCTACTTTACCGCCTGGCATACACCACGCATTAATGTCTTTACTCTGTATCAGGTTAAATTCCCATTGAAAATTGTACTGATTAGCATAGCCATTTTGATTTAAATATGATTCTACAGCTCTGGCAATCCTGGCTCCTACAGTTTTAACTCGCTGAGCATCTGCGCCGCTCGATATTACTTTAGTTTTAGGATCTGCTAAGAATTGCCGGTAAGCTGTTGCAGCCTCTTGTTGTATTGCAGCAGAATTAGCAACATTAAATTGCTTCCGGCCGGTTAATGGCACCGTTGAACAAGCCCCCATAATAGCAATGCATATCAAGGAGCCAAATATTTTGTATTTTCTCATAGTTATGTGTTTTACTTTTTATTAACAGGATTTAGCGTCCAGCTGTTTTTTTTCGAAATAGATTTACTCTGGACTCCTTGCCTTTCAGCAAGCGTTCGATGTTTTTCTGGTGTGTTACTAAAATCAGGATACATATGCACATTCCATACAGTACTATGGAACGTAACGGCGAATGGAATACAAATATTACGCTTAAGGGAAAAGTAAATCCCGCCATTATGGAGCTTAGCGAAACATATTTGGAGATAAGCAGAACAACTAAAAAGACACCTATACAAAGTAAGGCCGCCTGAATGTGTACTGCTAATATCATTCCGCAGAGAGTTGCAATACCTTTACCTCCTCTAAAACCGGCAAAGATTGGAAATAGGTGCCCCATTACTGCAGTAATCCCGAGGGCTAACTGGTAGTTGGTAAACTGGATAGAATGCAAGGGCCCTGTGACAGATAAACCTATAAAATAGACAAAGTTAGTAGCGGTCCATCCCTTTATAATATCAATAAGCATAACCGCGATACCAGGCTTCTTGCCAAGTACCCTGAATGTATTTGTAGCTCCGGCATTGCCACTGCCATATTCGCGTACATCAATACCATAAAAAGCTTGTCCAATCCACACCGCACTAGGTATTGACCCACATAAATAAGCCGCTATAAGTGCTCCAATTGAATATATTGATATCATTTAGCTTGCAAGTATACTAAAAAAAGAAAAGTCAAATTCAGGTAAGAATTTGAAAATTTAGTTTTTTATGGCTTTAAGGCTCATGTCCAAGCTTTTAACAGAATGCGTTAACGCCCCCATAGAGATATAATCAACGCCGCATTGGGCATATTGCAACACATTGTCTTCAGTTATGCCGCCAGATGCCTCTGTTACAAATTTTCCTTTAACCAAAGATACCGCCTGCTTTAAGGTTTTAAAATCGAAGTTGTCAAGCAATATCCTGTCCACCTCTCCTGATTCTATTACCTCTTGCAATTCATCCAGATTTCTCACTTCAATTTCAATCTGAATATTTTTATTTTTCTCTTTTAAGTACCTTTTTGCAGCGCTTAATGCTTGCTTAATTCCTCCAGCGTAGTCAACATGATTATCTTTAATCAGAATCATATCATACAATCCAAATCGGTGGTTAACACCTCCGCCAATCTTTACAGCTGCCTTTTCCAGAAAACGGAGGTTAGGCGTTGTTTTGCGGGTATCTAATACTTTTGTACCAGTGCTTTTCAATAAATTAGTGATTCGGCGGGTTGTACTTGCAATGCCGCTCATTCGCTGCATTGTATTAAGCACTAAACGTTCTGCAGTTAAAATAGAATAAACGCTGCCTTTAACCTTAAGGGCTACATCTCCAATTTTCACCGAAGCTCCATCTTGAATAAAAACCTCGGTTTCCAGGCCGGCATCAACAGCTCTAAATATTTCCAGGGCAATGTCGACACCTGCCAATATCCCATCCTCTTTAATTATTAACTGCGCCTCGCCTTGTTTACCTGCTGGAATAGTTGACAATGATGTATGATCGCCATCGCCAATATCCTCCAACAATGCATCCTTTATAAACTTTTGAAGTAATTCTTTTTCGTTGTGCATAATAGAGCCGCTAAAATAACCAAATACATAAATATTACCGCATTATTCGGCACCGACAGCTTGCATATCTAATGAACACTTGGCATACAGGCATTTCAAATGTATATTTGCGCCGTGGAAAATAAAAAATTAGCACTCATCATTTTAGACGGATGGGGTTATGGCAATAGCGATAAATCAAACGCCATCCTTGCAGCGAAAACTCCTTTTTTTGATAGCCTTATAGCTTCTTATCCAAATTCAAAACTTGAAGCATCAGGAATGGCTGTTGGCCTTCCAGACGGACAAATGGGCAATTCCGAAGTTGGGCACATGAATTTAGGTGCTGGCCGCGTTGTATATCAGGAACTGGGACGCATTCACAAAGCAGTTGATGAAGGCGAACTAATTTCGAACCCTGTTTTAAAGGAAGCTTTTGATTATGCTAAAAGCGAAAACAAGAAAGTTCATCTTATCGGACTAGTTTCAAATGGAGGAGTCCACTCTCACATTAAACACATCTACGGACTTTGCGATGCAGCAAAAGCGCATCAAGTAAGCAATGTATATATTCATGCATTTTTGGATGGCCGCGATACTGACCCTAACTCGGGAAAAGGTTTTATTACTGATCTTGAAAAACAGATTGCAGGCTCAAATGCTCAGATTGCTTCTATCATTGGCCGCTACTATGCAATGGACCGTGATAACCGTTGGGAGCGCGTAAAGCTTGCTTACGATTTAATGGTTAAAGGAACAGGAACGCCTTCTAATGATTTAATTGCAACCATTGAGCAATCTTATAAGGACGGAGTTACTGATGAATTTATAAAACCAGCTGTAAAAGTTGATTCAGAAGGCAATCCGATTGCAGTTATTGAACCAGGTGATGTAGTTATTTGCTTCAATTTCCGTACCGACAGAGGCCGCGAAATCACTCTTGCATTAACTCAAAAAGAGTTTCCAGAACAGGAAATGGCTCCATTAAGCCTTCACTATATCACCATGACAAGTTATGATGATACCTTTAAAGGCGTAAAAGTAGTTTTCAGAAAAGACGACTTAAACGAAACAATAGGTGAAGTGCTTGAAAAATATGGGAAAACTCAGGTTCGTATTGCCGAAACTGAAAAATACCCGCACGTAACATTCTTCTTTTCGGGAGGCCGTGAAAAAGAATTTGTTGGCGAGAAACGCATCTTGATCCCTTCTCCTAAAGTGGCCACTTATGACTTGCAACCAGAAATGAGCGCAGGAGGAATTTGCGATGCTATTTGTGCCTATCTTCCAGAAGGAAAGCCTGATTTCGTTTGTTTAAACTTTGCTAATCCTGACATGGTTGGCCATACCGGGGTATTCGAAGCTGTGGTTAAAGCTGTTGAAACTGTAGATAGCTGCCTTCAGAAAGTGGTTGAAACCGGGCTTCCGCTTGGTTATTCATTCATAGTAATTGCCGATCACGGTAATGCAGATTACATGATCAATGCAGATGGCTCCGCAAATACTGCCCATACTACTAATCTGGTGCCTTGTATCTTAGTTGATAAAGATTACAAGCATATAAACAATGGTAAATTGGGAGACATTGCGCCTACAGTACTTCAAATACTAAATGTACCGATTCCCGAAAAAATGACAGGCGATGTGCTTGTTTAAGAATGAAGTTTCATAACTATTTCATTTATATAACTGCAGCTTTCCTAATAAGCTGCTCTAACAATCAAAAAGCTTCTGATGATAAAGTTTACTTTAGCATCAAAAGCTTTTTTGAATCGGAGGCTAAACGCCTGCAGGTTAAAAAAAACGCCATTCGTAAAACGGTTGAACAAAACCATCAATCGGAGACAAAACAGGTAACTATAACCGACTGGCAAAACGAGCTTAATCTCTTTATTGAATCCGACATTAATAAACCTTCCTGGAAAGATAGCTATACTGTAAACCAGAGCGGCAGTACTCTTACCTATTTAGCAAAAGACGAAAAGCTAAAAACACGAAAAATAGTAATTGAAAAATCTGCGGATGGAAATGCCCTTTCAATCCACATAAAAAACAAGGTTAAAAATTACCTCTATAGTAGCGAAGAGGAGCTAACCTATACTACCGATTTTTCGTATCATATAACAAAGAAACAAAGCGTAATCTTCATTGGAGATAACACATTTAAAGTTCACGGATTTTTTTGAAAAAAATCTAAACTTCCAATATTTTTTTGCGTCTTACGTTTCAATAGTGTTTGAGATATGAAGAGTTTTATATTAGGAATTTCAACCTTTCTTATTTTTTCATCTTGCCTTATCGAGAAACCAGCAGCCAAAACTAACCTTACTAAGGTACCGGCGAAAACGGCGATAAAAATCACAAGAAGCGACGAATTCAGAGCAGAATTCTTAGGCAGAATCAATCGTTTACGAACCCAAGGCTGCAACTGCGGGAACAAGTATCAGAAACCCGCTCCACCCTTAGTGTGGAACAATGAGTTGGAACTTGCAGCCTTAGGCCATGCTCAGGATATGAGCAGGAACCGCTATTTTGATCACAAAAGTAAAAACGGACAAGCGCTCATTGACAGGCTTTTTGCAACTGGTTACACCTACGATGGGTTTCAGAGCTACTTTATCGGTGAAAATATTGCAATGGGACAGCGTTCCATCAGAGAAGTAATGGATGGTTGGATTGCCAGCGAGAAGCATTGTAAAAACCTCATGAATCCAGACTTTAAAGAAGTGGGAATTGCCGTGGTAAATTCCTACTGGGTACAGGATTTTGGAGCAAGAAATCCCTTTAACAATCACAGGACGGCAAGGCGCTGATAGGTACCCAAAAAGAAAGCGGCTATTTTATTAAAACAGCCGCTTTCTTTTTGGGGTAAACCTTTAATTATCAAGGTTAGCCATATATACCTTCGCCTTTTTCATCTCCTCCACAATATCCTTTCTGCCAGGATTTTGATCGAGTAAACGCTGCAAATCATTAATGCACGATTTAAAACAATTGGCGGCAATTGCTTTATCATACACTTTCGGAACCTTTTGGCCCTTTAGTATTCCATAATCACGATAAGCGATTGCCCTGTTTTGATAAAGTTTAACATCATCAGGATTCAATTCAATAGCCTTGGAAAAATCGCGGATTGAAGCTGATAATAATTTCTCCCTTTCCAGCGGTGTTAAAGAGCTATTCATCTGAACTCCAAGCACATTGCGAGCCTTCCCCCTATAATAATAAGCCGAAACTTCATTAGGCCTTAGGGAAACTACTTGCCCAAAAGTACTCACCGCTTTTTCATATTCGGCAGAATGATAATAAGAATACCCAAGCATATAAAGCACCTGAGGGTTATTACTTTCTCCAGGCAGTGCTTTTTCCAAATGAATAACAGCCTGTTTAAATTTTCCGTCCATTACTGCTTTTTGACCCAAACTCACATACGAATTCTGGCTATCTTGCTTTTGCTGTGCCTTTGCGAATCCGATAAAAACAAATACAAACGATAATAATGTCGAACCTAATTTCATTTAAAAGTTAATATAATGAACTCATCTAATAACGGCCGAAAGGTAATATTATTTCCAATTATCTTGATATAATATCTCTTCAGATATAAATTATTAATTAGCAGATGAGCTTATTGAAACAGGTTTTTACATTTTTTGTTTACATCCCGTTCAATCATTGCTAAAAAACCTCTAGATTGGCTGACTTTTTTGCAGTGCAAAAACGAATAATTTCATTATATTAACGTTTACTTTTATTTGGCACAAGCATTGCAATAACCACCAATCACAAGTATTAATACGATTTAACAAAGTCAACTGTCAGTTTGGCGTTGAGAAAGGACATGATGAATAACTTTGATTTTAATCAATCGCTCCCTATAATTAATGAAGATACCGAATTCTTTCCCCTGATGTCTCAGGAAGATGAAGAGGAAATGAATAAGGAACAAACTCCAGAAATTTTATCCATTCTTCCTTTACGTAACACTGTTTTATTTCCGGGAGTTGTTATTCCAATTACTGTTGGCAGAGATAAGTCGATCAAGCTGATTAAGGATGCCTATAAAGGCGACCGTACCATTGGTGTGGTATCGCAACGCGATGTAGCTATTGAAGACCCTACTTTTGAACAATTGAACTCTGTAGGAACTGTAGCTCTTATCATTAAGATGTTGCAAATGCCTGATGGCAGCACTACTGTAATTATTCAGGGCAAACAACGCTTCCGCCTGCGTGAGGAAGTGCAATCAGACCCGTACATCAAAGCTACAATCGATAAATTTGAGGAAATAAGGCCGAAAGTCGATAAAGAATTTAAGGCTATGGTAGCGTCCATCAAAGAGATGGCCATGCAGATCATCCAATTTTCTCCAAATATCCCGAGTGAAGCGGCAATTGCCATTAAAAATATAGAAAGTACTTCTTTCTTAATTAACTTCATTTCATCCAACATGAATGCCGACGTTCCCGTTAAGCAACAAATGTTGGAAGTGGCTAATTTGCATGAGCGTGCAAAAATGGTTTTAGAGCATCTGACCACGGAATTACAGATGCTTGAATTAAAAAACCAGATCCAGTCAAAAGTCCGTACAGACCTGGACAAACAACAACGGGAATATTTCCTGAATCAACAGTTAAAAACTATTCAGGAAGAGCTCGGCGGTAATACGCCCGACCTCGAAATTGAAAGCTTACGGACCCGCTCTGCAGAAAAGGGATGGGGTAAAGACACAGCTGCGCATTTTGCTAAAGAATTAGATAAGCTTGCCAGAATGAACCCGGCAGCGGCTGATTACTCAGTACAGGTAAACTACCTTGAATTACTTTTAGACCTTCCATGGAATGAAGTAACTAAGGATAACTTCGACTTAAAACGCGCAGAAAAAATTCTGGACAAAGACCATTACGGGCTTGAAAAAGTAAAACGCCGTATTATCGAATATCTTGCCGTTTTAAAACTGCGAAACAACATGAAAGCTCCCATTTTGTGCCTTGCGGGCCCTCCGGGAGTTGGTAAAACTTCACTTGGCAAATCAATAGCGAAAGCCTTGGGTAGAAAATATGTTCGTATTGCCCTGGGTGGTATTCGCGACGAAGCAGAAATAAGAGGGCACCGCAAAACATATATCGGAGCAATGCCCGGGCGAATTATTCAGTCTTTAAAGAAGGCGGGCGCATCAAATCCGGTTTTTGTATTGGACGAAATTGACAAAGTAGGTAACGATTTCAGGGGTGACCCTTCTTCTGCCCTGCTTGAAGTTTTAGACCCTGAACAAAACAACGCATTCTATGACCATTATGTAGAATTGGATTACGACCTTTCTAAGGTGATGTTCATAGCTACAGCAAATTCTTTAAGCTCAATTCAGCCTGCGCTTTTAGACCGTATGGAAGTGATTGAAGTGAATGGCTATACTATTGAAGAAAAAATCGAAATAGCCAAACAACACTTACTGCCAAAACAAATTGAGCAGCATGGCTTAAAGAAAAAAGATGTAAGCCTTAAGCCACAAATAATTGAAAGGATTATTGAGGATTATACACGTGAGTCCGGAGTTCGTGGATTGGAGAAGAAAATTGGCTCTGTAGTTCGTGGAATCGCTACCAAAATAGCAATGGAAGACGAGTATTCTCCTGCCTTAACCCGCCCTGATGTTGAAAAAATATTGGGAGCCCCAATCTTTGACAAAGACTTATATGAAGGCAACGAAGTTGCTGGCGTAGTAACCGGATTGGCATGGACTCAAGTTGGAGGTGATATACTTTTTATCGAAGCTAGCATCAGCCCTGGTAAAGGAAAGCTTTCTTTAACCGGAAACCTGGGTGATGTAATGAAAGAATCTGCAAGTATAGCAATGGCATACCTGCGAGCACATTCAGAGAAATTCGGAATCGATTTCCGCCTATTCGATAAATGGGATGTACATGTACATGTGCCAGCTGGAGCTACGCCAAAAGATGGCCCTTCTGCTGGAATAACAATGCTTACCGCCCTAACCTCAGCCTTTACTCAGCGCCGTGTTAAGCAGCATTTAGCTATGACCGGAGAAATCACTCTCAGAGGAAAAGTGCTCCCGGTTGGTGGCATTAAAGAGAAAATTTTAGCTGCTAAACGTGCCAACATCAAGGAAGTTATTCTTTCGAAATCAAACCAAAAAGATATATTAGAAATTAAGGAAGATTACATCAAAGACCTTAAATTCCACTATGTTTCTGAGATGAAGGAGGTTATTGGCCTGGCATTGACTAACGATCGAGTAAAAGATCCAATCGACTTATCAATCAAAGAATTGGATGTACTAGTATAGAAAATATTATAAAAAACTAAAAGGAGACTGCCTGAGCAGTCTCCTTTTTTATTATGCGGATTAAATCTTTGAAAAACTACATTCTGTTATTCGCCCTGCTTGTTTCTGCTAAAGCGTTTGCCCAGAACTTTAAGAACGAATTTGGCTTTCGTAGCGAAAATGATGCCTATCTGGCTATGGGACAAGACCGATATTACACCAATGGCTTGTTTATAACTTTTCGCCATGCAACGCGGCCGAACTTTCATTCTACAGACATAGTAAAAAAAACCTGGGAAGCCGAATTTGGCCAGTATATGTATAACGCTGTTTCGGGGAGTGTTCGAGATATCTCGGATGTTGACCGCCCCTTTGCGGGATACTTATATGGAGGTGCAAAAATAAACTGGTTTAAACGCAACGAGAGCAATTTCCAGGCAGGCTTTCAGATTGGCACCATTGGCCCTGATTCCAAAGGCAGGGAAGTTCAGGAAGCACTCCATAAAATAGCAGGCTTCTATACAATCAACGGCTGGCAATACCAGGTTAACAATGAAGTGGGCATTAACGCATCTTTTAATTTCGATAAGTTGCTTTTCAGGAAGGTCAACAACGATTTTATCTTAAACACTTCAGCAAATCTCGGAAATACCTTCTCCGGCCTTGGAGTAGGAATCACCTACAGAACCGGCGCTTTGAATCCCATATTTAGTTCTATAACAACTAATAGCCGCATTGCTAATAATCAGTTAGATACAGTAAAAAGAGAGTCCTTCTTTTACGCCAAGCCCTCTCTAAAATTTGTTGGTTATAATGCGACTTTGCAGGGTGGGCTTTTTCAGAAAGACAAAGGGCCAGTAGTTTATACGCCCAACCGTTTAGTATTTTCCCAGGACTTTGGATTGATGTATGCAAAAAATCGCTGGTCACTAAATTTTGGAGTGATTTTTCAAACCAAGGAACTCAAAGAACAAATCAAATCCTTACAATACGGAACAGCCAGCATTTTTTACAGGTTTAACTAAACCACAAAAATTAATCGTCGAATAATTTACGCCTGCTGATTTTTTTGAGAGCCTTTTTGTGCTTATCCTGAAGCCGGTTCTCTACAGCAGTTTTTTTAGGTTTTGTTGGCTTTCGTGGCTTCTTTACAAATAAAGCGTGCTCCAAAAGCTGAATTAACTTCTCAATTGCACGCTCCTTGTTAAAAAGCTGGCTCCGCCCCTCTTCACTTACTACTTGAACCTGCCCCTCCGAATTCAGTTTGTTACTAAGTTTATCTCTGATCCTTAGCTTTTCCTCCTGACTTAACCAGCTTACATTTCTAAAATCGAAATTCAGCTCGGCCTTTGTATTTACCTTATTAACATTTTGCCCGCCCTTTCCACCGCTTCTGGACGTCTTAAAAATCACATTGGGCAATAATTTTTCTCTCGTAAAGTTCATACTACAAAGAAACTAAAATCAAATGCACTAATTTAAGTGCCATTTAAAACGTATATTTGTTTTCGTGATAACTAATAATATAGTGGTGGCCATAGATGGCTACTCATCATGCGGAAAGAGCACACTTGCCAAAGCCCTGGCTAAAAAGCTTCACTTTATCTATATTGACACCGGTGCAATGTACCGTGCTGTAACATTATACCTGCAACGCAACAACATTGATATCACTGATGCTGAAAAAGTGGAACATGCTCTTGATGATATTCACTTAAACTTTCATTCAAGGGACTACCAAAGCCACATTACCCTGAATGGCGAAGAAGTTTCTGACGAAATCAGGCAAATGGCAGTTTCAGAACAGGTTAGTGAAGTAAGTGCAATTAGAGCTGTGCGCCGCGAAATAGTTAGGCAGCTGCAACGCATGGGCGAATCAAAAAATGTTGTAATGGACGGGCGCGATATAGGCACAACGGTATTTCCCGATGCTCAGGTAAAAATCTTTATGACTGCCGACCCCAAAATAAGAGCAGAGCGCAGATTTAAAGAACTCCAGGCTAAGGACAGCCATATAACGCTTGAAGAAGTATTTGAGAATCTGGCACATCGTGATTACCAGGACACAACGAGAAAAGAAAGCCCCCTAGTCAGAGCAAAAGACGCTATAATACTAGACAACACTAACTTAACTCCTGCGGAACAGCTGAATTTTGTTTTAAACAAGATAAAACCTTTTATACTCGAGCCACAAGATTAGTTAGTGCTGTCAATATGCCTTATGTTGATTCCGCTTACTCATCAGCCAAGTGATCAAACATTTGTTCATCCTGAGGTTCTTTCCATTCTAATTTATGCTTTCTATTTGGAGTTTTAAAAGCATCGTCTATGGGTTTTTCCTTGATTTGCTTATTATCATTTCCTGAACCCGTTTCATTACTGGCCATATTTACTGTAGCCCTTCCTTCTCTATAGTTATCCATATGAATAGTATTTAGTTGCTTTGTATAACAGAATAACCGGAGCCATGGTTTTAAATAAGAACCATGCAAAAGACGCTAGATATCAGTAAAATAATCCTAAAATTTTCTTTCCAATACAAGTAATTTGCGTACCTTTGCTGTCCCAATTGACATTGGGAAAAAGGAGAAAAATTAATTAATGGCCAAAAAACAAGAAGCAGAAAAGGAGCTACATGCTAAATCAGCAGAACTCCATGGCGAAGAAACCAAGTCGGTTACAAAAGAAAACATTGAGTCAGAAGCTGATTCATTGTCAATTGAAGACATTAAGTCTAAAACCCTGGTAACACCATCTGGTGATTTTGACTGGGATGCGAATGAAAAAGGATTCGGTAATTACAGCAACGAAGAGCGTGCAAAGCTTGAGGAAATGTATGCCGGAACATTTAACCAAATCAACAAAGGTGAGATCATCACCGGTACTGTTGTTAACATCAACAACAAAGATGTGGTATTAAACATCGGCTTCAAATCTGATGGTATGGTATCATTATCAGAGTTCCGCGATTTGCCAGATTTAAAAGTTGGCGATCAGGTAGATGTTTTCGTAGAATCACAAGAAGACGCTAATGGACAGTTGGTTCTTTCACGTAAACGTGCTAAAACTCAAAAGTCATGGGAGCTTATCAATGAAGCTTTAGAACAAGACAAAATCATCACTGGTTTCGTTAAGAGCCGCACTAAAGGTGGACTTATCGTTGACATTATGGGTGTTGAGGCGTTCTTACCTGGCTCTCAAATCGATATTAAGCCAATCCGTGACTATGATGTTTATGTAGGAAAAACAATGGAATTCAAAGTTGTTAAAATCAACCATGAGTTCAAAAACGTTGTTGTTTCTCACAAAGTTCTTATCGAGGACGATCTTGAAAACCAAAAAACTGAGATCGTTGCTAAACTTGAAAAAGGACAAGTTCTTGAAGGAACTGTTAAAAACATTACTGACTTCGGTGTATTCATCGACCTTGGTGGTGTTGACGGTTTACTTCACATTACAGACATTTCATGGGGCCGTATTGAGCATCCGAAAGAAGTTCTATCACTTGACCAAAAAATCAACGTGGTTGTTCTTGACTTCGATGACGAGAAAAAACGTATCGCCCTTGGTTTAAAACAATTAACTTCTCATCCTTGGGAATCTCTAGATACAGCTATTGAAGTTGGATCTAAAGTAAAAGGTAAAATTGTTACTGTAGCAGACTACGGTGCATTCCTTGAAATCACTCCAGGTGTTGAAGGTTTAATCCACGTATCTGAAATGTCATGGTCTCAAAACTTACGCAACCCACAAGAGTTCTTGAAAGTAGGTGACGAAGTTGAAGCTCAGGTTCTTACTTTAGATCGCGACGAGCGTAAAATGAGCCTTGGTATTAAACAATTAACGCCAGATCCTTGGAAAGATATCGCATCTAAATACCCGGTTGGTAGCCAGCACAAGGCTATTGTTAAAAACATGACTAACTTCGGTGTATTTGTTGAAATCGAAGAAGGAATTGATGGTTTAATCCATATCTCAGATCTTTCCTGGTCTAAAAAGATCAACCACCCTAATGAATTTACAAAAATTGGTGAAGAATTAGACGTAGTTGTTTTAGAACTTGACGAAGAGAACCGCAAACTAAGCTTAGGCCACAAACAATTGGAAGAAAACCCTTGGGAAACTTTCGAAACTATCTTCACTTTGGATTCAATCCACGAGGGAACAGTACTGAAAGTAACTGACAAAGGTGCAATTGTTGCCCTTCCTTATGGTGTTGAAGGATTCGCTCCTAGCAAGCACACTGTTAAAGAAGATGGTAAAGCCTTAAAAGCTGAAGAAACTGCTGAGTTCAAAATCATCGAATTCAACAAAGAATCAAAACGCATTGTTGTTTCTCACTCTCGCATCTGGGAAGAAGCTAAAGCTGAAGCTCGTAATGAAGAGAGATCTCAGAAACAAAAAGACGTTAAAGCAACAACTAATGCAGTGAAAAAAGTTAAAGATTCAGTTGAGAAGTCAACTTTAGGTGACTTAGGCGTTCTTGCTCAATTAAAAGAGCAAATGGAAGGTGCTGAGAAAAACCAAAAGAACTAATTACTGATTAGTAGCTTAATAAGAAAAACCGCTTCTGTATAGGAGCGGTTTTTTTATTTCCAATACTTGGAGTAACCTCTTAGCCCCTAATCATAAAAGTGGCTGTATTTGCTATTGAAGCTCATAGTTATTCCATTGAATATGAGAAATCTATGACGACTCACACCTATACCAATCCCATTTAGTTAAGGATTAGAGATGTGCCGTAGGTGTCCCGAATGTTGGGGATCGGTAAGAAAATTTTATGATAAACGATTTTGCGTGCCGTAGGTACGCTACATTATGCTTCCGTACCTACGGCACGGAATTCATATCTGACTATTGTTTCTACCGACATCCGACCCCGATGGGGTCATTGACCTTAACTTAACGACATTGACCGCTATACCGCAGAAATGGAATAAGTAGTTTAAAGAGATCAAAATTTTCATATTTTTGCCCAAATCAAAACTGATGCAAAATTTAACTCTTTTAGACGGCCAAAAGTTCCAGATAACTATCAAACGGCTTTGCCATCAGCTTATCGAAAACCACGGCGATTTTTCTAACAGTGCAATTCTCGGAATTCAACCCAGAGGCATATTACTTGCAGACCGAATTGCTTCAGAACTAAAATCTGTGCTTCCTCAGGCAAACATTCTTAAAGGGAACCTTGATATTACTTTCTTCAGAGATGATTTTCGCAGGCGTGAAACTCCAATTGTACCAAATAGTACCAAGATCGATTTCATAATTGAGGGAAAGAAAGTAATACTTGTAGATGATGTGTTATGGACCGGAAGAACAATCAGGGCAGCAATGGATGCTATGATGGCGTTTGGACGGCCTGAAAAGGTAGAACTCCTGGTTCTGGTAGACAGGCGCTTTTCCAGGCACTTACCCATCGAACCGGACTATATCGGCATTCAGGTAGATTCAATTAATTCGCAAAAGGTAGCTGTTAGCTGGAAGGAAACCGACCAGGAAGACAAAGTGGTATTAGTTTCCGAAAAGTAATCAGACAATAAATTAAAAATCAGTTTAAAACAGAAACACACGGGACATACAATGGCAGATAATAATCAGACTCTTAGTACAAGACATCTTTTAGGCATAAAAGATTTGAATGAGAAAGACATTCAGCTGATTTTCGAGACTGCCGATACATTTAAGGATGTATTGAACAGGCCTATAAAAAAGGTTCCATCATTAAGAGACGTTACTATTGCTAACGTTTTTTTCGAAAATTCAACTCGTACCCGGCTTTCTTTCGAACTTGCGCAAAAAAGGCTTTCGGCCGATACAATAAACTTCGCAGCCTCCTCTTCATCTGTCAGCAAAGGCGAAACACTAATTGATACTGTAAATAACATTCTGGCAATGAAAGTTGACATGATTGTTATGAGGCACCCCTACCCTGGCGCAGGTATTTTTTTGAGCAAAAAGGTAAATGCACAAATAGTTAATGCCGGAGATGGCGCCCACGAACATCCTACCCAGGCTCTTTTAGACGCCTTCTCGATCAGAGAAAAATATGGCGACGTTGCAGGCAAAAAAGTAGCTATAATAGGCGACATATTGCACTCTCGGGTAGCACTTTCAAACATTCTGTGCCTCCAAAAACTGGGTGCAGAAGTAATGGTTTGCGGACCAACAACGCTTATTCCTAAATACATTAAGTCGTTAAACGTGAAAGTTGAGTTCGATTTAATGAAAGCTTTAAACTGGTGTGATGTGGCTAATATGTTGCGTATTCAATTAGAGCGCCAGGACATCAAATATTTTCCATCTCTTAGAGAATATTCTATGCTTTATGGCTTGAATAAAGAGATTCTAAATTCTCTTGATAAAGAAATTACCATCATGCATCCAGGCCCTATTAACCGCGGCGTGGAAATCACCAGTGATGTTGCGGATAGCAAACAATCGGTCATTCTTGACCAGGTTGAAAACGGTGTCGCCGTGAGAATGGCTGTATTGTATCTACTTGCAGGCCAGCGATAAAGCTTAATTTATACTTATACCTTTTTAAAAAGTATACCTTTTCGCTATTCTAAACGTTATTTTAGGCAGATTTTCCACACATGTTAATTTCTAGTGGGGTTAATTGCCTGTGTTTTACTGTTAACTTAGCAACACACATTTAAAATATGCTAAAAAAATATATATTCAGTTCGCTTTTACTTACTTCTGCCTTTTACAGAAGTAATGCACAGCATACAGAATGGTTCACACTTAATCAAGCATACAAAAGCGGGCTTGAGCTTCTTGAAAAACGGAAGTTTGCCGCAGCAAGCGCCCAGTTTAGCCACGTCGAAGATTATCATACAGTTCCATCTAACCAACCAGCAGATAGCAGGCAGGTTTCTCTCTTAAAAGAGAATGCGCAATTCTATCTGGCCGTTTGTGCTCTTGAATTAGGTAATCAGAATGCTGAAAACCTCTTCTTAAAATATATAAGGGAATATCCGGCAAGTGCCAACACTAAATCAGCCTACTTTCAACTAGGCAGGTCTTACTTTGCTAAGAAAAATTACGATAAGGCTATCCAATGGTTTAAAGAAATTGACGGCAATAGCTTAACTGCGAAGGAGAGCGAAGAATACCGATTTAAGCTGGCATACTCTTACTTCACGACTAAAAAATATACTGATGCAGAACCTTTATTCGCTAAGCTAAAAGATGAAAAAGGCCCGTATAATGAATCGTCTATATATTATTACGCTTATTTAAATTACTTAGATGCAGATTATACCACTGCTCTCCGTGAATTTGAAAGGCTACAAAATTCAACAACTTACAAGTCCAGCTACCCATATTATATCTCTGCATTATATTTTCTTAATAAAAGATATGATGATGTAATTAGATATACAATTCCGGCAATTGAAACAATTGATCCTCAATATAAAGCAGATATGTATCGTATTGTGGGTGCAACCTATTTTGCTAAATCTGACTTTAAAACCTCGGTAAGTTATTATCAGAAGTTTCAAAACCTTGACAAAGGTAAAACCCAGAACAACCAGGACAATTATCAAATAGGATACGCTTATTCTAAACTTGGCGATTACAAGCGTGCAATAGCTGAACTGGAAAAAATGGGTGCACCTGATGTATTTTATCAAAACGGGATGATGACATTAGGAGAAGCATTTATTAAGGTTGGAAACAAACAAGGTGCCAGAAACGCTTTCTTCAGGGCTTCTAAGCTTGATTTCGATCCTAAACTAAAAGAAG
>CBIHNR010000106.1:0-18663 GCA_966211215.1 uncultured Pedobacter sp.
GGCTATCGAAGAAAAAGCCACAGGACGGCCAGGATGTTACCACCGGCTGGGATCCCGCGGCAATGATGTTGCTCGGTTTAAATACCTGGAACGGTTGTGGGGTATCACCATTCAATGGACAGCTATCGGTAATAAGCTGTAATGGCAAGGGCAGTACTTTCACATTGCCTGCCGGGGGTACGTACTATCTCACTGTAAGAGGCGGCGGGAATGATTTAGGAACTACGGGGATTACGGTTTCCAGCTTTGAATTTAAATAGGTGACTGAGCTTTATTATGTCGTGGAGCATAGAGGTGCTGGTGGGGACACCAGCACCGGAAGTTCTCCGTGGTTGGTGTCCCCACCAACCACTTAACTTAAGAGCATTGGGTGAACAAAATGTTTAATCACCTCACCCTATCCCTCTCCTCTCTGAAGGAGTCCTTTGGACAAGGAGAGGGGAACTTAAGTCGTTTATTTAAAGTTGCTTAGTAAGTCTGACCCTATTTTTTTAACAACATCTTAATTCAATAAATAATAATTAAAATGCGTTTACAAATTCTATTATACTTTATTCTGGTGCTATTGACAAAAGCGCAGGCACAAGAAAGCAAAGAAAAAAGTGTTGATGCAAAGATCAATGCACTTATCAGTAAGATGACATTGGAGGAAAAAGTGAATATGATCCATGCCTCATCATCATTTACGTCCGGTGGTGTTCCCCGTCTCGGGATTCCTGAAATGGTAACTTCTGACGGGCCTCATGGTGTGAGGCTAGAGCATGGACGTGACTTTGAGCCCGATAAAAATGTACGTGATTCCTCAACATATTTGCCAACAGGTATTTGTCTGGCCTCGACGTGGAACCCTCAGTTAGGCGTTGAATTTGGGAAAGTGCTGGGAAGCGAAGCCAGTTTTCGCGGTAAAGATGTCATTCTTGGCCCAGGCATCAACATCATTCGCACGCCACTTAACGGAAGAAATTTTGAGTATGAGAGCGAAGATCCATACCTCGTTTCAAGAATGGCGGTTGGTTACACAAAAGGTGTACAAAGCCAGGGAGTTTCGGCATGTGTAAAACATTATCTGGCCAACAACCAGGAAACCAATCGTGAAACTGTCAATGTACACATGAGTGAAAGAGCCTTGAGAGAAATCTATTTACCGGGATTTAAAGCGGTGGTGCAGGAAGGAGGTGTAAACACGGTAATGGCTTCCTACAATAAATTCCGTGGACAATGGGCTTCAGAAAACGATTATCTCTTAAACAAAATCCTCAAAAAGGAATTTGGCTTCAAGGGTTTGGTGATGAGCGACTGGAACGCCGTACATAACACCATGGAGGCGCTATGGAACGGTCTGGATCTTGAAATGGGAACAGATATCAGCATGTTGCCTAATCCTTACTATCGCAAATTCTACATGGCAGATACGGTAGTAAAACTGGTTCGCCAAGGGAAAGTTCCTGAATATCTTATTGATGAAAAAGTAAGGCGGATCTTATACGTGATGTTCAAAACCAGCATGATTGATGGCAAGAGAGCGAAAGGCGAATACAATACCAAAGCACATCAGCAAACTGCATTAAAGGTTGCAGAAGAAGGAATTGTGTTACTGAAAAACGAGCAGAACATTTTACCCTTATCATCTTCGATTAAATCGATTACGGTTATTGGAAACAATGCGGAAAGAAAGCAAGCGATAGGTGGCGGAAGTTCTCAGGTAAAGGCATTTTATGAGATAACCCCGCTGCAAGGTTTAAAAAATAGTGCAGGTAATAAGATCAATATAACATACAGCCCGGGTTATAAAACGGAAAGAGGTGGAACCACCGATGCCGGTTTAATTCAGCAAGCGGCAGAAGCAGCGGCAAAAGCTGATGTGGCCATTGTTGTTGGAGGCTGGACACATAATTACATTTTCGATAAATGGGGCGATGATGCTAATGATGCAGAAGGCGTTGACAAGCCTGGTATGCAAATGCCGTTTGGCCAGGATGAACTAATTAAAGCTGTATTAAAAGCCAATCCAAAAACCATTGTTGTTTTGATGGGTGGTGGTCCGGTTGATATGAGTCAGTGGCTAAAAGATGCGAAAGGAATTATCCAGGCCTGGTACCCCGGCATGGAAGGGGGTAATGCGTTGGCAAAGATCATTTTTGGCCAAGTAAATCCATCTGGTAAACTTACCATGAGTTTTCCAAGGAAATTAGAAGATTCTCCCGCGCATAAACTCGGCGCTTATCCCGGCGATGACAAAAAGAATGCGTATTACCTTGAGGATATTTATGTGGGGTATCGTTACTTTGATACTTACAAAGTAGAACCTCAATTTCCCTTTGGTTTTGGATTATCCTACACCACATTTAGCTATAGCAATCTGAAAGTATCAGCAGCCAACAGAAAAGCAACCGTAAGCTTTACAGTAAAAAATACGGGCAAAGTTGCAGGCGCAGATATAAGTCAGGTTTATGTCCATCAACAAAAATCAACACTGCCACGGCCAGAAAAGGAACTCAAAGGTTTTCAAAAGGTATTTCTTCAGCCTGGCGAATCAAAAACAATAACCATCACTTTGGATGAAAACGCTTTTCAATATTTCAATGATAATTTGAATAAATGGGTTTTGGAGCCCGGTAAGTTTGACATTCTTGCTGGTAATTCATCAAGAGATATAAAACTGACTGGTACAGTGATTATTCAATAAAAAGCTTCTATCATAGATTGATTCAATTGGTTAGTTGCCGGCTGTCTTAATGATGGTCGGCTTCTTAAAAAGCAGTACCGTGGATTTTAGAGCCTTGGAAGTTTGATATTCCTGTTGGTAGTTCGTCGAGGGTATAAAATTGACTGGTACAGTGATGTTGTGATTTTATAAAACTAATGATAAACAGTACACCAATATTAAAAACTTCATCTACTTCGTGATTTATAATTGGTTAAGCCGGCTGTCTAGGATGGCCGGCTTTTTTAAAGCAGATACTGAGCAAAACTGGTATTAGCTTCTGTTATGTAGTGTAGCCATTATAATAGAAATATATAATTGAATAGACACTTGAAACCAAAGGAGTGTCGAGGAGCCTCAAACTCATCTCCCCGGAAACTAGCCACTGGGGGACAAAGTCCTGAGCCGGCCCTGAGCGGCCTCAGAGCTGCATGAAAATATAAACCTAATTAATATGAAAATGAAGAAAGTTTTGACTCTAATTTTTGCGTTGCTGATTCTGTCTCGCACCAACGCCCAGGACATTCTGCTCTCAGATTTTGAACAAAGCACTTATGTATGGCTTCCAACAGGTGGATCATGGACGGCAACGGGGAGTTGCTTTGGCACTGGCCCAAAGAAAAGTCCGACTGGCGTGGCCGGCTATCTGGGTAGCGGCCTGGTTTACACGAAATTGACCAGTGATGACAATGTCGGCACGCTGACATCGCCATCTTTTTCCATCACACGCAAATACATACGGTTCCTCATAGGTGGCGGCAATTGGCGCCCCCAAACAACCATCAACCTGCTTGTCGGTGGGGTGGTGGTCCGGACGGCGGCCGGCATGGGTGATCGCGAACAACTGGATTGGCTCCAATGGGATGTGAGCGGCATTGGTACTGCACAGATTCAGATCGTGGATAGCGCTGGGCCTGCTGCACGCGGTTGGCGACACCTCAACCTGGACCAGATCATTGCAACCGACGCATCCTTGTCTAGCGTCATTGTCCCTAGCAAGAAATACCTGCTCCTGCCGGTTAAGACTGGTGCAACCAAACGTAAGGTCGAGCTAGTTCAGGATGGTCTGGTAGTCCGGGAAATGAACGTGGAACTGAGTACGACTCCGGATTTCTGGGCATTCATAGACATGGCACCGTATACGGGCAAGGAACTGGTCGTGCGCCTTGATTCGAAATTTGCTACCTCAACCGAGCTGCAAAATTTTTTCGTCCAGGGCGATGCAATCCCTGATGCTACAGCAACGCTCCGTCCAATCTATCATTACACCGCCAAACGCGGCTTTCTGAGTGATCCAAACAACCTTGTCTATAAGAATGGTGAATATCACTTGGGTTACCAGCACAATCCTGTTGGCTGGGCCTGGGACAACATTACCCATGGCCATGCCGTAAGCACAGATCTCGTGAATTGGACAGAACTGCCAGATGCTATTACCGAGACATATTGGGGCGAAGCCTGGAATGGTTCGTCCGTGGTCGATGCCAACAACACAGCTGGTTTCGGCGCCGGAGCCATTGTGACCCTTTATACGTCAGCGGCAGGAGGAGCGGACAATCCGCGCATGTCGGCACCCAACTATTTTGCCCAGTCGCTGGCTTACAGCACGGACAATGGACGTACATTCAATTATTATCCGGGTAACCCGGTAGTGCCGAATATCGCAGGCTACAACCATGATCCGGTCGTGTTCTGGTATGCCCCAACAAACGTATGGGTGATGCTGCTATATGTGGATAACGATGGCTACCACATCTTTAACTCTACCAATCTGAAAAATTGGGTTTTCAAATCGAAGGTCGATATCACCGGCACAACCGAAGTACCTGATCTGTTCCCGCTGCCTGTAGACGGAAACACATCCAATGTGAAGTGGGTTTTTTCCTCGGGATATCGCCAATATATCGTAGGGACTTTCGATGGCAACACTTTCACTCAGCAATACGGCCCCTTTTGGTATGGCAGACAGAAGTGGGATATGGCAGCAGCACTCACATTTAATAACACTCCGGATGGCCGAAGGATCATGATGAGTAACGGAAGAACAGAGTATCCAGGTACGCCTTTCAACAGATATATGAACCTTCCAAACGTGTTGACACTGAAAACAATTGCTGGCGTGCCGAAGTTGCATATCAATCCTGTAGCGGAAGTTTCTAAGCTGCGGACCAGCACAACGACCTGGAGTAGCCAGACATTGAACCCGGGGGTCAACCTCATGAGTGGCCTTTCGGGCGAAGGTATTGAATTGGAAATTGTGTTCAAAGCGCAAAGCACACGTGCGCAGATGGATTTTTCAGTGGGAGAGTTTGTGCTCTCTTACAACTTCGCACAGGGGGGGAAAATCGGTGCCGGGGGGCAATGGCGGAGCCTGCAGCCCATGGCCGATGGCAATGTACGTATCCGGGCGTTCTATGATCGCGGTATCTGGGAGGTGTTTGCCAACGATGGCGAATTCTATTATCCTGCCGTCCTCACCCCTAAGACAGGAACTTGGCCGCTCAGCCTGGTAACGAGGAATGCCAGCATTGATATAGTTTCGCTTAGTCTGCATAAACTCGGCTCGATCGGAATTGATGGGATAGCTGGTATTGGAACTGTTACCAACGAGTTGATCAAACTGCCAGAAGAGGAGGTAAACAACAAGTTCAGTGCTTACCCGAATCCATCTTCTGAAGCATTTATTATCCGTGCCCCGGAATCATTTACTTATCACATCTTTGATCAATTGGGTAATATGAAAGAAAGCGGTGCAGGAGAAAATGGAATGTCAGTGGGTAGCCAATTGGCACCAGGGCTATATGTTCTCCGGATATCAGCCGGGCGACATAGTAAAACCTTGAAAGTAATTAAAAAATAATATTTATCTAAGCGTTATTAGTGAAAGCCATCGTAATAAGGTGGCTTTCTATTTAAATAATTTTTTCTGAGTTAAAGTTTATAATAAAATAACCTTTACTTTTTATCCCTGTATTTCGAGCTGACGAACTCAAAAACCTTTATATCCGCACGTAAATGCAGTTGGTAAAATCGCTATAAACACAAAAACCACCTCTATCATCAATAGAAGCGGTTTTCAAAATTCAAGTGACCTCGGAGAGATTCGAACTCTCGACCCACTGATTAAGAGTCAGTTGCTCTACCAACTGAGCTACGAAGTCTGAGAAATAAAAAGTGCTTTTCCAAACTTGGGAAGCGCCCTTTATATTTTACAATGCCAAAGTCGGATTTAAATATCAAAAATGCAAATTGGACTGTTACGTATTTGTTACGACAGAATGTAAAATGAATTTAAAATGTTAGCCTTCGGCTGAAAAATCGAGCGTTATCTAGCTGTTATTCTTACATTTGGAATGTCTATAACCCCTTGAAAAATTTATTTAATTGCTGAAGCTCAACAACATTAAAATTACTTATCTAAGGTTTTACAATCGATTTTAGTAATGGGGTGCTCCCGGGAAGCACCCCATCGCCGAACTACTTTCGTTGAAACAAAAGTCAATTCTTAATAGGATACCAGGGTGGTAATACTTGAAGGTGAAAGGTTAATGCCGAAACTGCCCCCGGAAACAGCAAAGCTGTTAGTAGCAAGATTAGAAGCGCTGGTTGTTATGTATCTGTTAAACCCAGCTACTGATATTCCGCTATAACTAAAACTCTGATAAGTAGTAGCCGAGTTTTGATTGATAATTACGATAACCAATTTAGACCCGCTTTTATAGGCAGTTACATACACGCCGGCAGTTGGGTTAGCTGTACAGGAAATTTTGTTATAGCCCGGACGTATCCATTTTGAAAAATGTGTCATTGCATAACCGCGCTTGGTTACATTGCCACTTTCGTCAAGCAAGCCATATGACCGTCTGATATACCACCATACATACATGTTATAGCCGGCATTCATGCAGTCATGAATTTCTTTTGCTGTATTCATGGCGCCAGTCCAGATGTTGCCATCGTTCGTATCAGTTATGTGCTCTGTCATCCATACTTCCTTTCCCGGATTGAAATATGCAGGAGTGGCACCATAAATATGCCCGCATACATAGGCTGTCTTCGATTTTGCGGTAGCATTGCTTAAATAGCTGTTGATAAATGTCTGGCTCATATTAAATGGCTCTGGTGCCATTATCGAAGCCCCACAATTTGTGCCTTGGGCTGCAACAAAGTTTGCCACTTCAGCAGCTGTCATTTCCATAGATTCGTAGTTCACCTGAATATTAGGTTCATTAGACGGGCTAATTGCTAATAATCCTCCCATGGCGGTGTTGAAATCTCGCAAATGGGTAGCATAATCGGCGTAAGAACTGGTCTTTAGTTTTCCACCTACAACGTTATTATTGTCTTTCATTGACGCCGGCGCAGACCATGCCGATGCTATAACTGAGGCGCCGTAGGATTTAGCCGCATCAATAGTCGGTTTCTCGGCAGCAAATTCTGAACTGCTATTGGGCACCCTAACACGGAGTATACTTAATCCCATCCCGCTACTTGGAGAAAAAGCTTTAGTTCTTTGATCGGTTGTCAGGTCTGGAATCCAGCCACGTATGTTTGCTCCTCCAAAACCTCTAATTAGCTGTTGCACAGAACTTGCATTAATTGCTGCTGTGGCAAAAGCTGTTGCTTTATTTTTCGATGAGCCTCCTGCTTCAGGTTCTGAAGTTTCAATTTTCTTTTCACAAGCAGTAAATACCAACCCGCATGCAAATGCCAATAGAATTTTAATTTTCATGTTGATTTAATTTGGTTTGTAATTATTGTTAGTTAAGTTCATGCAAAAAGCCCTACCATCGAGCTCTGCATCAGATGTTTTTCTAACCGGTTAGTAATAGATCTGTTACAAAAGAAGGCTTGGAAGCAATTAAAGGCTGCGTCAATTGGGTAAATTCTGACTACAAATGTTCACGAGGAGTTAATTATTTATCAACAGATATTAACCATTGATATGCGAGATTTTCACAACAGAATAATGACAAACTATAAAACAGCCGGTGTATAGATTAGGGAGGACGGCGGGCTTGGCTTTAACCTTTCATTAAACGCTTTTCGAGCATACGGCAAAGTCTTTGATGGATAATTCTGCTCTGATTGATAGAGGCTATTAAAGAGACAGAGCTTTTTCTCGTACTCCTAGTTCTTTAAATAAGGATCGAGCAAGCGGGTAGACTTAAAATATTGGATTTTAACAATTTTATTTAACTCGGCTTTGTAAAATACTTCTACATAGAAATTACTTACATTATAAAGTTGAATTAGGTAATCGGCATACACCCGTTCGCAGAGATAGGTACCTTTCCAGGCTTCTTCAGCTCGTTGGTCAATGTTTAATTTTACAAAGTCATATATGCTCATCGTATATCAGTCAACTTTGATTAGGCGTAAATGTTTTAACGGCTTGCTAATCATTTGAGCCAAGGCATCAAAATAGGGAATTAAACCGATAAATAAGGATTCAAAAACTATTGGCGGACGAATATTCTGGTGGACCTTCCCTGTTATTCCCTCTGCTTGAAAAAACACGCCATAAGCGTCTCGATGAGATCGGATCGCTCTGTTAATCAAATAGAAATAAATGGTACCAGTGAAAAATAGCGGACTTAATGATGGGCTATTTTCAATCAGCCTGCAGAAGTTTTAAAGTTTAAGGATTTTAAAGGTAGAGTCACAGCAAAAATTCTCACATTACAGGGGGTAATTGATCACTTTGAGCAATACAGTCATCAATCGTTTTAAGCAAGTCCTCCATGTCAAACGGCTTTGCAATAAAAGCATCACTCTGAAAAGTTCCCAACGAGTCGAAAATATTTGAATACGCCGAAACAATTATTACAGGGATATGATTCACTTTCGGACTTGATTTTATCAAGTGGCAAAGGTCTCCGCCATTTATATGGCCAATCAGGTAATCTAATAACACAGCGTCTGGCCCAAATTGTTGAATGGCTTCAATGGCATTGTGGGTATTGCCTAATGCCATAACTTCAAAGTGTTCGTAAGCCAGCACTTCTTCCACCATTGAAAGAACAGCAGGATCGTCGTCTATTACCAGGATTCGCCTTTTCATGATTGTAAGTTTTAATAAATCTGTTTATCAAGTTGAAAAAACTACAAAGATCTTTTTACTCATCTATCACAATCGCTCGGGGATTTCAATTGAGGACTTTCTTGTTTTTCAGGGGTTGACATTATAAATTTATTAACTTCTTTTTACAATAACGAATACCTGTAAACTGCCTCCTACCTAACAAACTTTAACAATTGCCCGTGGGAAAGTAAATCAGCCTATATGCGGGCTTTTCATTCTTTACATACCATTAAATTGTAAAGCCGATTGAGTACGTTTATACAGCGGTTGTTTATCAAACTGCGCTCAGGCAGCTTTTGTAATGGTCGATTTTAGAATAGAGTTCATCCGGATTAAACGGCTTGGTTACCGAATCATTCATCCCGATGTTAAGCACACTTTCCCTGATTTCATTCATTGCAGAGGCGGTTAATGCTATAATCGGCAATTTCTGATACCTTTCTCCTTCTAGTTTCCTGATTTCGATGGTAGCTGTATATCCATCCATCTCGGGCATTTGAAGATCCATCAATACAAGGTGATACGGCTTAAGCTGAACCATTTCTAAAGCTATTTTACCATTTTCAGCCACATCGTATTCAATCTCCCATTGCTTTAAAAACTGCTTTGCCAAAACAACATTTATACGGTTGTCTTCAGCTAAAAGAACATGTACTCCCTTTAAGCTCCTCTTCTCGGGACTGAACTTTAGGCCGTCGCCTGATTTTTGGATCTTACTTTTTTTGAATGCAAGCTCAAAATGAAAGCACGAACCTCTTCCCAAATCACTTTCCAGAAAAATCTTAGAGTTCTGTAGTTCTAGCAAACGTTTGGAAATTGCCAAACCAAGCCCTGTTCCACCGTATTTCCTGGTGGTATCTGCACTTGCCTGCGTAAAGGATTCAAATATAAATTCTTGTTTATCCTTGGCTATGCCAATGCCGGTGTCTCGTACCGCAAAATTAACCATGGTATGCGTAGATGTGGTATCACTAATGGAAGCTGAAATAGTTACCCTCCCCCGCTCTGTAAATTTGACTGCATTGCTCAGCAAATTAACCAGCACTTGTGTTAGGCGTACAGAATCACCTTTAACCATTTCAGGAAGTTCATCATCCATCAATACTTTTAACTCGATTCCTTTGTCCTTTGCTTTCTCCAGCAGTCCTCCTTTGATATTTTGAATCAGTTCACGAAGATTAAAGTCAATGCTTTCAAATTGTATTTTGCCAGCTTCAATTTTATTATAGTCGAGGATATCATTAATAAGTACCAGCAGGTTTTCTCCCGAAAACTTAAGCATTTTAAGATATTCCATCTGGTCTTCCCTAGCGTTTTGAAGCAGCAAATGGGTAAAGCCAATAACAGCATTCATCGGCGTGCGTATCTCATGGCTCATGGTAGACAGAAAGTTGGTTTTAGCAATAGCCGCCTGCTCTGCTTCCTCTTTTGCTCTGATCAGCTCTTCTTTTGCTTGTTTTTGTTCTGTTATATTTTCAGCAAACAGAATGATTCCGCCAATTACATCTGTATGCTGATACCAGGGGCGAAACTCGAAATTCACCCATTCTTCTTTACCCTCCGGAGTGATATACAGTTCCTCTGAAGAAGAAATAACCTCGCCGGCTAATGCTCTTTCGTGCAGCATTTTCCATTTATTATCCAGGTGGGGAAACAATTCATAAACATTTTTTCCTATAAAAATTTGTCCAGGCTTTAAATAAGATTCCGTCCAAAATTTACTTGCAGCAATAAAGTTCATTTGCATGTCCAGCATGCAAATTGCGGCAGGAGAATGTTCAATAAAAGAAGTAAGTTGTTCCTCTTTATGCTTAATCGCCTCATTTTTAGCCTTTAAATCTGCAATTAAAGATTTTGCAGGAGTTATATCAATGATCTCTGATATGAAGAATTTTGGAACTCCATTTTCTCTGACCAAGGTAACGTTAAGTTGAATCCATATATGATGCCCTTGCTTATGGATATACCTTTTCTCAACCACAAAAGTGTCTATCTCTCCACCAAGAGTACCTTTCAATAGATGAACATCTAGCTGATGGTCTTCAGGATGTGTGATGTCTTGAAAAGTAAGTTTCAGGAGTTCGTCTTTACTATAGCCAAGAATATTACAAAGAGCTGGATTTACCTTTAGCCATTCTCCTTGCGGAGAAACCAGCGCCTTGCCTACGCTTGCATGGTTAAACGAGTTATGAAATAAGCTCTCACTCAGCTTGAGTTTTTCTCTTGCCAGGCTTCTGGCTTTAAACGTACTTTGAACAAAGTAAGCAAGAGTGACGATGCAAAGAATACCAAGAATTGCGTTAGAAACGATAAGTACCTCTGCATTTAATGCACGCTCTTTGCTAGCCAACTCCCGAATGCTTAAAAGCCTTTGTTCTTCACGAATGATCTTTTGAATCTGGCTAAGGCAGGCATCTCTGGAGCTGCTGTTAAGAATAAACAGCTTGTGTTGATTCAGCGATCCTGTTCTTTCTATTGTATTAACATGATCAAACTGGGAAAAATAGTCGATAGTATATTTATGAAGGGAATCTATTTTGGAACGTTGGGAAGAATTATCTCCAACCCAATCCCTAAGGCCGTTTATATCAAGTAATATACCTTCTACAAGCGCGTAGTAGCCATGTAACTCTTCCTTCTTATTTCTAATCAAGTAAGACCGTTGTTTATCATCGGCCAGGGTGAGTTTACTTGAAATAGTAAGTGCCTTTTGAATTACAGACTGGGTATGTACTACCCATTTATCTGCTGCTACGAGTTTATAAATAGCATTGTAAGAAATAAATGCCAGTGATGCTACCAGCACAATTGCAAGACAAAATCCAAGCAGGTTTTTTTTAGTAAATGAAAGCCTCATAGGTAAGCGAATGAAGCCTATGATACGACATGAAAGAATCTATGTTTCATGATTTTACTAACTGTGTAGCTGTCGATTTGGGATATCTCAACCACGAAAACCTGCAACTAGATACAGAGATAATGGGCTTTTTATTCGCCTTGATACCGATTACCCATTTTCGGACGTAATAACGTTTCCTTCTCAGTTCTGGCGTTCTTCGCCCTCAAACTCTTTAATAAGTTTAAGTGCTAAGCCTAAGTCTGAATCTTTTACAATTACCTTAACCGGTTTAAAACCTCCAGGCGAAACTTGCCAGGGTGCAATTTGAGCCATATACTCGTTTTGTAAACTGGCGTCTATATTATTGTCTACTAGGAAATCCTGAATAGCTTTTGCCCGGATGAAATCTCCGGAAAAGACTTCTACTAATTTGGTTTTATTTTGCTCTATCATTTTGTGTTGTTAAGGGTTTATTGAAACATCATTTGACTCAGCCCCGATATCGTTATTTCTGTAATTAGGTTAGCTAGCTTTATCATTCCGACCCAAGGAGGAATCCTAGCACGTTTATATATAACGCTTTAGGATCTCTCCTTTCGTCGAGATGACAAAGTTTCATATTCAAAAAACAACTATAAATCAACCAGTTGTAAATTCTATCATTATAACTTCATCAATAAGTTGCTCTTCTAGTTTGCTTTCTGCTCTATCTCAGGATTCAGAACCATCTTCACATAATTGTTCATGTCAAGATATTTAACAGCAGCGTTTTTAACATCATCAACCGTTAAAGCATTTAATTCATTTTCGTAATTTAAAATCAGTTCGGGATCTTCCTTTTCGATCCAGCTGTGGCTTAAGTGGCGATGCCAGAAATCGTTATTCTTCATGTCGGCAAGGTGCTGCTTGCGCCATCCTTCTTTAACCTTGTCCAGTGTTTTCTGCTCCACTCCTTTTTCCTTTGCGGACTTTAATAGCTCCATTAACGCATTGGTAAGTTTTTCTACATTTTCGGGTCCGCATGGGATATGGCTGCTAATACTGTAGCCAACATAAGGCCTTCTAAAGATATATCCATGAAAACCTCCGCCGTATATTCCACCCATTTCTTCGCGCAGTTTTTCAATCACTTCTATATTTAAAGATTCAGTAAGTGCTCTTAGTGCCATAGATTCCTTTGGTGTATAAACCGTTTCGCCGCTAAAGCTTAAATGAATCGTGCTTTTGGAATCTTTTCCGCGCCTTACTTCTTTTTCAACAATACCTTTAATTGGCCTCAACCCCACATCTGTAAATGTGTTTTCCATTGGTTTTGAAGGCAATGATGCCAGGTATTTTTCGAACAGGGGTTTTACTGCCTTTTCATCAATATTTCCTGTGAATGTGAAGTGCATTCCGTAAGCGTTTGAAAAGATCTGCTTATAAATTGCAAGGCTTCTATCAATATTGATTCTATCGTAGTATGCAGTATTTGGTATCAATTGCGTCCAGGGGTGATTGTTGTAACGCACTTTATTTATCGAATCGTTAAAAAACGCCCCAGGATTTTGCATAATGAACTTTACGCTATTTTTCTGTTTATCAATATATGAATTAAAGAGGCTTACATCTTTACGTGGCTGAGTAAAGTACAGATAAGTTAATTGCAAAAACTCTTCGAAATCTTTAACGCTGCTGCTGCCTTCTATTCCCTCCTCATTATCATTTAGGTAAGGCCATACAGTAACCGTTTTCCCGGTTAAAAATTTGCCTAAATCAGTAGGCGTCATATCTTTTACACCCATAGCCTGCACTACACGGGTTGTGTTTTCGGCGTTCGCTTTATCTGCAACCGGAAACTTATGTACACCTCCCCAACGCCATGCATCCATTAAAATCTGGTCGTTTTTAAAGTTTGTGGGTTTTAATGTTACAGTGATACCATTGCTTAAGGTGAGATTGGTTGTGCCTAATTTCTCGTTATGGCTTTCTTTTATAATGGAGCCTTTTGCAGGTGCTTTGTCCAACAGCTTGGAAGCTATCACTTTTTCTTTGTATTCGGTAACTGGCTTTTTAGATGCAGCGATAAGCATATTTAACAAGCCCTCGCTATCCGGTAGCTTATCCTTCATTGTTGAAGGTGCTGTAATTAATGAAAATGCATTGGTACTGGTAGGCATGCTCTTTGCCATAGTGTTAATTTCGGCAAGGCTTATTGTAGGCAATATTTCTTTAAGATATTTATATCGGCTTTCTATGCCAGGGGCTGGACTAGAAGCCAGGAAATGCGAAATGTACTGATACACGAAAGATGATGAATTCGACTTATCGCGTTCGTTAAATTCCTCCTGGGTCCGGTTAAGCATATCAGCTTTTGCCCGATTTAGCTCTGTCGCTAAAAAACCAAATTTCCTTGCCCTCTCCGTTTCGGCTATCAACGCATCTATTGCTGCTGAAACCGGCTTATCACCTAAAACGGCATAGGAATTAAAGCTTTCGTATCCCTTTAGAAACTGGCTTAATCCGGTGTAAGCATACAAGAATGGAGAATTTTCTTTTTGAGTAAGCTCTCTTAAACGCTCATTAATTAAATGAGACATAAGCTCTTCGACAAGGGTACGGCGATAGTCTGCCCAGGTGAAGACGTTTTTTCGTGGCCGCACGAAGTTGTAAATCTGTAATGCGGTTTGAGTAGCCTCAGCGTCTGTTAAAACCAAAGCTTCAGGTTTGGTACGTGCCGGAATATTTATAACATCTGGCCGCGCAGGAGCATTTGCGGGATTCTTTGCAGCGGAAAAATGCGCTTTAATCAATCGCTCTGCTTCTATCGGATTAATATCTCCGACCACAATTACCGCCATTAAACCCGGCCTGTACCAATCTCTATAAAAACGTTCAAGGGTTTCAGGCTTGAAATTCTTAAGAATAGAATCTTTTCCGATAGGCAGGCGTTCGGCATAAATAGAACCGTTAAATAATTTGGGGAAGTACTGGCGGCTAAACCTCTCCCAGGAACCTTTGCTTAAACGAGACTCTTCCAGAACCACTCCCCGCTCCTTGTCTATTTCGTTTTTATCCAGCGAGTTATTGAATGCCCAGTCTTCCAATACCGTAAATCCCTTGTCCAGAATTTCAGGATTATCTGATGAAATGGGCAGGATGTAAACCGTTTCGTTAAAGCTGGTATAGGCATTTAAATCAGCGCCGAATTTTACTCCCACACTTTGCAGATAACTCACCAGTTCATTTTTGGGGAAATTTTTAGAACCGTTAAAGCCCATGTGTTCCATAAAATGAGCTAAGCCTTGCTGGTCAGGGCTTTCGAGTACCGAGCCTACGTTTACAACCAGGCGAAGCTCCACTTTTTTCTCAGGGATGGCATTCTTCCTTATGTAATAGGTTAAGCCATTTTCCAGTTTCCCGATTTTAACCGCCGGATCAAATGGAATGGCAGAATTGGGCAAAGTTTGGGCTGTGGCTGCAGCACTTGTAAGGAACAAGACCAGGCATGCCATTTTTAAGGTGTTAGTTTTCATATAATTTGTTTAGGAATATTATGGTAAAAGCGTTTTTGAAGATAACTACAATTTATTAAAATTATCTTCTAAAGAAACACTTTTAACTAAAATAAATAAGGGAGAAATTGATATTATAGAGAGGAGATAAATCGAGTGTAAGGATTGCAGGCCGGTTTATCTCAGCTTAAGCCAGCTCTTCTCGGCATGGCCTTTAGCTTACTTCCTCAATGATTTTGGGCATCCGCTTTATCCATGCTTTATCCCATTTCATCTCCTTAAAGTCTACCTACAGGCGCATTCCCTTCCTTCCCTTCTTTTAAAGTAGTTTCTTTAAATGGACAAACCTCTTATAATCAAAACAAATGACAAGTTCCTCAACAATGGGGATATAAAAAACAACCACTATATGAACTTTTCCAAAACAATAAAACAGGTAACTCTTGCCTTACTTCTGGCTTCGGCCATAACAGCTAACGGACAAACGAAACAAGAAGAAAAAGCCTATAAAAAGGTATTGAATGAGCGGGCTGATAAAATTGTTCAAAGCCTGAATATTCAGGATCAGAAGCAGTTAGTCAAAGTACGGGATTTGATTGCCGGACAATATTTTGATATCAATACCATTCAGGGCAAGCGCGATACTTTATTAAAAAAAACCCGGGAAGAGGCCAAAGTAAAAGTGATTAAAGAAGATGCTGATAAGGACATCAGTAAATTGCATAAGAAGTATTTAGCTAAACTTTCCACTTTATTGTCGGAACAGCAGGTGGAAAAAGTAAAAGACGGGATGACCTACAACGTTGTTCCGCTAACTTATCATAACTACTTGTTAATGTTACCTCATTTAACTCAAACGCAGCAAAGCCAGATTAAAGCATTTTTGATTGAAGCAAGGGAGCATGCTATGGACGGCGGTTCTTCTAAAGAAAAGCATGGCTGGTTTGGCAAGTACAAAGGAAAGATTGCTAACTACTTAACCGCACAGGGATTTAATCTTAAAGAGGAAGGAAATCTTTGGGCAAAACGCAGAAACCTGAATTCGGCAGATCTTGAAATTGTTGAATCCTCCCGTATCACTGCCAGTTTAAAAATAGCTGACGCCGCAAAAAAAGAACAGGTAAGAAATCTGCTGGCACATCAGTATCAGACAATCCAAGAGGCTCTGAATGAAAGGAATGCCAAAATGGATTCAGCCTTAAAGCAGCCTTCAAAAAGTAAAGAAGAAGTTGAAAAGGAAGCTTCGGCAATCTGGAATATTTATAAAACGCAGCTTGACGGACAACGTAACCGCTTTGTAACTCTATTATCCACTTTCACTGATTCTGCGCAGGTTGAACTGGTAAAAAACGAAATGACCGATAATGGCTTAGACAAAGAATACACTCACTTTCAGGCATTATTGCCAAACCTTACCGAGCCTCAGAAAAAACAGGTTTATGAATACCTATTGGAAGCCAGAGACAATGCGATGAATGTGCTGAACGCAAAGGAAAGGCATAAATGGTTTATCAAATACCGGGGCAGGGCTAACAATTATTTAGCAAAACAAGGCTACAACCTGCGCCAGGCGACCGAAGACCTTGAAAGAAAACTTGCAGCTCAGAAAGAAAACAAACAATAACCCAACAGAAATACACCCTTAATTAACAAGTATGAACAAATTTTGGAAAGGACTCTTGTTATTGACAACAGTATCAGGAAGTTATACAAGTGTTTACGCACAATACCCAAAGGTGCCGGAAGCAATAGGCGCAGCCTCGGGAAAATTAATGGCTGATGCCCGCCGCCATTCGGATATTGCATGGCAAAAAGCCTTGCCTATTATTGAAAAAGAAGCCAGAGAGGGCAAGCCTTATATTCCATGGGCTTCACGCGCTATCGACCTTCCCCAGGCATCAATCCTGGCATTTCCTGGGGCAGAAGGCGGAGGCGCTTACTCCTTCGGAGGCCGTGGAGGAAAAGTATATGTGGTGACCAGCCTTGCCAATAGTGGCCCCGGATCATTAAGAGAAGCTTGTGAGCAGGGCGGTGCCCGCACCGTAGTTTTTAATGTAGCTGGTATCATCCGTTTAAAAACTCCTTTAATTATTCGTGCTCCCTACATTACTATAGCTGGCCAAACTGCGCCTGGTGATGGCGTTTGCGTAGCCGGAGAATCTGTGTGGATCAATACTCACGATGTGGTTATCCGCTTTATGCGTTTCCGTAGGGGCGAAACAAACGTAGGCAGAAGGGACGATGCAATTGGAGGTAATCCGGTTGGAAATATCATGATTGACCACGTTTCTGCAAGCTGGGGGCTGGACGAGAATATGTCGATGTATCGACACATGTACAACGATAGCACCGGCACGCAGGAAGCTAAATTGGGTACGGTAAACATCACCATCCAGAACTCTATTTTCTCTGAAGCTCTGGACACCTGGAACCACGCTTTCGGCAGTACTATTGGTGGCGAAAATGCTACTTATATGCGTAACCTCTGGGCTGACAACGCCGCCCGTAATCCATCTATCGGCTGGGCTGATGTTTTCAACTTTGTAAATAACGTTGTGTTTAACTGGGTACACCGTTCCGTAGATGGTGGTGATTACCGTTCTAATTACAACATCTTTAATAACTATTTTAAACCGGGGCCGCTTACTCCAACTGATGCTCCGATAGGATACAGGCTGCTTAAACCTGAGTCTGGACGAAGCAAACTTCCTTACGTTACTTTCGGCAGGGCGTACGTAAATGGCAATATCGTAGAAGGCAATAGTGCTGTAACTAAGGATAACTGGAATGGCGGTGTACAAATGGAAGGCAAAAAAGGTGATTTGATGAGCTTTGCTGAAGCTAAAACTTATTTTGCTAAAATGAAGGTGAACCAGCCTTTACCTATGCCTAAAATTTCGGTGCTTTCGGCCAAGCAAGCTTTTGATTATGTTCTGGCAAATACTGGTGCAACTCTTCCCAAAAGAGATCCGGTTGATACTCGTGTAATTGAGCAGGTAAGAACAGGAAAAATCAATGCATTAAGCAATGTAAAACTACCTGAAACTCAATTTGAGCACCGCAGATTACCGATTGATTCTTACAAAAAAGGAATTATCACCGACATAACTCAGGTAGGTGGCTATCCTGAATACTCAGGAAAACCTTACAAAGACTCAGATAACGATGGCATGCCTGATGAATGGGAAACTAAAAATGGTTTAAATTCTAAAGATGCTTCTGATGCAAGCAAGGATAAAAACAATGATGGATATACCAACATCGAAGATTATCTGAACAGTGTTGTTCCGCTTCAAACAGTGAAGCCATAACACAAAACCAAGTTCTTTCCGGGCCACACACCCCGCAAGATCGCTAAACACACCACACACACTAGATAAAAACCAGGAAGCTGAATGATGCATGCTGTAAATTCAGCTTCCTTCTTTATAAAATAAGCATGAGACATTTATTACTGTCTATACTTGTTCTTACGGCATTCCTTCCCTCCTATGCACAGTTTACAAGAACAATAAGCGGGTTAACTCAGGACTCTACGGGG